>NZ_JBFAJK010000003.1:30532-333003 GCF_040655175.1 Micromonospora sp. NPDC050495 | reverse complement strand
CCCACCAAAAGCTTCGGCGGCAACGCCGCCTGGCTCGTGCTCAACACCATCGCCCACAACCTGACCCGCTGGACCGCCCGCCTCGGCATGCACCTGGCCCGCGTCGCCACGAAGACCATCCGCCGCAAGATCTACACCGTCGGCGCACGCCTCACCCGCACCGCCCGCCGACTCCACCTACACCTACCCAGCGCCTGGCCCTGGGCCGACACACTCCTCACCGCCCTGGACCGCATCCGCGCCCTGCCCGCCCCCACCGGCTGACCACACCAACCCGACCACCACAACCAGGACCATGGAGCAAGCCGGGCAGACCGGCGAACCCGACCTGCCCAACACCCCAACCAATCAACATCAACCAATACTCACGCGTCCAAAGAGCCACACCACCAACCATCGGTGGATTCAGGCTGAGCCGGGCGGTGTGGTCCGGCTCCGGCGCGGGGAAGACTGGGGTCATGAAGCCCGCCTCGCTCTGGCCGGACGACAGCCTGCCCGCGCCCCACCTCCCGCTCCCGCCGCCCTGGCCGGGGCGGGAGGTGCTCCTCGACGGCACGGTCAGCTACGTCCGGGAGACCCCGGCGACCGGTCCGGACGCCGAGCCGGCGCTCTACGTGCACGGGCTGGGCGGGTCGGCGCAGAACTGGACGGACCTGGCCGGCCTGCTCGCCGGCCGGCTGGCGGGGCAGGCGATCGACCTGCCCGGCTTCGGCCGCAGCGAGCCCGGCCCGCGCTACACGATCCCCGCCTTCGCGGACCGGGTGGTGCGCTGGATCGAGCAGAGCGATCGGGGGCCGGTGCACCTGTTCGGCAACTCGCTGGGCGGCGCCGTCTCGGTCCGGGTGGCGGCGCTCCGGCCCGACCTGGTCCGCACCCTGACGCTGATCTCCCCGGCGCTGCCGTTCCTGGATTTCCGGCGCTCGTTGCAGGGCCGGATGCTGCCCCTGCTGGCGATCCCCCGGGCCGAGCGGGTGGCCGCCCGGCGGCTGGCCCAGCTCGCCCCCGAGGTGATGGCCCAGCAGGTGATGGAGGCGTGCATCGCCGACCTGACCCGGATCAGCGAGCAGCGCCGGCGGGAGGCGGTGGAGGAGATCCGGGTCCGCTACGAGGCGACCCACTACGCGGCCGCGTACGTCCGCACGTTCCGCGGCCTGGTCTCCAGCTTCCTGCGGTCGTACCTGCCGGGCTCGGGCTCGCTGTGGCGGCTGGCGGCGACGGTGCCGGTGCCCACCCTGGTGATCGGGGGCCGGCAGGACCGGTTGGTCGACGTGCGGGTCGCCCCGCAGGCCGCCCGGGTGATTCCGGACAGCCGGCTGTTGATGCTCGACAGGGTCGGGCACGTGGCCCAGTTGGAGGTGCCCCGGATCGTGGCCCGGGCGGTGCTGGGGCTGCTCGCCGAGGCCGGGAGCAGGCCGTTTGCCGGAACGGGGGAGAGCGGGCCGGCCCGGGACATGGCAGGCTGACCCGGATGCCCGCCTCCGCACCGCCGCGCCGCGCCGTCACCCGTACCGCCCCGCGCCGCCGCCCGGCCGCCCGCCGCTGGCGGTCCGCCCTGGTGGTGCTCGCGTTCCTGGCCACCGCGGCGGTCGGGGTGGGGGTGGCGGTGCAACGCCCCTCCGCCGGGGTGGGGCTGCTGGTCAGCGACGGGTCGGTGGCGCAGCCGGTGGAGTCGTCGTCGTCGCCGCCGCCGTCGGTCCCGGCGAGCCCGTCGCCGAGCCCGAAGCCGTCCGCGCCGGTGCTGGCGCTGCCCGGCCCGGTGCCCGCGCATGGCCGGGGGACCTTCGGCTACGACGCGCGGCCGGCGCGGGTGCTGGGCGAATCGGGCACGCTGCGGCGGTTCCGGGTGGCGGTGGAGAACGGGTCCGGCGAGGACGTCCAGGCCTTCGGCGACGCCGTGCAGCGGGCGTTGACCGGGCCGGGGAGCTGGGTGGACAGTGGCCGGCTGCGGTTGCAGCGGGTGGCCCCCGGGGCGCGGTCCGAGTTCACCGTCTACCTCGCCACCCGGGACACCGCCGCCCAGCTGTGCCGGCGTGGCGGCATCGACATCCGCAAGGGCGGGGTGCCGTACACCTCCTGCCGGGTGACCGGGAAGGTGGTCATCAACCTGGACCGGTGGCGCACCTCGGCGCCGCATCTGGTGGCCGCCCGGATGCCCTTGGACACCTACCGGCTCTATGTGGTCAACCATGAGGTGGGGCACCAGCTGGGACACCACCACGAGGATTGTCCGGGGGCCGGGCGGGCGGCGCCGGTGATGCAGCAGCAGACCCTCTTCCTCGACGGCTGCCGGCCGAACCCGTGGCCGTACCTGAACGGCCGGCGCTACACCGGCCCTCAGCGGTGAAAGACCTGATCGTGGCGATGAGAAGTATTTCGCGGAACAAGCGGTAAAAGCAGCCAAATGCCCGAATTGCATGGCACGCTGGTGCCATGACGTCGTCGTCCCCTTCCGACCCGCCTGCCCAGGCCGGGGCGTCGCCGGGAGCCGGCGCCCGTCCCGTTCGGCTCGACTTCGACCGCCCGCCGGCACGGCCGCGTACCGGCGCGCCCGCCCGCCCCGGCCTGCGGCGGATGCGCCGCCGCCGGCGCCGTACCCTGCTGCTCCTGCTCGTCGCCGGGACGCTGGCCGGCGCCGCGGCCGGCCTGACCGACCTGGTCCGCCGGCCCGCCGACCCCGCGCCGGTGGCGGCCGGCGACGCCCGGCTGGCGCACGGCGTCGGCGCCGGGGCCCGGGACGAGCCGACCGGCTACCCGACGGACGGACCCGGCAGCTTCGCCGCGGCCGGCGGCCGCTCCCCGGTGCGCGGGTACGACGGACCACTGCACCGCTACCGGGTGGAGGTCGAACGGGGCAGCGGCCAGGACGCCGACGGGTTCGCCGCCACCGTGGACGAGGTGCTCGCCGACCCGCGGAGCTGGATCGCCTCGGGTGAGCTGCGGGTGCAGCGGGTCGCCGAGGCGGCCGCCGCCGACTTCACCGTCTACCTGGCCACCCCGGCCACCTCCGAGCGGATGTGCGCCGAGGGCGGCCTGGCCACCGAGCGGTACACCTCCTGCCGGCTGCCCGGCCGGGTCATCATCAACCTGGCCCGGTGGATGGAGGCGGTGCCGGACTACGGCGCCCCGCTGGCGGTCTACCGCACCTATGTGATCAACCATGAGGTCGGGCACGAACTTGGCGAGCTGCACCAGGCCTGTCCCGGCCCCGGCGCGCCGGCCCCGGTGATGCAACAGCAGACGTACGGGCTGGACGGCTGCGTCGCCAACGCCTGGCCGTACGTCGACGGGGCCCGCTACGAGGGGGAGCCGGTCGACGGGGTCTGAGTTATTCCCGCTCCCGCATGTCGGGCGACGTGGCCCTCATCATGGCCGATCCCTGCCCGGTCGAGCGACAATGGCGCGGTCCCACCGCCGATCCCGGGGAGTCCACCGTGTCGTTGCCCCCGCTCGTCGAGCCCGCCGCCGAGCTGACCGTAGACGAGATCCGTCGCTACTCCCGCCACCTGATCATCCCGGACGTCGGGGTCGAGGGGCAGAAGCGGCTGAAGAACGCCCGGGTGCTCTGTGTCGGCGCCGGTGGCCTCGGCTCGCCGGCCCTGCTGTACCTCGCCGCCGCCGGGGTCGGCACGCTCGGCATCATCGACTTCGACACCGTCGACGAGTCGAACCTCCAGCGCCAGGTGATCCACGGCGTCTCCGACGTGGGCCGGTCCAAGGCCGAGTCCGCCGCCGCCTCGATCCGGGAGATCAACCCGCTGGTCAACGTGGAGATCCACAACACCGCGCTGGACCGGGAGAACGTCCGGGAGATCTTCTCCCAGTACGACCTGATCGTCGACGGCACCGACAACTTCGCCACCCGCTACATGGTCAACGACGCGGCCGTGCTGCTCGGCAAGCCGTACGTCTGGGGCTCGATCTACCGGTTCGACGGCCAGGCGTCGGTGTTCTGGGCCGAGCACGGCCCCTGCTACCGCTGCCTCTACCCGGAGCCCCCGCCGCCCGGCATGGTCCCGTCCTGCGCCGAGGGCGGCGTGCTCGGCGTGCTCTGCGCGTCCATCGGGTCGATCCAGGTCAACGAGGCGATCAAGCTGCTCGCCGGCATCGGCGAGCCGCTGGTCGGCCGGCTCATGGTCTACGACGCCCTGGAGATGAGCTACCGCAAGATCAAGGTCCGCAAGGACCCGAACTGCGCGCTCTGCGGCGAGAACCCCACGGTCACCGACCTGCTGGAGGACTACGAGGACTTCTGCGGCGCGGTCTCCGAGGAGGCCCAGGAGGCGGTGGTCGACGCGACCATCACCGCGCTGGAGCTCAAGGAGTGGCAGGACGCCGGCAAGGACATCTTCCTGGTCGACGTCCGCGAGCCCGCCGAGTACGAGATCGTCCGGATCCCCGGCTCGACCCTCATCCCCAAGGGCGAGATCATCTCCGGTGAGGCGCTGGCGCGGCTCCCGCAGGACAAGCAGATCGTGCTGCACTGCAAGTCCGGCGTCCGCTCCGCCGAGGCGCTCGCCGCGCTGAAGGCGGCGGGCTTCTCCGACGCCGTGCACGTCCAGGGCGGGGTGCTCTCCTGGGTGAAGCAGATCGATCCGTCGCTGCCGGCGTACTGACCTCCGCCGCAGGTCCGCCCGGACACCGGACGGGCCTGCGCGGGTCGCCGGTGGGCCGGGCCACCCCTGGCCGAGCTACCGAGGCGTAACCGCGTTTGCGCCGGTAGCGTGTCCGCCGTGGTGGATTTGGAGGCGGCGATCGGCTTCGTCGTGGCGCACGGCGACACGGTCGACCGGGCCCGGCTGCACCGGCTGCGCACCGGCGCGCCGGTGCCGTCGGAGTTGCTCGACTCGGCCGAGGCCGGGCAGGCGCCCGGCGGCGGTTGGCCCGCCATCCTGGACGGTGCGGTCGCCTCCGTCGACGCGACCTGTTTCCGCCTGGCCGAGCTGGACGACCTCGGCGCGCTGGGCCGTCCGGCCGCCCGGCACGCGCTGGACTGGCTCGCCGCCCGGCAACTGCCCGACGGCGGCTGGGACGAGGACCCGTCGCTGGCCGGGTTCGCCCCCGAGTGGGCCACCCCGGGCGATCCGGAGGCCCGCCTCTACCTGACCGCCAACGCCGGGTTCTGGCTGACCGTGGCAGGACTGGACGCCCGGGCCGGCGGGCCGCTCGACCACCGGGTCGGCGGGGCGTACGCCGGGGTGGTGCAGGCGGCGGCACAGACGCTCGCCGCGCAGCTTCTCCCCGACGGGAGCTGGCCGTCCTTCCTGCCGGCCGGGTGGCTGGCCGCCGCGGTGCTGCACCGCCAGCAGATGTACTACGAGTCGGCGCGGATCCAGGCGGTGCTGGCCGACCGGATCCCGGAAATGTCCCCGGCCGACGTGGCCTGGCTCGCCGCCACCCTGCGCCGGGTCGACGTGGGCGAGGAACAGTGGCTGCTGGTGGCCGCGCGCCGGCGGCTCGCCGAGACCCAGCGCAGCGACGGCGGCTGGGACAGCGACGACGGCCACCAGTTCGACGTGCACACCACGCTGCGCGCGATCCGGGCCTGCCGCCCGGGCATCCCCGAGGCCCCGGTCTCCGGGGCGCCGCTCCTCCCGCCGCAGCCGGCCGTGCCGCCGTCGCCGCGGCTGGTGCCCGCGCCCCGCCCGGTGCCGCCGCCGGAGGTCCCGGCTCCGGCGTCGACCCCGCCGCCTGCCGGACCGGTGTCGCCGGCCCCCGCGCCGCCGGCGCCCCCCTCGACCCCGGGCAGCGCCGAACCGCCGGTGTCCCCCTCGGCCCTGGGCGGCGACGCGCCGTCGGCGTTTTTCTCGGCCCTGGGCGGCGACGCGCCGTCGGCGTCGCCCCTGACCTCGGGCGGCGACGCGCCGCCGGCGTTTTCCTCGGGCCTGGGCGGAGCCGAGCCGCTGGCGGAGGCCGAGCCGCCGTCGCCGTTCAGCCCATGGGTGGTCGAGCCGTCACTGGACATCGACCAGCAGGTGCCGCCGGTCGTGCCGCTGCCGCGGCCGAAGCCGGCCGGCCCGCCGCCGGAGCCGACCGCCCCGACCGGCTGACCGCCACCCGTGTCGGGCCTGCGCCCGTGTCGGGCCGAGCACCCGGGGAGCGGGATGCGGCAAGTCGTGGCATCCCTGCGCTGGGATGCCACGACTTGCCGCAATCCGTGGTGCCCCTGCGGTTGGCCCTGCGCGCTGGTCCCGCGCGGCGGTCCCGCGCGGTGGCCTTGCGCGGTGGCCTTGCGGGGAGGTCCGGTGAGGTGGCCGTGTGGCGGGGTCAGCGCAGGTGGCCGTCGCCGGTGACGACGTACTTGGTGCTGGTCAGCTCGGGCAGGCCCATCGGGCCGCGGGCGTGCAGCTTCTGGGTGGAGATGCCGATCTCGGCGCCGAAGCCGAATTCGCCGCCGTCGGTGAACCGGGTGGAGGCGTTGACCATCACCGCCGCCGCGTCGACCCGGGCCACGAACTCCCGGGCGGCCGACTGCGAGTCGGTGATGATCGCCTCGGTGTGGCCGGTGCCGTACCGGCGGATGTGCGCGACGGCCGCGTCGAGCGAGTCGACCACGGCGGCCGAGATGTCGGCCGAGAGGTACTCGGTGTCGAAGTCCTCCTCGGTGGCCGGCACCACGGCGTCGGAGTGTCCGGCGACCCGCGCGTCGCCGTGCACGGTCACCCCGGCCTCGGCGAACGCGGCCAGCATCGCCGGCAGGAAGGCGTCGGCGACGTCGGCGTGGACCAGCAGCGACTCGGCGGTGTTGCAGGTGGAGAGGCGTTGCGTCTTGGAGTTGAGGGTGACCGAAACGGCCTTGGCGAGGTCGGCGGCGGCGTCCACGTAGACGTGGCAGTTGCCCACCCCGGTCTCGATCACCGGCACGGTCGACTCCTCGACGACGGTCCGGATCAGCGACGCGCCGCCGCGCGGGATGAGCACGTCGACCAGGCCCCGGGCGCGCATCAGCTCCTTGACCGAGTCGCGGGTGCTGGCATCGAGCAGCTGGACGGCGTCGGCCGGCAGGCCGGCCCCGGCGATGGCGTCGCGCAGCACCGCGACCAGGGCCGCGTTGGAGTGCGCCGCCGAGGAGGAGCCGCGCAGCAGCGCCGCGTTGCCCGACTTCAGGCAGATGCCGGCGGCGTCCACGGTGACGTTCGGCCGGCCCTCGTAGATGATGCCGACCACCCCGAAGGGCACCCGGACCTGCCGCAGCTCCAGCCCGTTGGGCAGGGTCGCGCCGCGGACCACCTCGCCCACCGGGTCGGGCAGCGCGGCCATCTGCCGCAGCGCGTCCGCGATGCCGGCCACCCGGCCCTCGTCGAGGGCGAGCCGGTCCAGCACGGCCGCGCTCAGCCCGGCCGCGCGCCCGGCCGCCAGGTCCGCCGCGTTCCCGGCCAGGATCTCCGGGGTACGCGTGAGCAGCGCGTCGGCCATCGCCACCAACGCGGCGTCCTTGACCGTACGGGTGGCGACGGCCAGCGCCTGCGCCGCGACCCGGGCCCGCCGGGCCTGCTCGGTGACGCTCATGCCGGCACTCCGCCGCACTCGGTGCCGCCACGCGGCGCGGCCGCGCCGAACCGTTGACCCGCTCGCTGGCGCTCGCTCATCACGTACTCCTTCAGGTGTTCGGGTGGGCCCCCGGCACCGCGGAACGCGTCCACCGGGGGCCAATGCTCACAGCAGGACGAGGTCGTCGCGGTGGACGACCTCCCGTTCGTACGCCGGGCCGAGCGCCGCGGCGAGCTCGGAGGTGGACCGGCCGAGCAGCCCTGGCAGCTCCACCGCGTCGTAGTTGACCAGCCCTCGGGCCACCGGCGCGCCCTCGGCGTCGACCAGGTCCACCGGGTCGCCGGCGGTGAACGCGCCGTCCACCGCGGTGATCCCGGCCGGGAGCAGGGACTTGCGCCGGCCCACCACCGCCTGCACCGCGCCCGGGTCGAGGTGCAGCCGGCCGCGCGGCGCGGTGGCGTGCGCCAGCCAGAACAGCCGGGCGGCCGGCCGGCGGCTGCTCGGGTGGAAGAAGGTGCCGACCGCCTCGCCGGCCAGCGCGGACCCGGCCAGCGGCGCGGCGGTGAGCACCACCGGGATGCCGAAGCCGGTGGCGATGCGGGCGGCCTCGACCTTGGTGACCATGCCGCCGGTGCCGACCCCGGCCCGGCCCGCCCCGCCGATGTTCACGCCGGCGAGGTCCCCCTCGCCGTGCACCTCGGTGATCCGGGTGCTGCCGGCGCGGGCCGGGTCGCCGGTCCAGAGCGCGTCCACGTCCGACAGGAGCACCAGCAGGTCGGCGTCGACCAGCACGGCGACCAGCGCGGCCAGCCGGTCGTTGTCGCCGAACCGGATCTCCTCGGTGGCCACCGTGTCGTTCTCGTTGACGATCGGCACGGCTCGCAGGTCGAGCAGCTTGCGCAGGGTCCGGTACGCGTTGCGGTAGTGCGCCCGTCGGGTCACGTCGTCGACGGTGAGCAGCACCTGCCCGACGGTCAGCCCGTGCCGGGCGAAGCTGGCCGCGTACCGGCCGATGAGCAGGCCCTGCCCGACGCTGGCGGCGGCCTGCTGGGTGGCCAGGTCGCGGGGGCGCCGGGCCAGCCCGAGCGGGGCGAGGCCGGCGGCGATCGCGCCGGAGGAGACCAGCACCACCTCGCGGCCGTCGGCGGCGAGCGCGCCGAGGCTGTCGACCAGTGCGGTGACCCGGGCGTCGTCGAGCCCGCCCGCCGGGGTGGTCAGCGAGGACGAACCGATCTTGACGACGATCCGCCGGGCCGAGGTGACTGCTTCGCGCACCGGACCATTCTGCGCGCTGCGGTCCGCCGGACCCCGGCGCGTTCCCATATCGTGGCCGGTCATGACACCTGACGAGTACGTGGAGGCGGTGCTCGATCTGGTCGAGCGGATCCCGCCGGGCCGGGTGATGTCGTACGGGGCGGTGGCCGACGCGCTCGCCGAGCGGTCCGGGCGCGCCTCGGCCCGGCTGGTCGGCTCGATCATGGCCCGGCACGGGGGCGGGGTGCCCTGGCACCGGGTGGTGAACTCGGCCGGCCGGCTGCCACCCGGGCACGAGCGGGAGGCGCGCGCCCGGCTGCGGGCCGAGGGCTGCCCGTTGCGCCCGGCGGGGGTGGACATGGCGGCGGCGGCCTGGTCACCGGAGGAGGGGGTGTGAGCCAGGACATAACGTGAGTAACATTCGGCCCCATGACAGGGACGGGGGCCGGGCCCACCGGAGGGCTGCCCCGCCGGGTGCATCTCGGCTACGCGACGGGTTCGCTGGTCACCGGGGCGTTCGGCACGGTGCCCGGGCTGCTCCTGCTGCCGTACCTCACCGACACCCTGGGCGTGGCCGCCGGGGTGGCCGCCCTGCTGGTGCTGCTCCCCAAGGCCTGGGACGTGCTGGTCAACCCGGTCGCCGGGCGGATCTCCGACCGGACCCGGTCGCGGCACGGCGCGCGCCGGCCGTACCTGCTCGGCGGTGGGCTCGCGCTGGCGGTGCTCTTCGCCTCGATCTTCGCCGCGCCGTTCGGGGCCGGCCCGGCCGCCGGGGCGTACGTGGCGGTCGCCTTCCTGGCCACGGCCACCGCGTTCGCCTTCTTCCAGGTGCCGTACGTGGCCATGCCGGCCGAGCTGACCGACGACCCGGCGGAGCGTACCCGGCTGATGAGCTGGCGGATCGCGGTGCTCGCGCTGGCCATCCTGGTCTCCGGCGCGGTGGCCCCGGCGGTGGTGACCGCCGGCGGCGACGGCGTGCCGGGACACCGCTGGATGGGCCTCTTCGTCGCCGCGCTCATCGTGGTCGGCACGGTCGGCGCGTTCCTCGGCACCCGCTCGGCGCCGACCGGCACGGTGGGGGAGAGCGAACCCAGCCTCCGCGCCCAACTCGCCGTCGCCGGCCGCAACCGGCCGTTCCGGGTGCTGCTGATCTGTTTCGTGATCCAGTCCGCCGGGGTGGCCACCGTGCTGGCCGGGGTCAAGTACTTCGCCGATCAGGTGCTGCGCGACCCGGACGGCGGCCCGACCCTGCTCTTCGCCTGCTTCGTCGGGCCGGCGCTGCTGGTCATGCCGCTGTGGACCCGGGCCGGCGCCCGGCTCGGCAAGCGCGGCGCGCTGGCCCTCGCGTCGCTGCTCTTCGCCGCCGGCGCGCTGGCCCTGGTCGCCGCCCCGGCGCTGCCCGCCGCCGCGGTGTACGCGGTGGTCGCGCTCATCGGCGTCGGGTACGCCGGCCAGCAGGTCTTCGCGCTCGCCATGCTGCCGGACTGCATCGCCCACGACACCGCGCGCACCGGACGCCGGCAGGCCGGGGTGTTCACCGGGCTCTGGACCGCCGGGGAGACCTTCGGCCTCGCCCTCGGTCCCGGGATCTACGGCCTGGTCCTCCAGCTCTCCGGCTATGTCTCCTCGTCCACCGGGGTCGCGGCGGCGCAGTCCGGCACGGCCCGGCTCGGCGTGCTGCTCGGCTTCACCGTGCTGCCGGCCGTGCTGGTGGCGCTGCCGGTGCTGCTGCTGCGCGGCTACACCCTGACCCCGGCCCTGCTGGCCGCCGCCGGGGCCGGCCCGGCGGTCGCACCCGGGGCGCGGGCGTGAGCCGACCGGACCCCGCGCCGGCCCACGCCGCACCGGCGTTCCGACCCGCGCCGGCCCACGCCGCGCCGGTGCTCCGACCCGCGCCGGCCCACGCCGCCGTTCCGCACCCAGAGAGGTACCCGACAGCCATGACCGACGCGCCGGGAACGACCGCGCTCCCCGTCGAGGGGGTGCCCGCGCCGCGGGTGCTCGACGAGATCCGCGCCCTGCGGGCGGCCGACCGGCCCACCCACGGGGGGCGGCTGTTCGCCTACGTGTACGACCCCGGCGTGGCCGGGCTCGACGAACTGGCGCAGGCCGCGTACGCCGAGAGCGCGCACGTCAACGGGCTCGACCCGACCGCCTTCCCGTCCCTGCTGGCGATGGAGAACGCGCTGGTCGGGGCGGCCGCCCGGCTGCTCGGCGGCGGCCCTGGCACGAACGCGCCGGCGGTGGTCGGCAACGTCACCAGCGGCGGCACCGAGTCGCTGA
The DNA here is from genome assembly GCF_040655175.1 of Micromonospora sp. NPDC050495. Lineage (NCBI taxonomy): Bacteria > Bacillati > Actinomycetota > Actinomycetes > Micromonosporales > Micromonosporaceae > Micromonospora > Micromonospora sp. NPDC050495. Next base: position 321,978 of record NZ_JBFAJK010000003.1, on the reverse strand, counting down.
TCCTGGCCGTTAAGGCGGCCCGGGACGCCCGCCCGGACGTGGCCGAGCCGCGGATCGTGGTGCCGGTCAGCGGGCACGCCGCGTTCGCCAAGGCGGCGCACTACCTGCGGGTGACCCTGGACCCGGTCGACGTCGACCCGGTCACCCTGCGCCCCGGCGTGGCGGACGTGGCCGCCGCGATCCGGCCGGAGACCGTGCTGGTCGCCGCCTCGGCCCCGTCGTACGCGCACGGCGTGGTCGACCCGGTGGCGGAGATCGCCGCCGTGGCCGGCGCGGCCGGGGTGCGCTGCCACGTGGACGCCTGCTTCGGCGGCTGGGCGTTGCCCTGGCTGCGCCGGCTCGGCGCGCCGGTGCCGGCGTTCGACTTCGCCGTCGACGGGGTCACCTCGATCTCCGTCGACCTGCACAAGTACGCGTACGCGCCGAAGGGGGTGTCGGTGCTGCTGCACCGGAACCCGGCGCTGCGGGCCCCGCAGTACTTCGCGTACGCGGACTGGCCCGGCTACACGATGATCAACCCGGTGATCGCCTCGACCCGCTCGGGCGGCCCGATCGCCGCCGCGTACGCCACCCTGCGCCACCTCGGCGAGGACGGCTACCTGCGGTTGGCGGAGCAGACCCGGGCGGCGGTGACCGGGCTGGCCGACGCGGTGCGCGCGGTCGACGGGCTGCGGCTGATGGCCGAACCGCAGTCGACCGTGGTCTGCTTCACCACCGACGGCAACCCCGACCTCGACCTGTTCGTGCTGGTCGACGAGCTGACCGCCCGGGGCTGGCACACCCAGCCGCAGCTCCGGTACGCCGGCCTGCCGGCCAGCGTGCACCTCACGGTGACCGCCTCGGTGGCCCCCCGGGTGGCCGAGTTCGGGCCGGCGCTGGCCGACGCGGTGGCGGCGGCCCGGGCGGCCGGGCCGGTGGCGCTCCCGCCGGAGCTGCTGGCGCTGGCCGGCACCCTCAGCCCGGCGGCGCTCACCCCCGAACTGATCGGGGAACTCGCCGCCGGGCTGGGGCTCGGGGCGGGACCGGCCCCGGACCGGATGGCGGCGGTGAACACCCTGCTCGACGCCGCCCCGGTGGCGCTCCGGGAGCGCCTGCTGGTGGAGTTCGTCGGGCTGCTGCAACGCCCGACCTGGTGAGGCCGGCGGGCCGGGCCGGCCGCGCGCCGAAGGCCCCGCCCACGAACGGCCGACCACCGACGCCGGCCGGCAGGTCACCCGGCCGGCCGGCGTCGGCCCCCGATGTCACCCCGTCCCCCAGACGGCGGCGGTCCCACAGGGGCGACACGCGCGAGCGCCGGGACCGGTTGCGCCCGCCGGGTGACTTTCCGGTCCGCCCGCCCCGGGCGGCTCAGCCCGGAAAACCGGTCGGGCCGTCGACCTGCTGGAATGCCTGACCGTCCCAGCGGAACCCGCGCCACTGCCGGTGCTCCGGCCCGGGTTCGCCGGACGCGGGCACCACGTCGGTCACCTCGACGTTGACCAGGCCGTCCGGCCGGACGGTGAGCGAGTAGACCTGCTCCGGCCTGGCGCTGTCGGACCGGAAGACCGCGCCCAGCACGACGATCCGCCCGTTGGCGTTGCGGTCGAGGGCCAGCACCTGCACCGGGTACTCGCCGCTGTCGCGCAGGCAGCGGAGCAGCACTACCGGCTCGGCGAGGCCGTCGGAGTCGACGTCGCCGTAGCCGCCCGCGAAGGTCGACAGGATCACCTCGCCGGGGCGGCCCGGTGGGTCCACGAGCCGGACCGGACCGGCCGGGCACGGCGTACCGTCCGGCCAGGCCGGCAGCTCGACGGTGGCGGCCAGCAGGTCGTCGCGGGTGATCGCGGCGTTGGGGGCGAGCGACGCGGCGGCCGGCCCGGACCCGTGGGCAGCGGTGGCCGGCGCGGTCGTGGCCACCGCGGTGGGCACCGGGTCGTCGTGGCCGGGCCCCGCCCACCTCGCCAGCGGCAGGATCACCACCAGCACGCCCGCCCCGGCCAGCGCGGCCGCGACGCGCCGCCGCCGGCGCACCGCCCGGCGGACCGCGACCGAACCCGCCGGCTCCACCTGCGCCAGCAGGCTGCCGTGGTACGCGGTCAGCTCGCCGCGCAGCCGGTCCTCGCCCTGATCAGGCCTCATCGGACACCTCGCTCGTGCTGCTCAGGTGGACGGCCAGCGCGGTACGGGCCCGGTGCAGCCAGGACTTCACCGTGCCCACGGCCACCTGCTCCTGGGCGGCGATCTCCGCCACCGACAGGTCGGCGAGGTAGTGCAGCACGACCGCGCGGCGGTGGTGCGCGGGCAGCCGGGACAGCGCCTCCCGCACCGCCACCCGGTCCGGGTTGGGGCCGGGCACGTGCTCCTCACGCTGCCGACGCAGGAAGGAGCGGGCGGTACGCAGCCGCCGCCAGCGGCTGGTGGCGAGGTTCCACGCCACCCGGCGGATCCAGCCGACCGGGTCGTCGTAGCGGGAGACCGTCGGCCAGCGGGTGAAGGCCCGGCAGAACGCCTCCTGGACCAGATCCTGGGCCATCGCCAGGTCCCCGCAGTACGCGGCCAGTTCGGCGGCGAGCGACGGGAAGTGGTACTCGTACACCTCGTCGAAGTCGGCGGCGGCGCGCGACTCGTCGACGGTGGACCCGGCCACGTCGGGAGGCTCCTCGAACAGCTCGTAGATGCCGACCGTCATGCCTGTCCTCCCCGCGGGTGGTCCCCGGATCCACCCTCACACGCGCGAGCGGCCCGGTAGGTTGCACCCCCACCCGGACCGGTCCGGCGTGTCCGGCGGGTACGCCCCCTCGGCCGGGGGCCGGCAGACCGGTGGGGCGGCCCGGCGCTGCCGGACCGCCCCACCCGCTGTCGCCTGATCTGGTCAGCCGGCCTCGACGGCCCGCACGGTGAACGAGGTGGTGTTGTCGGCCGGGTCGACGTCCGGCACCTCGGTGAGCGGGTGGTAGCTCGCGGCGACGGTGAACGATCCGCTGCCCAGGTCGTCGGCCGGGGTGCCGGCCGGGGCCCGGAGGATGACGTCGAAGCTGGACACCTCGCCCGGCATGAACCGGCCGCCCGGCACGGTGAACGAGTCGAGGAAGCTCACGTCGTCCTGCGGGTCGGTGCCCCAGACGGTGACGCCCGCCGGCAGGTCGGCGGTGGCGTAGACGTGCTTGGAGGGGGCGTCGTTGCCGTACCGGACGGTGACCGGCATCCGGCCCAGCAGGCTGCCGTCGGGCTGGCGGGTGAGCACCACGTCGGCGCCGTGGATCGTCAGGTCGGTGGCGGTGGCCTGCTGGTAGGCGCGCGGGTGGCGCAGCTCGCCGGTGGGTGAGGCGAAGAGCGTGGTGAACGCGGCGGTGTCCGAGGGACGGGTGGCGCCGGCGGGCTGCACCGCGATCTCGCCGCCCCGGGCCACCATCGGGTAGTCGCGGACGGTGGTCCAGACGTGGAAGCCGAGCTGGAAGGTCATCGTGCTGTGCGGCTCGATCCGGCCGCCGTAGCACTCGCTCACCTGGCGGTTGTCGACCAGGTCCGTGTAGAGGCAGGGGCCGCCCGGCTCGATGGTGGTGAACGAGGCGCCGGCCGGCTCGGTGACGATCAGGTCGACGGTGGTGGCGGTCCGGCCCGGGTTGGTCACCGTGGCGGTCAGGGTCCCGACGTACCCCTCGTCGGTGGGGGTGAGGACCAGGCGCTGGGTGCTGACGTCGGGGCCGGCCGTCCGGCTGGTCGCGGCGCCGGCCGGCGCGGCGAGGGCGAGCAGCGCCGCGGTGCCGCCGAGCAGGGCGGTGGCGATGCGTGCCGTAGGTGTGGTCATGGTGCTTCCTCCCGTGATCCCCGTGGGGTGGGCGGCGGCGTCTCCGTCGCCCGACTCAGGGGACACGTCCCGCACCGACTGACCGTTGCATCAGCTTTTGTCACGAATACGACGCGAGGACCCGGCAACCAACCGGGCCCTCGCGTCCATCGTGGAGGGCGCGCTCACCCCGTCGAACGCAGCTCCGCCAGGTTGTCACCCGACGCCAGGTCGTCGCTGGAGGCCCGAAAGGCGCGGTAGCCGGCCGTGCCGGGATCAGCCGTAGCGGTAGCGGTCCTCGTTGTTCTCGACGGACGGGTCCAGCAGCGGATCGGTCTCGGTGCCGATCGGCGTCACCTCGGCGATGCCGGTTCCGGAGAGGACACCTGGACTCCGGAGTCCCAACCGGAAGGTACGCATCGCACCCGGAGCGAGCGGGCCGAACCGGCAGCTCAGGGCATCGTCGGATGGTGACGCGCCCTGGCAAGCGGTCCAGTCACCGCCGTCCGCCGTCACCCCCGGCCGCATCCCGAGCCGCAGTTCCACCAGGCCGGCCGGGACCCCGCTGAGGTTTCGGACGGTGACGGTCACCGTCCCGGCGTGGGTGCCGTCGGCTTCCCGCGGCCCCCAGGCCAGATCGCTGGCGGTCACGGACAGGTCCGGCCGATGGGGGTTGGGGCCGAACGAGATGGGCCCGTCGACCTGAGTGAACCGTTTGCCCGTCCACCGGTAACCGCGCCACTGGCGCTGCGACCAGTCGAGGGACCAGCCGGATCCGGGGCCTATGTCGGCGATGTCCACTCGGATCGTCCCGGCGCTGGTGATCTGCGCCGCGAGTGGCCACCCCGGCGCCGACTGATCCGACCGGACGACCTGTCCGAGGGTGACGATCCGCTCAGCGGCATCCCGGTCGAACGCCACCACCTGTGATGCGCCGCCACGGAGAATGACGCACCGAAGCAGCGCGACAGTCTCCACCGCGCCGTCGCCGTCCACGTCCCCGTAGGCGAGATCTTCCAGCAGGACCTCGCCGTCAGTGCCGCCGTGGGTGGCCGCGATCCGGGTCGGCCCCGCCTTGCAGCCCCGACCGGGCTGCCAGGACGGCAGCTCGACCTGGGCGGCGAGGAGTTGTGACCTGCTGATCCGGCCGTTCGGGGCCGGCGTCGGACTGGCCGTGGCGGACGGGGTGGGCGGCGGGGTGGTGACCGACGGGGTCGGCACGCCGGTGTGGGCGGGTCCCGGTTGGGGTTCGGAGTTCCGGTTGAGGCTGGCGGTCGCGACGATCGGGATCGCCACGGCGAGTACGACGGCGGCGGCGGTGACAACGACGGCGCGTCGCCGGCGGCGGCGGACGGTTTGGCGTACGGCGGCGGGTCCGGCGGGCCGTAGGTCCGGGGCGTACGTCTGGCGGAACGCGGCGAACTCGCTGACCAGGAGGTCTTCGGCGTCAGTCATGGTCGTTCACCTCGTTCGTCCCGGCGAGTTGTGCGGCCAGCGCCGCCCGCCCCCGGTGCAGCCAGGACTTGACCGTGCCCTCCGGCACGCCTTCCTGCTCGGCGATCTGCCCTACCGGGAGGTCGGCCAGGTAGTGCAGGACCACCGCGCGCCGTTGGCTGGTGGGCAGGGTGGCGAGGGCGGTGGTCAGTGCGACCCGGTCGGGGTCGGGTCCTGGCACGTGTTCTTCGCGTTGGCGGTGCAGCCAGGACTGGGCGGTGCGTAGCCGTCGCCAGCGGCTGGTGGCGAGGTTCCAGGCGACCCGGCGTACCCAGGCCACCGGGTCGTCGTAGCCGGACACCCGCGACCAGCGGGCGTACGCCCGGCAGAAGGCTTCCTGGACCAGGTCCTGGGCCTGGGAGAGGTCGCCGCAGTAGGCGGCGAGCTGGAGCGTCAGGGACCGGAAATGCGCGTGGTAGAGCCCGTCGAAGTCGACCCTGTCGGCGGGCGCCGGCCGGTCCGCCGTCCCCTCCGGTGGCGGCTCACCGAGCCGCGGTTCCCTCATCACCGTCAACTGGTCCTCCCCGTGCGGTGGCCGCGCCGCGGCCATGTCGGTCACACGTGTCGACGCCGGGCCCGGTTGCGTCGGTTGCCGCCTCGGGGCTGTGGTTGACTGTCGTATCAGGGACAGGCGAGGGAGGCCCGAACGTGCAGGTGCCGGCCGTGCTCGGCGAGCCGATCCGGTTCGTGCTGAACTGGGGCCGCCGCTACTCGCTCTGGGTGTTCAACTTCGGCCTGGCCTGCTGCGCGATCGAGTTCATCGCCACCAGCATGGGCCGGCACGACTTCATGCGCCTCGGCGTCATCCCGTTCGCGCACGGCCCCCGGCAGGCCGATCTCATGGTGGTCTCCGGCACCGTCACCGACAAGATGGCCCCGGCGGTCAAGCGGCTCTACGACCAGATGCCCGAGCCGAAGTACGTCATCTCCTTCGGCGCCTGCTCCAACTGCGGTGGCCCGTACTGGGACTCCTACTCGGTGACCAAGGGGGTCGACCAGCTCATCCCGGTCGACGTCTACGTGCCCGGCTGCCCGCCCCGCCCGGAGGCGCTGCTGCACGGCATCCTCCGCCTCCAGGAGAAGATCGCCGCCGAGCAGTCCGGCGTCGGCGGGGTGCCCCGCCCGGACCGGCTCGCCGCACCGGCCGACGCCGGGCCGCGCCCGGTCGAATCGCTCACCGCGCCACCGGTACGTCCCCCGGCCGGCTGACCCGCCGGGTGGCGGTCCGGGGCTAGCCTGCGGCCATGACCCACTCCGCGGAGCAACGCTCCGCCTTCATCGTGGACGTGCTGACCGAGGAGTTCGGCGCGTCGATGGCGCTCGACCCGGCGGCCTTCCGCCGCAAGTTCCGCAAGATGGCGGCCTCCCCGTTCGCCTTCTACCGGGGCAGCGCCTCGCTCTTCTACGCCGACCAGCGCGGCGACTTCGCCAGCGACCGGTTTCTCGACGACCGGACCAGCCGGGTGTGGATCCACGGCGACCTGCACGCGGAGAACTTCGGCACCTACATGAACGGGTCCGGGCAACTGGTCTTCAACGTCAACGACTTCGACGAGGCGTACGTCGGCCCGTTCACCTGGGACCTGAAGCGTTTCGCGGCCAGCGTGGCGCTGCTCGGCTACGCCAAGGCGCTCTCCGACCGGGTGATCGGCGAGCTGGTGACCGGCTTCGCCCGGTCGTACCTGACCGAGCTGCGGGCCATCGCGGCCGGCGGCGACGACGCGATCGGCTCGATCACCCTGGAGAACGCCGACGGGGTGCTGCGCCGGGTGCTCCAGCAGGCCCGGCTCAACACCCGGGTGGACCTGCTCGCCGTGCAGACCACCATCGACAACTACGAGCGCCGCTTCTCCGTCGGCGACGGTGTCTTCGAGATCGACGGCGCGACCCGGGAGAAGGTCTGCGCGGCGTTCCAGGACTACCTGGGCACCCTGCCGGAGGCGACCGCGGCGCTGCGCCCGGTCGCCACCAACATCAAGGACGTGGTGCTCCGCAAGGGCGTGGGCATCGGCTCGGCCGGGCTGCCGTCGTACAACCTCCTCCTGGAGGGGCACACCCAGGCACTGGAGAACGACGTCGTCATCTACATGAAGCAGGCCCAGGTGCCGGCCGTGGCGCGGCACATCGAGGACGAGCGGGTCCGGTCGTACTTCCGGCACCAGGGGCACCGGACGGCCGAGTCGCAGCGGGCGTTGCAGGCGCACGCCGACCCGTGGCTGGGCTTCACCGAGCTGGACGGGGTCGGCCAGCTCGTCGCCGAGGTCTCCCCGTACGCGGCCGACCTGGACTGGTCCGACGTGAACGAGCCGGAGGAGCTGCGCGGCGTGCTCACCGACCTCGGCCGGGCGGTGGCCCGGATGCACTCGGTGGCCGACGACGAGTCCAGCCACGACCTGGTCGACTACTCCACCGAGGAGTCGATCGTCGCCGCCGTCGACGCCGACGCGGACGGGTTCACCGGCTACCTGGTCGACTTCGCGCACGCGTACGGGATCCGGGCGCGCGAGGACCACCAGCTCTTCGTGGACCTGTTCCGCAACGGCCGGCTGCCCGGCATCTGAGCGTCGGGCGGGGCCGCGCCCCGCCCGGCCTCACGGCTCGAACTCCAGCACCACCTTGATGTCCTCGCCGCCGGTGGAGTACGCCTCGGCGTACGACGAGAGCGGCACCCGGCGGGTGATCAGCGAGTCGAGCCAGGCCTGGTCGGCCTGGGTGAGCGCCGCCGCGGCCAGGTCCCAGTGCCGCCGGCCGGCGTTCACCGAGCCGAACACCACGTTGTTCTCCAGCACCAGGGCGCGGTTGAGAGCGCCGGCGTCGAAGTCGAGGCTGCGGCCCCCGCTGGACACCCCGGTCAGGCAGACGATGCCGGTCGGGCCGACCTTGCACATCGCCGCGATCACCACCACCGGTGCCCCGGTGCACTCGACCACCACGTCCGGCTCGAAGTCCAACTCGTCCACGGTCGTGGTGTGGTAGGTGGCGCCGAGGGCCCGGACCAGCTCCGGCTTCGGCCCGGTGGTGTTCCGGTCCAGCACGTGCACCGACAGCCCGCGCTGGGTGGCCAGCAGCGCGGCGAGCAGGCCGATCGGCCCGGCCCCGGTGACCAGCACGCTCTCCGGCTTCCACTCGGCCCGGCGGCCGATCCGCTCGATGTGGTCCCACGCCTTCGCCACCACACTGGTCGGCTCCAGCAGTACGCCCACCGGGGCGAGCGCCCGGTCCATGCCCACGGCGAACTTGGGCTGCACCCGCCACCGCTCCCGGGCGAAGCCCGGCAGCCCCTTGATGCCGTGCTCGGTGTACCGGCCGTTGCGGCACATGTCCCACTGGTCCACCGCGCAGTTCCGGCAGGGCACCGGGTCGGGGTGCCGGACGACGCCGGCCACCAGGTCGCCGGGCTGCAGGGTGCCGGTCGGGTCCTCCAGCACCCGGCCCAGCGACTCGTGTCCCAGCACCAGCCGCTCCTGGCCGGGTGGCGCCTCACCGTAGTGGCCGGCGATGATCTCCTGGTCGGTGCCGCAGATCCCCACCGCGAGGGCCTGGACCAGGATCGCCCCCTCCTCGGCGGCCGGCTCCGGCCAGTCCTCGGTCAGTTGCAGCGAGTCGGCCACCCCTGGGGTCACAGTCACAGCGCGCACGAGACCCATCCTTACCCGGTCCGGCGTCGTCCGCCGGGGAAAGCGGCGGATCCCGGCCGGCCCGGTGGGCCCGGCTCGCCCGGGCGGGCCCGGCCGGGCAGGCCCTAGGATCAGCGGCATGACTCCGGACCAGGTCGGCCAGCGGGTGCTCGCGCTGCTCGCCCCCGTCGAGGTCGCCGCGTCGGTCTCCGGCGGCCAGGGGTACGCCCGGGCCACCGTCGACGTACCCCCGTCGAGCTGGCGGGACGCGGTGCGCGCGGTCCGCGACGACGCCGAGCTGGACCTCGACTTCTTCGACTGGCTGTCGGCGGTGGACGAGTTGGTCGACGGCTTCGACGTGGTGGCCCACCTGTGGTCCACCCGGGCCCGGCACGGGCTGCTGCTGCGCACCCGGGTGCCCCGCGCGGCGCCCACGGTGGCGTCGGTCGTCGACCTCTTTCCCGGCGCGGGCTGGCACGAGCGCGAGACGTACGAGATGTTCGGCATCGGGTTCGACGGGCACGGCGAGCTGCGCCCGCTGCTGCTGCCGGCGGAGTTCGAGGGACATCCGCTGCGCAAGGAGTTCGTGCTCGCCTCCCGGGTGGCGAAGCCCTGGCCGGGCGCCAAGGAGCCGGGCGAGTCCGAGGCCGGCGGCGGCCGCCGCCCGATCCGGCCGCCGGGCGTACCGGCGCCGGGGGAGTGGGGCACGACCCCCACGCCGGCCGGCGCGGCCGGGGTGGGCGAGGGCCCGCGCGGCGGTACGCCCGCCCGCCCGGCCCGGGAACGTCCCGCGCGTCCCGCCCCGGGCGACCGTCCCGCGCGCCCGGCCTCGGGCGACCGTCCCGCGGACGCGGCGGAGCGGCCCGTGCGGCCCACGCCGGGTGAGCGCCCGACCGGCCCGGCTCGGCAGGAGCCGGCCGGGGAGGCCGGGCCCGAGGCGGAGGAGTCCTGATGCCCGCCTGGTTGGAGGTGGTGCTGCGGGTGGCGGGCGTGTTGGTCGCCTTCCTCGTCCTGCCGCTGATCGTCGGCCAGACCGAGCACAAGGTCATGGCGCACATGCAGGGCCGGCTCGGCCCGATGTACGCGGGTGGCTTCCACGGCTGGGCGCAGCTCGTCGCCGACGGGATCAAGTTCGTGCAGAAGGAGGACGTCACGCCGCGCGACGCGGACCGGCCGGTGTTCCGGCTGGCGCCCGCGGTGGCGCTGGTGCCGTACCTGCTCGCCCTGCTGGTGATCCCGCTCGGTCCGGGCGACCTGGTCGGGCAGCCGCTGGACATCGGGCTCTTCTTCGTGCTGGCCGTGGTCGGCATCGGGGTGCTCGCGGTGCTCATGTCGGCGTGGGCCTCGGCCAACAAGTACAGCCTGCTCGGTGGGCTGCGCGGCGCCGCCCAGCTGCTCGGCTACGAGCTGCCGCTGGTGCTGGCCGCCGCCTCGGTGGCGATGGCCGCCGGCACGCTCAGCCTCTCCGGCATCGTCGAGGCGTGGCGGCCGTGGTGGCTGCTCTGGCAGGCGCCGGCCATGGTGATCTTCTTCGTCGCCGGGTTGGCCGAGATCCGGCGGCCGCCGTTCGACATGCCGGTGGCCGACTCCGAGCTGGTCTTCGGCTACATGACCGAATACACCGGCCTGCGTTTCGCGTTCTTCCTGCTCGCCGAGTACGTCGGCATCGTGGTGATCTCGGCGTTGACCACCGTGCTCTTCCTCGGCGGCTGGCAGGGCCCGTTCGCCGACGCCCAGCTCGGCTGGCTCTGGACCCTGATCAAGGTGTTCGCCGTCGCGTTCGTGATCATCTGGCTCCGGGTCAGCTATCCGCGCCTGCGCGAGGACCAGCTCCAGCGCCTCTGCTGGCTGGTCCTGGTCCCCCTCGCCCTGGCCCAGCTCGTCCTCACCGCCGCCGTCCGCCTGGCGATGTAGGCGGTCCCCGCCGTCCGGCTGGCGTCGCGAGGGCGGTCCCCGCCGTCCGGCTGGCGTCGCGAGGGCGGTCCCCGCCGTGCGCGTTCGGCAGCGGCGGGGACCGCCCGACCCGTGGTCTCAGCGCAGCGGCGTGTGCGCCGGGTCGACCCGTTCGGCGGGTGGGGGCGGCGGGGGCGGGGTGCCGTCGCCGAACGGGCGGCCGCCGAGCTGCTCCCGCCCGTGCGGGGTGAGCCAGTTGGACAGGTCGGGGCCGAGCGGCACCACACCGGTCGGGTTGATGTCCCGGTGCACCTCGTAGTAGTGCCGCTTGATGTGGTCGAAGTCGATCGTGTCGCCGAAGCCCGGGGTCTGGAACAGGTCCCGGGCGTACGCCCACAGCACCGGCATCTCGCTGAGCTTCTGCCGGTTGCACTTGAAGTGCCCGTGGTAGACCGGGTCGAAGCGGACCAGCGTGGTGAACAGCCGCACGTCCGCCTCGGTGATCGTGTCGCCGACCAGGTAACGCTGCCCGGCCAGCCGCTCGCTCAGCCAGTCCAGCCGGTCGAAGAGCCGGTGGTACGCCCGCTCGTACGCCTCCTGGTGGCCGGCGAAGCCGCACCGGTAGACCCCGTTGTTCACGTCGGCGAAGACCACCGCGTTGACCTCGTCGATCTCGTCGCGCAGCGGTTCCGGGTAGAGGTCCGGCGCGCCCGGCCGGTGGTACTGCGTCCACTCGGTGGACAGGTCCAGGCTCATCTGCGCGTAGTCGTTGGTGACCACCTGCCCGGTCGGCACGTCCACCAGCGCCGGCACGGTGATGCCCCGCTCGTACCCGGGGAACCGTCGGAAGTAGGCGTCGGCCAGCCGCTCGATGCCGAGCACCGGGTCCCGGCCGTCCGGGTCGAGGTCGAAGGTCCAGCTCCGCTTGTCGTGGGTCGGGCCGGCCACCGCCATCGAGATGGCGTCCTCCAGCCCGAGCAGCCGGCGGACGATGATCAACCGGTTCGCCCACGGGCAGGCGCGGCTCACCGCCAGCCGGTAGCGGCCCGGCTCCACCGGCCAGCCGTCGCGCCCGTCGGCGGTGATCCGGGTGGCGATGTAGCGCTGGTCCCGGGTGAACTCGCCGCCGGGCTCGACGTACTTGCCGCCGGTCCGGTCGAGGATCTCGTCGCCCTTGTCGCTCACGCCGCCTCCCGAGGTTGTCGTCGGCTCCCATCATGGCCGCTGTCGCGACCGCCGGCAGGCCGAGTGGGCCGGCCGGCTACGCTGCCGCGGTGACCGACCTGGAGGCGGCGGCCCGACGCTTCATCGCCGACGTGTGGAACGCCGGCCGCGAGGAGAGCGCGTACGACCTGGTCGCCGGGGACTGCCCAGGGCTGGGCGGGACCGGGCCGGCCGCCGCGCTGGCCTGGCACCGGGAGCGGCGGGCGGCCTTCCCCGATCTCCGCTACAAGATCGTCGAGCTGGTCGCCGCCGGTGACCGGGTGGCCGTGCACTGGCGGGCCGCCGGCACCCAGGCCGGCCAGTTCGGCCCGGTGCCGCCGACCGGCCGGGTGGTCAGCTACTCGGGCGCGTCGTTCCTGCGCTTCGACGACAGCGGCCGGATCGTGGACGTGTGGAGCGTCAACGAGCTGTTCCAGGTGCTCCAGCAGCTCGGCGTGGAGATGCTGCCCCCGCTCACACCCGGCGAGGCGTGATCCGGCTGATCGGCAGGTTCACCGGAAAGGGCTCGCCGGTGTCGACGAACTTGGTCCACCGGCCGGTCTCCGCATAGACCTCGTGCACCGGATCGATCTTGTAGGTGTAGACGACGAGACCCTCGTCCTCGATCTCGATCCGCCAGTAGAACGGGATCCCGGCCTGCGCGTAGAGCGCCGGCTTGAGGACGCGGTCGATGGACCGGGTGCTGGGCGAGACGATCTCCACGGCGAGCGCCACCTCGTGCGGCTCGTACCGGGACGGCTCGCGGGCGGCCGCGGCCGCGGTGGTGACCAGCACGTCCGGGATGAAGGAGCGGGTTCGGTTGATCCGCACCCCGACCGCCTGGGTCACGTCGTACCCGTCGGGGCAGTCCTCATCGAGCGCCACCATGAGCAGGGCAGCGATGCTCTGGTGCATCCGGGTGGGGGAGGGGGACATGAGCAGCACTCCATCGAGCAGTTCGCGGCGGCGACCGTCCTCCGGCAGCGCGTCCAGATCGTCGGTCGTCCACTCGCGCTCCGGCGGGTGATCGCTCTCCAGCGCGGCGGTCATCGGTGAGCCCTTCCCGGTGCGTCGTTCTCCCCGCGCTCACGATACCGCCGCCAACAGTCCGGGTGGTGGTCGCGCGCGCCGGGGGCACAGGGCAGGATGGGCGGCATGAGCGAGCGCAGCGAGCGAACCAGCCGGCGCAGCGGGGCGACGGCGTGAGTGAGCGCGGCGGCGGCCACGGCGAGGGGCTGGTCAAGGGCCTGGCGGTCACGCTGAAGACGATGACCCGCCGCTCGACCACCCAGCAGTACCCGGACGTCGCGCCCGAGCTGCCGCCGCGCTCGCGGGGCGTGATCGCGCTGCTGGCCGAGAACTGCACGGTCTGCATGCTCTGCGCCCGCGAGTGCCCGGACTGGTGCATCTACATCGACTCGCACAAGGAGGAGGTGGCGGTGCCCGGCGCCGCCCGCCCCCGCCAGCGCAACGTGCTCGACCGGTTCGACATCGACTTCTCGCTCTGCATGTACTGCGGCATCTGCGTCGAGGTCTGCCCGTTCGACGCGCTCTACTGGTCCCCGGAGTTCGAGTACGCCGAGTACGACATCAAGAACCTGCTGCACGACAAGGACCACCTGGGCGAGTGGATGGGCACGGTCCCGCCGCCGCCGGCGCACGACCCGCACGGCGACCCGTCCAAGGAGGAGACCACCGCGGCCCGCAAGGCCGCCGCACCCACCGCCCGGCCGACCGGGGTACGCCCCGAGCCCGGCGCGGGGCAGGGCGGGGGCGCGCCGTCATGACGGGTGCGGACGTGCTGCTGCTCGCCCTCGGCGCGGTGGCGGTGGGCGCGGGCGCCCTGGTGGTCGGCACCCGGCACCTGGTCCGGGCCGGCCTCTGGCTGGTGGTCTGCCTGGGTGCGCTGGCCGGCGACTACCTGGTGCTCAGCGCCGAGCTGGTGGCCTGGGTGCAGGTGCTCATCTACGTCGGCGCGGTGGTGGTGCTGCTGCTCTTCGCGGTGATGCTCACCCGGGCTCCGATCGGCGTCTCCGACGACCTGGACCGGCCCGGCTGGCCGGCCGCGCTGATCGGCGGGGGCAGCGCGCTGGGCCTCGCGGTGCTGCTGGTGGACGCGTTCCGCTGGTCCCGGGTGGACCTGCCTGCCGCGGGCACCGCCGAACGCCTCGGTGAGCAGGTGTTCCGCTCCTGGGTGCTGCCGTTCGAGGTGCTCTCGGTGCTGCTGCTCGCCGCCCTGGTCGGCGCGATCGTGCTGTCCCGCCCGGACATCGGCCGCCCGGGCACCGACCCGGCGGCCGCGCCGGCCGACCCCGGCCGCCCCGGCCCGCGCCCGGCCACCGCCGCCACCGGCCCGACCCCGGCCGGCCCGGGGACCGCCGCGCCGGGCGGCGGACCGGCGGCGGTCGCGGCCGGTGGGAGCAGCGAGGAGGGCGGGCGCCGGTGAGACCCGTCATCCCGTACGTCACCGCCGCGCTCCTGTTCGGCCTCGGCGCGTACGGCGTGCTGCGCCGCCGCAACGCCGTGCTGGTGCTGATGGCCGTCGAACTGATGTTGAACGCGGTCAACCTGATCCTGGTCACCGCCGACACCACGGTCCGGGCCCAACTGCCGCAAACCGGGCAGGTCTTCGCGCTCTTCGTGATCGTGCTCGCCGCCGCCGAGATCGGCGTCGGGCTGGCCATCGTGCTCCAGCTCTACCGGCTGCGGGCCAGCGTCACCGTCGACGACGTGCCGCTCACCGAGGCGCCCGTGCCGGCCACCGCCGCAGCCGCCGCCAGCGGCAGCACGCCGACCGCAGGCGGGAGCGCACCGACCACCAGCGGTGGGAGCGCGGGCGACGACCGGGCGGAGGAGGCGAGGTGACCGGGCTGCTCGCGGTGGCGCTGCCGGGCGTACCCCTGCTCGTGGGTCTGCTCGGGTTGCTGCTGCCGGCGGGCGCGGCGACCGGGGCGGACCGGGCCCGGCGGGCGGCGATCACGCTCGGCGTGGCCGGCGCGGCGGTCGCGCTGGTCGTCGCGGTGCTGCTGGTGCTGCGGGTGGACGGCCCGGTCGAGGGCTCGACCACCTGGGTCGACCTGGGCGGGTTGCCGGTCACCCTCGGGTACCGGCTGGACGGGGCGGCGCTGCTGGTCGCCGTGGCGGTCAGCGCGGTGGCCCTGGCCGTGCAGGTCTACTCGATCGGCTACCTGCGGCGCGGGCCGCACGACGACGTCGACGTCGACCACCGTTACCCGCCGTACGCGGCGCAGATCAGCCTCTTCACCGCCGCGATGCTGACCGTGGTGGTCTCCGGTGACCTGATCCTGCTGCTGGTCGGCTGGGAGGTGATGGGCATCTGCTCGTACCTGCTGATCGCCCACGACCGCCGGCTGCCCGAGGCCCCGGCCGCCGCGATGAAGGCGTTCCTGGTCACCCGGGTGGGTGACGTCGGCTTCCTGCTGGGCATCGCGCTGCTCGGCGTCGGCGCGGGCAGCTTCCGGATCGCCGACGTGCTGGCCCACGACTACCCGGCCGGCACGCTCACCGTGGCCTGCCTGCTGCTGCTCGCCGGGGTGGCCGGCAAGAGCGCCCAGTTCCCGCTGCACACCTGGCTGCCGGACGCGATGGCCGGCCCCACCCCGATCTCCGCGCTGATCCACGCGGCCACCATGGTCGCCGCCGGTGTGTACGCGGTGGCCCGGCTCTACCCGCTCTTCGCGCAGGCCCCGGCCGCGCTCGCCGTGCTCGGCGTGCTGGCCACCGTCACCCTGCTGCTCGGCGCGTTCGCGGCCACCGCCCAGGACGACATCAAGCGGGTGCTGGCCTGGTCGACCGTCTCCCAGATCGGCTACATGACCGGCGCGCTCGCCGTCGGGGCGCCCGCCGCGGCGCTGTTCCACCTGCTCACCCACGCCGCGTTCAAGGCGCTGCTCTTCCTCGCCGCCGGCGCGGTGATCCACGCCGTCGGCACCACCCTGATGTCCCGGATGGGCGGCCTGCGCCCGGCCATGCCGGTGACCTTCTGGTGCATGGTGGTCGGGCTCGGCGCGCTGGCCGGCGTGCCGCCGCTGGCCGGCTTCTGGAGCAAGGACGGGGTGCTCGCCGCCGCCGAGGCCGCCGCACTGGACGGCACCGGCCCCGCGCCGGCCTGGGTGGCCTGGCTGGTCTGGCTGGGCGGGCTGCTCGGCGTCGCGGTCACCGCCTGGTACGCCACCCGCCTGCTGCTGCGTACCTTCCTCGGCACCGCCCGCATGCCGCTCGCCCGGCCGCACGACCCGCCGGCCCTGCTGCGCTGGCCGGTGCTGCTGCTCGCCGTCCCGGCGGCGCTGCTCGGGCTGGCCGCGTTCGCGCCCTGGTTCGCCGACCGGCTCCGGGTGCCCGCCGACGACAGCGGGCCCGCCGTCGAGCTGGTCCACCTCGCACCGAACCTGCTCCTGCCGTTCCTGCTGCTGCTGGTCGGGGCGGGCGTCGCCTGGGCCGGCTGGCGCCGCGACCCGGCCGCCGACCCGGCCCGCTTCCTAGGTCCGCTGCGCCCGCTCTTCGCCCGGGCGTTCCGGCTCGACGACGTCCAGCACGCCCTCGTGGTACGCCCGGCCACCGGGCTGGCGCGGGTGGTGCGGGCCGGTGACGAGCTGGGGGTGGACGGCCTGGTGGAGGGGAGCGGGCGCGCGGCGATGGCGCTCGGTGGCGGGCTGGCCGGGCTGCACCGGGCGGCCCTGCCCCGGGCCGCGGCGGCGGTGCTGGCCGGCGCCCTGCTGATCGGGATCGCCGTCGCGCTGATCGGGGTGGCCGCATGACGTGGGGACAGTTCCTGCTCGTCGCGGTGCTCGCGCTGCCGGCCCTGGGCGCGATCGCGGCGGCCCTCGTCCCGGGCGACCGCGCCGGCCGGCTGGTCGGCACGGTCGCCGCCGGCCTGACCCTGCTGGCCACCGTGGCGCTGGTCGGCGGCGACCACGGCTGGTTCGGCTACGGGCCGAGGCCCGCCGTCCAGCCCTGGCACCAGCTCGACCTGCCCTGGGTGCCCGGCCTGGACCTGCGCTTCCACCTCGGGGTGGACGGCATCTCCTGGCCGTTGGTGGTGCTCACCGCCCTGCTCACCGTGCTCTGCTGCGGGTACTCGCTGTGGCGGGTGCCTGCCGGCGGCAGCGGGCGGGCCCTGGTGGCGCTGCTGCTGGTGGTCGAGGTGGGCATCCTGGGCACCTTCCTCGCCCTCGACCTGGTGCTCTTCTTCCTCTTCTTCGAGGTCGTCCTGCTGCCGATGTACGCGGTCATCGCCGGCTGGGGCGGCGCGGACCGGCGGCGGGCGGCCCGCAAGTTCGCGCTCTACACCCTCTTCGGCTCGGTGCTGCTGCTGGTGGGCGTCTACGTCGTGGTGGCCGCCGCCGGCACCGCCGACCTGATGGTGCTGACCGGCGGCGCCGGGCTGTCCCGGGGCACCCAACTGGCCGCGTTCACCCTGCTGGCGCTCGCCTTCGCGGTGAAGAGCCCGCTCTGGCCGCTGCACTCCTGGCTGCCCGACGCGCACACCCAGGCGCCCACCGTGGGCAGCGTGATCCTGGCCGGGGTGCTGCTCAAGATGGGCACGTACGGCCTGATCCGGGTGGCGGTCGGGGTGGCCCCGGAGGGTGCCCGCTGGGCCGCCCCGGTGCTCGGGGCGCTCGCCGTCGCGGCGATCCTGGTCGGCGCGCTGGTCTGCCTGGCCCAGGACGAGCTGAAGCGGCTGATCGCGTACTCCAGCGTCGGGCACATGGGTTTCGTGCTGCTCGGCGTCGCCACGCTCACCGCCACCGGCCTGCAGGCCGCGCTGATCGGCAACATCGCGCACGGCGTCCTCACCGGGCTGCTCTTCTTCCTGGCCGGGGCGATCAAGGACCGGGCCGGCACCGGGTCGCTCGCCGAGCTGTCCGGGCTGCGGGAGAGCGCGCCCCGGCTGGCCGGGCTGCTCGGCTTCGCGGCGATCGGCTCCCTCGGGCTGCCCGGCCTGGCCGGCTTCTGGGGCGAGGCGTTCGCCGTGGTGGCCGCCGTCCAGCGGGGCGGCGGGCTGTGGACCACCCTGGCCGTGCTGGCCGCGCTGGGCGGGGCGTTGACCGCCGCGTACGTGCTGCGGCTGCTGCGGCGGGTCACCCACGGCCGGCCCAGCCCGGCGGTGGGCCGGCTCGGCCCGGGGCTGGCCGGGGCGGAGTTGACCGCCTGGACGCCGCTGGTGCTGCTCGCTCTCGCCGTGGGGCTGGTCCCCGCGCTCGTCCTGTCCTACGCCGCCGGCCCGGTCGCGGCCCTGCTGGGGGTGGTCACCCGATGATCAGCGAGCGTCGGCGAGCGGCGTGCCAGCGTGGCGAGGTGCCGGCATGAGCCTGGTGCAGAGCGTGGACCACGTGGCGCTGCTGCCGGCGTACCTGGCCGGCGGCACGGCCGTCCTGGTGCTCCTGGTCGACCTGCTGCCGGCCCGGCCCGCGGCGACCGTGGCGGTGGCGGCGACCGGGTCGGCGGTCACCGCGCTGGGCGCGGGCCTGGCCGGTACGGGCGGCACCCGCCGCACCTTCTGCGTCGGCGCCGACTGTTCCTGGCTGTACGGCGGCCGGGCGGCCCTGGTCGCCGTGGTCTTCGCGCTGCTCACCCTCGGGGTGCTGGCGCTCTCCGGTCCGCTGCTGCGCTCCGGCCGGGTGCCGGTGGGGGAGTACTGCTTCCTCCTCGCCTGCGCGCTGACCGGTGGCGTGGTGCTCGGCGCGGCCGGCGACCTGATCACTCTGATCGTCGCGCTGGAGACGCTCACCCTGCCGCTGTACGTGCTGGTCGGCCTCCGCCGGGGCAGCCTGGCCGGGGCGGAGGCGGCGGTCACCTTCTTCGTGGTCAGCGTGGTCGCCACCACGCTCACCCTGCTCGGCGCGGCGCTGCTCTACGCGGTCGCCGGGACCCTGCACCTGGACCGGCTCGGGGCCACCCTGGCGGCCCGGGACGACCTGCTCGACCTGCCGCTGACCACGGTCGCGGTGGCGCTGGTGGTGGCCGGGCTGGCCTTCAAGGTCGCCGCGGTGCCGTTTCACGCCTGGGCGCCGGCCACCTACGACGGGGCGCCGTTGCCGGTCGCCGCGTACCTCTCCACCGCCTCGAAGCTGGGCGGCGTGGTGGCCGTGCTGGCGGTGGTCGAGCGGGCGCTGCCGGCGAGCGTCACCGGGCCGGTGCTGGCGGCGCTGGCCGTGTTGACCATGACGGTGGGCAACCTGGTGGCGCTGCGGCAGCGGCGGACGGTCCGGCTGCTCGCCTGGTCCTCGGTGGCCCAGGCCGGTTACATCCTCGCCCCGCTCGGCGCGCTGGCGCTGGCCGGCGGTCGCACCGCCGACGCCCGGTCGGGCGCGTACGCGGCGGCCGTGGCGTACGCCGTCTTCTTCGTGCTGCTGGAACTGGCCGCGTTCGCCGGGGTGGTGGCGTTGCGGCCGGCGGACGGCGACGGCGGCACCCTGGCCGACCTGTCCGGCGCGGCCCGCCGGCACCCCTGGGTGGGTGGCGCCTTCGCGCTCGCGCTGATCGGGCTGGCCGGCCTGCCGCCCGGCCTGGCCGGGCTGTTCGCGAAGGTCACCGTGGTCCGTGCGCTGCTCGCCGGGCACGCCGGCTGGCTCGCCCTGGTGGTGGCGGTGAACGCGGTCCTCGGGTTGGCCTACTACCTGCGGCTGGCGGCCACCCTGTACGCGGCGCCGGGCCCGGCGACCGCCCGGCCGGCGCGGGTGGTGGCGCTGGCGCTCGGGGTGGCCACCGCGCTGGCGGTGCTGCTCGGCTTCGCCCCGCAGGTGGTGCTGGAGGTGGCCGGCCGCTGAGGGGGCGGTTCGTCCCCCGGTGCTCGGCCTGCACAGCCGGCACACAGGATTCCTCAGCCAACTTTCAGCCATGGGCCGGATGGTTGACGGGTACCGGTGTGTTGAACCGGTCAGCGGGTCCCCGCGCGGGCCCGCGCACCGAAGGAGCGATCGTGCATCACAACCGTTTCAAGACCGCAGCGCTGCTCGGCCTGCTGACCGCGCTCATCCTCGCGGTCGGCTACTGGTTCGGCGGGAGCGGCGGGCTCGTCATCGCCGTCGTCATCTCGTTGCTGATGAACGGCGTGACCTACTTCTACTCCGACAAGCTCGCGCTGCGCTCGATGCGGGCGCAACCGGTCAGCGAGGCACAGTTCCCCGAGCTGTACCGGATGGTGCGGGAGCTCTCCACCCAGGCGGGCCAGCCGATGCCCCGCCTCTACGTGAGCCCGACGGCGCAGCCGAACGCGTTCGCCACCGGGCGGAACCCGCAGCACGCGGCGGTCTGCGTCACCCAGGGCATCGTGGAGGTCCTGGACTACCGGGAGCTGCGCGGCGTGATCGGGCACGAGCTGTCGCACGTCTACAACCGGGACATCCTGATCTCCAGCGTGGCGGCCGGCCTGGCCGGCATCATCACCATGCTGGCCAACCTGGCCTGGTTCATCCCGCTGGGCTCCTCCGACGACGAGGACGGCCCGAACCCGGCCGTGCTGCTGCTCACCCTGATCCTCGGCCCGATCGCGGCCACCCTGATCCAGTTGGCGATCAGCCGGAGCCGCGAGTTCCAGGCCGACCAGTCCGGGGCCGAGCTGAGCCGGGATCCGCTGGCGCTGGCCAGCGCCCTCCGCAAGATCCACGCGGGTACGCAGCTGCGCCCGCTGCCGGCGCAGGGCAACCTCACCAGCACCGCGCACCTGATGATCGACAACCCGTTCAAGCGGGGCGGCGGCATCGCCGCGATGTTCGCCACCCACCCGCCGATGGAACAGCGGGTGGCCCGCCTGGAGCAGATGGCCGGCAACGCCGGTCCGGTGCAGTTCCAGCGCTGATCCCAGCGACCTCCGCCCGCGTCCGCCCGGACGCGGGCGGAGTCGTGTCGCAACCGGAACGGTGTCTCAGGCGGTGGCCCCGGGCAGCCGGTCGGGGCGGGTGACCAGCACCGCGACCAGCAGCACCACCCCCGCGGCCAGGTACGCGGCGGCCGGGCCGAACAGCTCGGCGGTGCTGCCGAGCAGGAAGATCCCGCAGCCGGCGACGACGATGTTCGAGGCCACGATGGTCGCCTCGACCTGCCCCATCCGCTCCTTCGGCGCGAGCCGGGCGAAGGTCGCCTGCGCCCCGATCAGCCAGCCGCCGCCCGCGCCGATCAACGCGTTCGCCGCCGCCAGCGCCCACACCGGCGCGTGCCCGGCGACCAGCGCCGAGGCCAGCAGGAACGCCCCGCCGAGCGCCCCGACCGCGACCACCTGACCGCCGACCCGGCCCAGCCACGCCCGCCGCCCGGCGACCAACACGAAGATCGCGCCGCCGAGCGGCGCGGCGGCCAGCACGATGGGGCGCCAGCCGCCGCCGGCCAGGTCCGGGGCGAGGGTCTCGGGCAGCGCGCCGGAGAGCACCGTGCCGAGGGTGAGCACCGCGACGCCGCGCAGCACCGGATGGCCGGCGATGGTGCGTACGCCCGCGGTGGCCGGGGGCCGCGCCGTCCGGTGCTTCCCCCCGCCGGCCGGCAGCCCGGCCAGAATGACCGCGGCGATCAGGAAGGACACGAGGTCCGCCAGGAGCGCCACCCGGGGGCCGAGCGCCACGGTCACGCTGGCCCCGGCGAGCAGGCCGGTCACCTGGCCGACCTGGTTGGCGAAGGCGGAGAGGCCGAAGAGCGGCAGCCGCAGCGGGGTGTCCACGGCCTCGGCGGCGATCGCCACGTTCACGCTCGAGTACGCCGCCCGGACCGCGCCCAGCAGGCCGGCCGCCACGATCGCCGGCAGCGCCCGGGGGGTCACCGTGGGGACGGCGATCAGCGCCGCCCCGGCCAGCGACAGCCCGACCAGCATGGTGCGCCGGGCCGGCACGTCCAGCCAGCCGCTGAACACGGTGGCGACCAGCAGGGCGGGCAGCGCGCGGGCGGCGTACACGGCGGCCGGGCCGAGCACCGACTGCGTCTGGTCATAGGCGAGCAGCAGCAGCGCGGCCAGCCCTACGAAGTCGCCCAATTCGGACACGCCGCGGGCGATGACCAGCCGGGACGCGACCGGGTGGCGGAACAGCGCCCGGTAGCCGGGGGGTGGCGCGAGCCGTTCGTCGGCGTCGGTCATCGGCTCGGCTGGTCCGCTTTCCCGCCGTGCCGGGGCCCAGCCCCGACCGGTGGCGACTCGACAGCGGTGCCGGTCATCAAACCTCCGTACGGCGTCGGGCGGAGTCTGCGGAGCCATGGACCCAGTTCGATCAGCAACCTACCCTTTCCGCGCCGTCGAAGCACCCCCGCCCCGGACGGTGGTGTGAGGCAGCCGACCATCTCCCCGGCGACCTGCGGCGTTAGGGTCGGAGGGAAATCCACTCGTTACCACTCCGTACCGGAGGTGCACCCTTGGCCGCACTGCGCCAATACCTCGGCGTCTGGCGGATCCCCGGCGCGCCGATGCTGCTCGTGCTCGGCATCGTCGGCCGGCTCGGGATCGGCATGACCCCGTTGGCGCTCCTGCTCGTGGTCGAGGACGTGACCCACCGGTACGCGCTGGCCGCCGTCGCCGGCGGCGTCTACGCCCTCTCCGGGGCCGCGCTCAGCCCGGTGGCCGGCCGGATCGCCGACCGGGTCGGCCCCACCCCCGTGCTGCTGGCCACGGCGGTCGCCCACCCGCTCGCCCTGTTCGGGCTGCTCGGGGCCAGCCGTTCCGGGTCCGACAACCTGGGCCTGATCTACCTGGCCGCCGGCGTCGCCGGCGCCACCTACCCGCCGCTCACGGCCGCCATCCGGGGCGCCTGGAACGACCTCACCGCCCCGGTCTCCGGCCGGGCCCACCTGCGCAACACCGCGCTCGCCGCGGAAACCTCGCTCTTCGAGGTCGTCTTCGTTCTCGGCCCGCTGCTGGTGGCCGCGTTCGTGCTGCTCGCCGACGCCGCCGCCGCGTTGGTCGGCGCCGCCGTGGTCACCCTGGTCGGCACCAGCGCCGTCGCGCTCGGCCGGGTGATGCGCGGCTGGCGGCCGCACCCGCGCGAGCACCACGCCAAGGGCCTCGGCCCGCTGCGGGTCGGCGGCTTCCCGGCCCTGCTGTTCTGTATCGCCACCATCGGCATCGCGTTCGGCGCGGCCGGCGTGATCGTCCCGGCCTTCGCCGGGACCGCCGGCACCGGCGACCCGGAAAGCCTGGCCGGCGTGCTGCTCGCGGTCTGGGGCATCGGCAGCGCCGCCGGTGGCTTCTGGTTCGGCGTACGCCCGCCGGCCGCCAACATGACCCGCCAGTTCGCCTGGCTGCTCGGCGCCGTGGCGGCCAGCTTCGGCGTCTTCGCGCTGATGCCCGGCCCGGTGGCGCTCGGCGTCGCCCTGGTGATCGGCGGGGCCACCATCGCCCCCGCGCTGACCCTGGAGAACACCCTGGTCGGCCGGATCGCCCCGACGGGCATGCTGAACGAGGCGTACACCTGGGTGGTCACCATGTCGGTGGCGGCCAGCGCCGCCGGCGGCGCGGTGGCCGGCCTCATCGTCGACCATGCCGGCGGCGTGCCGTGGGCCTTCGTCTTCGCCGGCGCGGCGGTCGCCGTCGGGGCCGCGGTCGCCGCGCTCCCCACCGGTCCGATCGCCCGCGCCGAGGCCGCCGCGGTCCGCGCCGAGCAGCCGGTGGCCGCCTGACCGGGACGGATCACATCCGTTCCGATGGGTACCCGGGCGGGATGTTCCTCTTCTTCTCGAACCGGATCGGCTGCCTCGGGTCGATCCTGATCAGCGCGATCCTGACCGTGGTGCTGCTGCTGATCTTCACCCGCTGACCGGCTCCCCGCACGGATCGTCCGGGGAGCCGGCGGCGGTGGGCCGGACCGCCGCCGCAGCATCGTCGGGCTCCAGTCGATCCGCTACACATCAGCTTCACCCGAGGGGTGCCAGTTGGCTGCCGCTCCGGCTCGGCTGTCACAGCGCGTAACTGGGCGGGCCGCCGGTCGCTGGGCATGCCATCCTTGAGCCGCTCACGACACCGCTCAGCGACAGCAGCGGAGTCAGTGGAACTTTCTCTCCGGATGGCGTCGGATCCGGGCCGAGTCGTTCGTAGCACCGGCGAGGGCGGCGAGGTCTGCCCGGTCCCGGAACGGACGTGACGCTCAGCCAGCCAGCCAGCCAGCCAGCAGGCGAGGGTGACGTCCCGAACGGGTCCTACGCGCACCGGGAGGCAGAGGTATGGCAAAGCTGATCTACGTGACCAATGTGTCGCTCGACGGCTACATCGAGGACGAAAACGGGGACTTCGCCTGGTTCCCGCCCGACGACGAGGTATTCACGTTCACCACCGACCTCCTGCGGTCGGTGGGCACGCTCCTGTACGGGCGGCGCCTGTACGAAAAGATGGCGGTCTGGGAGACCGACCCTTCCCTGGCCGCGCGGTCCAGCCTCATGGCTGACTTCGCGAGCGTCTGGCAAGCGGCGGACAAGGTCGTCTACTCCACGACCCTCACCGCGGTGTCAACGGCCGCCACCAGCGTGGAGCGCACTTTCGACCCCGCCGTCGTACGCCAGTTGAAGGCCACGGCCAGCAGCGACATCGCCATCGGAGGCGCCAACCTGGCGGCACAAGCCATCCGGGCCGGACTGGTCGACGAGTGCCAGTTGTTGGTCTGGCCCACGGCGGTCGGCGGCGGCAAGCCGGGGCTGCCCACCGACGTGCGCACCGACTTCGCGCTCCTCGACGAGCGCCGCTTCGGCAACGGCGTCGTCCACCTCCGGTACCGCCCGCTCGGCCACTGACCACGCTGATCTGGGCGCCCGGGTGACAGGGCCTGGCCGGCCTCGTCCTGAGGCCGGCCGGAGCCGACTTACCGGTAGTTGGTGAACTGCAGGGCGACGCCGAAGTCCTCACCCTTGAGCAGCGCGATGACGGCCTGCAGGTCGTCCTTCTTCTTGCCGGTGACCCGGAGTTGGTCGCCCTGGATCTGCGCCTGGACGCCCTTGGGGCCCTCGTCGCGGATCTTCTTGCTGATCGCCTTGGCCTTGTCCGAGTCGATGCCCTGGATCACCTTGGCGTCGACCTTGAAGATCTTGCCGGAGGAACGCGGGTCGCCGGCGTCCAGCGACTTGAGGGAGATGTTCCGCTTGATCAGCTTCTCCTTGAAGACCTCCAGCGCGGCCCGGACGCGCTCCTCGGTCTCCGCCTGGAGGCTGATCGCCTCCTCGCCCGACCAGGAGATCTCCGCACCCGTCCCGCGGAAGTCGAACCGCGTCGCGAGCTCCTTCTCCGTCTGGCGGACGGCGTTGTCGACCTCCTGCCGGTCGACCTTGCTCACGATGTCGAAGGACGGGTTCGCTGCCATGCTCATGCTCCTGCTGTCCGGCGGTCTGTCCTGTTCCATCCCACCCTGACCGGGTGGGACCCCCTGACGGTACCCGCTTGCGGCGGCCCGGGGGACAACCGCTATCCTTGCTTCCGCCGCCGCGTTGCGACGCGGTGGTGTGCCCTGGCGGGTTGCCCGAGCGGCCAATGGGAGCGGACTGTAAATCCGTCGCGAAAGCTACAGAGGTTCGAATCCTCTACCCGCCACCAGGTGCATAAAGCGGCCCCTGACCAGCGAAAACGCCGGTCAGGGGCCGCTTTCGTGAGTCCAACTCCAACCCGCTCGATCTCGCTGGCCATGTCACCTGATCGGGTTGTCGAGCGCACTGTCTCGATCAACGGCGACCCTCGACGATCTGGGCAAGGACGTGCCGCTGTTTCGCTCCGCGGTGACCGACGCCGAACCTCGCGGCGCAAGGGCGAGCGTCTGAAGCCAGGCCGGCGTTCATCACCGCGTACGCGGGCAACGTCCCGCCCGGCCACACGTTCGCGTCCATCGCCGAGATCGACGCTGCCATCGGCATCGAATTCCGGCCGGCTGCTCGCCACCGAACCGGTCCGCCGAACCGGCGGCGCGGCCGTGGTCGGCCGCTGGGGTCGCCCCAAACCCGATGTCGACGCCGCCGCCCGCCGGCCCGGCCCCCGTACCGGGACCGGGCCGGCGGACGGTCAGCGGCGGCTGCGCAGGTACATGATGGCGACCAGGGCCACCACTACCAGGACAAAGAACGCGACCATGACGGGTGCCGGCATCGGAGAGCGGGCGGCGAGAGTGATCATTTCGAGGTCCCCTATGGACGGCTGACCGACGCCTCACCGGTACCCGTCGCCGATACCGCTGAACCCGGATCGCCCTGCCCCGGCGGATGCCCGGCCGGACCGGACCGCCCGCGCCTTCCACGGGTGCGGGCAGGTGGTGGTCGCGTGGTTCGATGTCGCGCATGACGTGGCGGTGGACTCGTTCGGTGGCGGTCATCTCGGCGGCCGTCCTGACGGTGGTGGCCGTCGGGGCCTGGCGCTGGTGGCACAACCATCCGCCGTACGGGCCGGAGGCGCTGGCT
Source organism: Micromonospora sp. NPDC050495 (assembly GCF_040655175.1). Taxonomy (NCBI): domain Bacteria; kingdom Bacillati; phylum Actinomycetota; class Actinomycetes; order Micromonosporales; family Micromonosporaceae; genus Micromonospora; species Micromonospora sp. NPDC050495. The sequence continues at coordinate 295,641 of NZ_JBFAJK010000003.1, read as the reverse complement.
CTCACGTCGTCGCTCAGCCTCGTGACCTATGCGGAGGCTCAGGCCGCGCTCGGCGAGGAGGCGCACGCCCCGTTCGCCTCCGGACGAGATCAGTTGGTGCTCGGCCGGGTCTCCTGGCAGGCCCCGCCCGAGCCGCTCGACGGCGGCTATTTCGCGGTCTTCCTCATCGACAAGCGCACCGACCGCAAGCCGGAGGTCTTCGGCGTGCCGGCGCCGCAGGAGAGGGCCGTCGGCGTCGGGAGCGCGGGCGTCGAGAACCGGATCGTGGAGCGCTATTCCTGGCTGCACGGCGCGGGTGATGTCCGGGTGGGGGAGAACGAGTGGCGGAGCAACGGCAACAGACTGTACGTGTCTGACGAGAAGGCCTCACCGCTCACGTTCGTCGCGCTCTTTCCGTACGTGGCGGAGCCGGATCCGGAGCTGCCGGTGGTCAGCGCGCCGGTTGCGCTGGCCGACCTGCTGCTGGCCCTGGCCTACCTGGGCCCGGACGGGCAGGTGTACTGGGCGCAGCGGCTCCAAGGGTAGGCAGCGGCCCGCCCCCACGATGCCCAGAGACGCCGCTGACGGTTCACCGGCTGGTGCTCGCGGTCATCCCGGTCGACGACGGACCGTCACACCTGGCGGGCTGGCTCGTCCTTGCGGCAGTCAACCGGGAGGCTTCATGTTCGCCGCATACGTCACGGTCACCATCCTCGGCTCGGTCCTGTCCTCAATGGCATCGCGGCCGTCACCTACCTGATCGGCCACGACTATCCGAAGGCCCGGGCGGACCTGAAGCGCGTACTCCGGTCGTGGGTGCCGGTGCTGGGCACGCTGCTGGCGGCCGGCGCGCTGGGGCTGCTGGCCGGGTTCGCCGCGCCGCTGCTGGGGACGCTCGCCGCCGCCGGCCTCGTGCTGTACTTCGTCGGCGCCCTCCCGGCCCACCTGCGGGTGGGCTCCCGCCAGCTGGCGGGCTGGGCGGTGTTCTTCGCCTCCGCGGTGGCCGCGTTGGTGGTGCATCTCGCCCAGCACCGTTGGTGGTCAGCCGGGCCGGCCGGCGGGGTGGAGGACCGACGACCGGATCGGGGGTACGCGCGGCACGGACCTGCCGCGCGGCGTCACTGCACGGACCAGGTGATGTCGGGCGGGCGGACCCGGGCGCAGACCGGGCCGCCGTCGGCGTCGGTCAGCCGGAGCCGGCCGACCAGCGTCCCCGCCCCGTCGTGCGCGGCGCGCAGCAGTTCCGTCGGTACGTCGCCGAACAGCAGCTTCGCCCGCCGGAACATGTCGAACCGGTCGTCGGTCACGGCACCCCAGCTCAGGTAGAGGAATCGCGCGCCGGGGCGGCCGTGCACCCACGGCCCGCCCACGTCCAGCAGCCCGTCGACCTCGCGGCTGGTGACCTCGAACCGCCAGGTCGCCTCCGGCGCGTCTGCCGGTACCCGCTCGACCACCTCGGCCCTGCGCTGCACGCCCACCTGTACGTTGCCGAGCCGCAGCCGGTCGGCCTCGGCGCCGGCGCGCCGCCCCGGCAGGTCCTCGCCCTCGAGCCGGATCCGCATGCCCCGACTCTAGGCCGGCAGGGGCGCGGCCCGGGAGACCGGCGACACCACCCGGCGACCGCCTCGGCCGCGGGAGACGGGCGGAGCGGGCGGCCGACTCGCGTCGCGGACTGTCAGTTACGAGTCATTCACGGACCCCGGCCTTGCCCGCTACGCCAGGTGAGTTATGGTGGTCGATGGGTCGCCTCGCGGGGCCATGGACCGGCGTCCCGTTGGTCGGACCCAAGGTGATCTCACCGGTTTTGCGGTGTTGGTGAGATTGAGCGGTTGGTGAGGTCGGCCGCGCTGGCCCGCCCGGCAGGCTAGCTGACACGACGAGATGGTGAGGCCTGGGCCGAACGGCGGAACCTGGCGGCTAGTCGTGCCGTGGGCGCCGTCTCGGCTTTCCTGCCCCTGCCCTGTGTGGCAGGATCGTGGCACCTCCAACCCCTATGAGACTTCCTCGACAGGAGCAATCATGTCTGGTCGAAGGTTGGGCCGACTGCTTGGCTCGCTCCTCGCGATCGCGGCCGCGGCGGCGATTGCGTTCAACGCCGGCGCGGTGATCGGCGCCGTCCACGACTATCAGGCCCAGGACATCATCTGGACGCTCGGCCCCAATTCATCCGCCGACGACGGGCTCTGACCGACGCGAGGACAGACCTGACGGGGGCAGGAGTCGGTACACCTCAGCCAGTAGGAGTCCCATGGCCCGGCGTGGACGCGCGTGGCGCAGATCGACCGATCACGCCTGGTTCATCACGGCACCGCTGGCCATGCTCGCGATCGTCTGCGCCACCATCACCGGGCTGATCGCCGACCCGGTCTTCGGCCACTGGCCGCTGGCGGCAGCGCTGCTGGTCGCCATGGTGTGCGTCGGCATGCCCGTGCTCAACTTCGTGATCCGGCGCCAGTCCTTCGGCGTGACGCTGACCGAGATTCCGCTCGTCCTGGCGCTCTTCCTGCTGCCGCCGCTGACCGTGGTGGTGATCTACACCATCGCGTCGATGCTCACCCAGACCCGGCACCGCTTCGCGCCGGCCAAGTTCTGGTTCAACGTGGCCAAGGCGGCGGCCGGCACCTCGCTCGCGGTGCTCGTGCTCCAGGGCCTGCCGCCGATGCGCGGGGTGGGCCCGGGCACCTGGCTGATCCTGTTCACCGGGGTGGCTTCGGTGATCGTGGTGAGCCTCGCCGCCGTCGTCGGTGTCCACACTCTCCTGCAGAGCTGGCACGCCGGGCGGGACGCGCTCCGCTCGGCTCCGCCCGCCCTGCTCACCGCCGCGATCAACGCCTCGATCGGCCTGATGATCCTGATCGCGGTCCGCACCACGTGGTGGTCGCTGGTGCTGGTCGGCGCGCTGGCGGCGGCGCTCGTCCTCGTCTACCGGTCCTACGCCCAGTTCTTCCGCCAGCACCGCACCCTGTCCCAGATGTACGACCTGACCCGGGCGATCGGGGAGCGTGGCCAGGACGGCACGCTGGTGGACGCGCTGCTGGGCCGGGTGCGCGGGCTGATGCAGGCCGAGTACGCCACCCTCTGGTTGCCGGCGCAGGGCCGGCACCCCGAGGTGCTGCTCACCGCTCGGGTCGACGACCCGGGTCTGCTGGACGTGGTCCACACGCCGGCCGCGCTGCGGGAGTCCGCCGCGAAGGAAGGCCGCACGGTGGCCGTCGGCCGGGTGTTCGGCGTCGAGCCCGGCCAGCGCCGGGCGGCCAACGAGGCGAAGGTCAAGGACGCCATCGTGGTGCCGCTGCGCTCCGGGCAGGCGGTGATCGGCACCCTGGAGGTGGCCAACCGGCTCAGCGACGTCGGCCACTTCGCGCCCAGCGACATCCCCGTCTTCGAGACGGTCGCCGCGCACGCCGCCGTCGCCCTGGAGAATTCCCGGCTGGTCGACCGGCTGCGGCACGACGCCAACCACGACGCGCTCACCAAGCTGCCCAACCGGCGGCGGGTCACCGCGGCGGTGGTGGAGGCGGTCAAGATCGCGGCACCGGGCGAGGTGGTGGCCCTGCTGCTCTTCGACGTGGACCGGCTGCGCCAGGTCAACGAGTCGCTGGGCCACGCGGCCGGGGACAAGGTCCTGGTCGAGGTGGCCGAGCGGCTGCGCGCCTGCGTGCCCTCCTCGGCGCTGGTCGGCCGCGCCGGCGGCGACGAGTTCCTGGTGACGCTCCGGCTGGAGAGCGCCGACGCGGCGCTGGAACTGGCCGGGCAACTGCGGGAGCAGATCCGCGACGAGATGGTCTTCGACGCGCTCACGCTGGACGTGGACACCGCCGTGGGGGTGGCCGTGCACCCGGACCACGGCAGCGACGCGGTGACCCTGCTCCAGCGGGTCGACCTGGCGGCGACCGCGGCCAAGTCGGTCCCCGGCAGCGTCCAGCTCTACAACCCCGCGCTGGAGTCGCGCTCGCTGCGCCGGCTCGGCCTCGCCGCCGATCTGCGCCGCGCCCTGGACGACGGCGAGCTGGAGGTCTACTTCCAGCCGAAGGTGACGCTGCGGGACCGGCGGCTGGTCGGGGTCGAGTGCCTGGCCCGCTGGGAGCACCCCGCGCACGGCACGGTGGCCCCGGAGGACTTCGTCGCGGTGGCCGAGCACACCGGCCAGCTCGGGCGGCTCACCGAGTTCGTGCTCCGGGAGAGCCTGCGGCGCAGCCGGGACTGGTCGCACGGCGAGCAGCCGCTGGCCGTCGCGGTGAACCTCGCCGCGCGTACCCTCACCGACCAGCACTTCCCGGCCCTGGTGCAGGACCTGCTCGACGAGTACGGCGTACCGGCGCAGCGGCTCACCCTGGAGATCACCGAGGCCGGCGTGCTGGACGGCACCGAACGCCCGATACCGACCCTGTTGCGCCTGCGCGACCTCGGGGTCCGGCTCTCGGTGGACGACTTCGGCACCGGCCGCTCCTCGCTGGCCCAGCTGCGCCGGCTGCCGGTGGACGAGGTCAAGGTCGACCGCTCCTTCGTGCAGGGGATGGCGACCGATCCCGGCGACCTGGCGATCGTGAACGCCGTGGTGACCCTCTCCCAGCAGTTCGGCCTCACCGTGGTGGCCGAGGGCGTGGAGAGCGAGTTGACCCTGGAGCTGCTCCAGGACATCGGCTGCGAGATCGGCCAGGGCTTCCTGTTCAGCCGGCCACTGCCGTACGAGCGGTTGGAGGCCTGGTTCGGCGCCCAGGTCGACCCCGAGACGATCTCCGCCGGCGAGCTGCCGCGCCTGCGTGTCGTGCCCTGAGCTGGGCGGATAGGGTCAGGGGGGATCCGATTTCACCTCGGCGGCGGGGTCGTGTACTGTTTCCTCTGCGCGACACCCCACGGGTGATCGGGCAGGCCCCCTTAGCTCAGTCGGCAGAGCGTCTCCATGGTAAGGAGAAGGTCTACGGTTCGATTCCGTAAGGGGGCTCAGAGGGTCCGGCTGGACCCGCCACGGCGGTGTAGCTCAGATGGCAGAGCAAGCGGCTCATAATCGCTGTGTCGCCGGTTCAAGTCCGGCCACCGCTACTCTCGTCCTCCGGGCTGACGCCCGGTGGCCGGTGGGATGGGCGCCACAGGCGCCCACTTTGCATGTCTGCGTCATCAGCGCGTAGGCTGATGCGCCGTAGTTGTTACCCGTTAGCGAGGAAGGCACTCCGCCGTGGCGAAGGCGACCGATGTCCGGCCGAAGATCACTCTGGCGTGTGTGGAGTGCAAGGAGCGCAACTACATCACGCGCAAGAACCGTCGTAACGACCCGGACCGCATCGAGCTGAAGAAGTTCTGCCCCCGGGACGGCAAGCACACCGTGCACCGCGAGACCCGCTGATCCGCGGCCGGCTCGGCCGGCCCGGTCCCCCAGCATCCCGAACGCCGATCCGCACGGAAGGCGGCCCCCGCGCCGGCCGACCGTACGGATCGGCGTTCGTGCTTTCCGTGTAGGTTCGCGGCATGTCCCTGGACCCGTCCTTCGTCGGCCGGAGCTATCCGCCGACCGCCCCCTACCAGGTGGGCCGAGAAAAGATCCGCGAGTTCGCCACCGCCATCGGGGCCACCGACGCGGCCTACCACGACCCGGCGGCGGCCCGGGCGCTCGGGCACCCCGACGTGGTGGCCCCGCCCACCTTCCCGATGGTCCTCAGCATGGCCGCCAACCGGCAGATCATCGAGGATCCGGCGCTGGGCGTCGACTACAGCCGGGTGGTGCACGGCGACCAGCGCTTCGCGTACACCCGGCCGGTGGTGGCGGGGGACGAGCTGGTCTGCGTGAGCACCATCGAGGAGATCATCAACCGGGGCGGGCACGGCTTCCTGACCACCCGCACCGACGTGAGCACGACCGCCGGCGACCCGGTGGTCGCCGTCTGGTTCAAGATCGTCGTACGCGGGGAGGCCTGAGCCATGGAACTGCCCACCCAGACCTTCCGGGTGACCCGGGCCGACCTGGTCCGCTACGCCGGCGCCTCGGGGGACTTCAACCCGATCCACTGGAGCGACCGCACCGCCACCAAGGTGGGCCTGCCCGGCGTGATCGCGCACGGCATGTTCACCATGGCGCTGGTCGGCCGGGCGGTCACCGCCTGGGCCGGCTCGCCGGACGCGGTGGTCGACTTCGGGGTCCGGTTCACCCGCCCGGTGGTCGTCCCGGACACCGACGAGGGCACCGAGATCGAGGTCAACGCGGTGGTCAAGGAGGTCACCGAGGACGGCCTGACCAGGCTTGACGTGACCGCGACCTGCCTCGGCGAGAAGGTGCTGTCGCAGGCTCGGGCGACCGTCCGGTTAGCGCGCTGACCGGCCCGTCGATCTGCATGGGGCAGACCGGTTGGGAAAGTCGCACGACTACCCGTACACTGGTCCGCCGTGGGGCAAGTGACCCCTGCTCGGCACTGTGTGCTCGGGTGGGGCGAACGTCGCCGCACAGGGGTGTAGCTCAATTGGCAGAGCAGCGGTCTCCAAAACCGCAGGCTGCAGGTTCAAGTCCTGTCACCCCTGCGCCTCAGGCCTGACCGTTCCCGTGGGTCGCGCCGCCCAGATGGCGGCGTCCGGCCCGTGGTGGTGGCACCGGCGGGGTGGTTCCCGAGGCATTCGGGGCCCTCCCGGTCGGTCCGCCGGCCGCGGCCCGTCGCGGGACGGTTGGTCCGGCCGGCGTGACCACACGCCGCGCACGCCCATCGGCGTGCGACCCAATATCCCGCACGGAGGGCGAAGTGGCCGAGAGCAAGCGGCGCGGCGAGGACGCCGGCGACGAGCGTCTGGACGACGACGCGACCGTCGACGGCGTGGCCGACGACGGCGTGGCCGACGACGACGCCACCGAAGCGGAGGAGCCGGTTTCCCGGGGTGGCACCGCCACCCGCAAGCGGGCTCGCGCGGAGTCGACCGAGGGTCGGAAGACCCGGAAGGACACCGAGCGGATCGGGCTCTTCGCCCGCATCGCGCGTTTCTTCCGCGAGGTCGTGGCTGAGCTGCGTAAGGTCATCTGGCCGACCCGCAAGGAGCTGTTGACCTACACGGCAGTGGTGGTCACCTTCGTCGCGGTGATGCTGGCGATCGTGGCCGGCCTGGACTTCGGCTTCGCAAAGGCGGTGCTGTTCGTCTTCGGCAACAACAGCTGACGGGCCAACAGCGATAGTGACGGAAGTGAGCGAGCGTGCCTGAGTACGACGAGACCGCCGAGACCCCGGACGAGCAGTCCACGGTGGCGACGGCGGCCAATGACGAGTCGGTCGAGGCCGCCAGCGAGCCGGAATTCCCGACCACCGAGCCCGCCCCCGACGAGGACTTCGACCCGGTCGCCGAGCTGCGCCAGAAGCTGCGCTACGCCCCCGGCGACTGGTACGTGGTGCACTCCTACGCCGGCTACGAGAACAAGGTCAAGACCAACCTCGAGACCCGGATCACCTCCCTCGACATGGAGGAGTTCATCTACCAGGTCGAGGTGCCGACCCGGGAAGAGGTCGAGGTCAAGAACGGCAAGCGGTCGCAGGTCCAGGCGAAGGTCTTCCCGGGCTACATCCTGGTCCGGATGGAGCTGACCGCCGAGTCCTACTCCTGCGTCCGGAACACCCCGGGCGTGACCGGCTTCGTCGGGGCGACCGACCGGGCCGACCGCCCGGCGCCGCTCAGCCTCGACGAGGTGCTCAAGTGGCTGGCCCCGGCGGTGGAGACCGAGCAGAAGAAGGCCAAGCCCGAGGTCAAGGTCCTCGACTTCGAGGTCGGCGACTCGGTCACCGTCACCGACGGTGCCTTCGCCTCGCTGCCGGCGACGATCAGCGAGATCAACGCCGACCAGCAGAAGCTCAAGGTGCTGGTGTCGATCTTCGGCCGGGAGACCCCGGTCGAGCTGAACTTCAACCAGGTCGCCAAGATCTGACGTGACGGCCGCACCGGCGGTGGGCTCCGGCCCGCCGCCGGTGCGCTGTTTCGCCGCCCCGACGGACCTCGGCCGAGAGGGCGGCGGAAGGCTGCGCTACCCTAGAACGTCGGCTGTCCGCACGCGCTGACCGTGCGTGCCCGCGGACCGCCGAAAATCCCGGTTCCAAGCCCCAGGAAGAGACATGCCTCCGAAGAAGAAGCTCGTCAAGACTTTCACGCTTCAGCTGAAGGCGGGCCAGGCGACCCCGGCGCCGCCGGTCGGCCCGGCGCTCGGCCAGCACGGCGTGAACATCATGGAGTTCTGCAAGTCCTACAACGCGCAGACCGAGTCGCAGCGGGGCGACATCGTCCCCGCCGAGATCAGCGTCTACGAGGACCGGACCTTCACCTTCGTCCTGAAGACCCCGCCCGCCGCCCGGCTGCTGCTCAAGGCCGCCGGTGTGGAGAAGGGCTCCGGCGTCCCGCAGAAGGACAAGGTCGGCTCCGTGTCCATGACCCAGGTGCGTGAGATCGCCGAGCAGAAGATGGTCGACCTCAACGCCAACGACATCGACCAGGCTGCGAAGATCATCGCCGGGACCGCCCGGTCGATGGGCATCATCGTCAACGACTGACGTCGGTCAGCACTTCCCTGATCAGTACGTGGGAGGGCGCGCGGTGACCGCGGCCCGCCAGAGACCACAGGAGTAACCAGAAATGCAGCGCAGCAAGAGCTACCGCAAGGCCGCCGAGGTCATCGACCGGTCGAAGCTCTACTCTCCCGCCGAGGCCGTCAAGCTCGCCAAGGAGAACACCAACGTCAAGTTCGACGCCACGGTCGAGGTCGCGATGCGCCTCGGCGTCGACCCCCGCAAGGCGGACCAGATGGTCCGCGGCACGGTCAACCTGCCGCACGGCACCGGTAAGACCGCCCGCGTGATCGTCTTCGCCGCCGGCGCGAAGGCCGAGGAGGCCGCCGCCGCCGGTGCGGACGAGGTGGGCACCGACGAGCTGGTCGCCCGTATCCAGGGCGGTTGGCTGGACTTCGACGCGGCGATCGCCACCCCGGACCAGATGGCCAAGATCGGCCGGATCGCGCGGATCCTGGGCCCGCGCGGCCTGATGCCGAACCCGAAGACCGGCACGGTGACCATGGACGTCACCAAGGCCGTCTCGGACATCAAGGGCGGCAAGATCACCTTCCGGGTGGACAAGCACTCGAACCTTCACCTGATCATCGGCAAGGCCTCGTTCTCCGAGTCGCAGCTGGTCGACAACTACGCGGCGGTGCTGGACGAGGTGCTCCGCTCGAAGCCGTCCGCGGCCAAGGGCACGTACCTCAAGAAGGTCACCCTCACCACCACCATGGGCCCGGGCGTCCCGGTCGACCCGAAGGTCGTGAAGAACCTGCAGGACGGTCAGGCCGAGGCCTGAGCACCACTGCCCTGACGGGGCCCCGCCACCACGCCGGTGGCGGGGCCCCGTCCGTCTGTCCGGTGTGGCAGGCTCGGCGCATGCGGCTGGAGGACGTCTGGCTGCGGTACCACCGGCGCGGTCCGTGGGTGCTGCGGGAGATCGACGTGCGGATCGAACCGGGTGAGGTGGCGGTCGTGCTCGGCCGCAACGGAGTCGGCAAGTCCACCCTGCTGCAACTCGCCGCGGGCGTGCTCCGACCCAGCCGGGGCCGGGTCGTCGACCGACCCCCGGTGGTCGGCTGGGTGCCCGAGCGGTTCCCCGCCGACCAGCCGTTCACCGCCGGGGCGTACCTCGCCGCGATGGGCCGGGTCGCCGGCCTGCCCGGCCCGGAGGCCGACCGGGCGGTCCGGCGCTGGGTCGACCGGCTCGGGCTGGGCCGGTTCCACGACGTCCGGCTGCCGCAGCTGTCCAAGGGCACCGCACAGAAGGTGGGCCTGGCCCAGGCCCTGCTGCGCCCACCCGGCCTGCTCGTCCTCGACGAACCCTGGGAGGGGCTGGACGCGGCCGCCCGCGACCTGGTGCCGGAGGTGATCGAGGAGGTGCTCGCCGGCGGCGGTGCGGTGCTGGTCAGCGACCACCGCGGCGAGACCGTGCGGCTGCCGGGAGCCCGGCAGTGGTCGGTCGCCGGCGGCACCGTGACCGAGCAGCCGCTGACCGGGGGCCCGGCCCTCGCGGTGGTCGAGCTGGCGGTCCCGGCCGCCGCCGTCGCCGCCGCCGTCGCCCGGTTGCGCGCCGACGGCCACCACGTCCTGCGGGTACGCGACCACCCCGTCCCGCCCCCGGCCACCCGACCCGGGTCGCCCTCGCCGGCCGACCCGCCCCCGCCCACCGCGGAGCACCCGGACGGCTCGGTGGCCGGCAGCGCTGGTCCGGCGCCGGAGGTGACCCGGTGATCGCGCTGGTCCGGCTGCGGCTGGCCGGCTTCCTGCGTACCGGCCGGGCGCTGGCTCCCGCGCTGGCCGGCCTGCTGGCCCTCGGCGTCCTCTACGGCGGCGGCCGGGCCCAGCCGGCGGAGGCGTACGGCGTCTCGGCGGTGGTGCTCTTCCCGGTGCTGGCCTGGCAGACCAAGATCCTGCTGGACGTGGAGCCGGACGTGCAGCGCCGGCTGGCCCAGGTGGTGCTGGGGCCGACCCGGGAGCGGGCCGCCGGCCTGCTCGCGGCGGCCGTGGCCGCGCTGGGCACGGTGGCGGTCGCGCTGGTCCTGCCGTGGCTGGTCGGCGGGGTGGCCGGGCCGGCCGCGCCGGGGGACCGGTCGGTGCTGGCCGGGGTGCTCCTCGGCCTCTGGGCGCACCTGCTGGCCCTGCCCGGGGCGGTGGCGCTGGGCGCCCTGGCCAGCCGGGCGGTCACCCGCACCGCCGGGTACGGCGTCGCCGTGCTCGCCCTGGGCGCCGTCGGCGTGCTGGTTCTGGGCCTGTCCGGCTCGGTGGTGCCCTGGCTGGTGCCGCCGCTGCTGCCGGCCGCCCGGGCGCTGGCCGGCCACCTGGAGCCGGCCACCGGACTGCTGCTCAGCGGCTGGGCCGTGGCCTGGTCCGCCGTGACGCTCACCGGCTACGCCTGGGCCAGACGCTCCCGCGCCTGACCCCGTACCCGCCCCGGTCTCGGTGCTGATCGACTCCGGTTGCGGCAGGTTGGGGCTTCCGGGCGGCGGGTAGGCCCGGTTTGCCGCAGCCCGAGTCGGTCACGGCCGGCCGGGGTGACCGGGCGCACGCGGGGGCCGATTTGGCGCTCGACCGGCGGTCGCGTAACCTTGTGCCGTAGTTCCACCCAAAGACCGCTGGTCACCGTGCCTCGGCACGGTCGAAGGTCCCGCGATGACGGGCGACCCGCGCAGGGCGGCAAGCGAAAATCGGTGTGGTCCACGGTCCGCCGACCGTGATCCTGATGCCGGCCCTCGCCCCGTGCGCCCTGCGCCGGGGCTTTTCTCGTTGTCGTGATGCCTCCGCCGCCGTCGCGAGCCTTCGCTCGTCGCCGGCGTACCAGCTCCGAGCAACGAGAGAGGAGGGACATGGCGGACAAGCCGATCCGGGCCGACAAGGCCACGGCCGTCGCCGAGCTGACCGAGAGCTTCCGCAACGCGGGAGCCACCGTGCTGACCGAGTACCGCGGGCTCACGGTTTCGCAGCTCACTCAGCTGCGGCGCTCGCTCGGCAAGGAGACCAGCTACACGGTCGCGAAGAACACGCTGGCCAAGCGTGCTGCGACCGATGCGGGCATCTCCGGCCTCGACGAGCTGTTCACCGGTCCTACCGCGCTGACTTTCGTTTCGGGCGACGTCGTCGAGGCGGCGAAGGGGCTTCGCGACTTCGCGAAGGCCAACCCGAAGCTCGTCATCAAGGGCGGTGTCTTCGAGGGCAAGGCCATTTCCGCGGCCGAGGTCACGAAGCTCGCCGACCTGGAGTCCCGTGAGGTGCTGCTGGCCAAGCTGGCCGGCGCCATGAAGGGCAACCTGAGCAAGGCCGCGGCCCTGTTCCAGGCTCCGCTCTCCAAGGCCGCCCGTGCGGCGGCCGCCCTGGCGGACAAGCGCGAGAAGGAGGGCGCCGAGGCGGCCTGAGGCTCCGCGGCGCACCCACGTTCTTAGTTAATCATTCAGGAAAGGACGCCAGACATGGCGAAGCTCAGCACCGAAGAGCTGCTCGACGCGTTCAAGGAGATGACGCTGATCGAGCTCTCGGAGTTCGTGAAGCAGTTCGAGGACACCTTCGAGGTCACCGCCGCCGCTCCGGTCGCCGTCGCCGGCGCCGCCGTCCCGGGTGCCCCGGCCGCCGAGGCCGAGCCGGAGAAGGACGAGTTCGACGTCATCCTCGACGCCGACGGTGGCAAGAAGATCCAGGTCATCAAGGTCGTGCGCGAGCTGACCGGCCTGGGCCTCAAGGAGGCCAAGGACCTGGTCGAGGCCGCTCCGAAGGCCGTCCTGGAGAAGGCCAACAAGGAGACCGCCGAGAAGGCCAAGGCCAAGCTCGAGGGCGAGGGTGCCAAGGTCACCCTCAAGTGACCTTGCACCACCCCTGACGCGCGTCCGGCTCACGTGAGCCGGGGCACAACAGCGTCGCGGCGGGCGGCGATCCGGAAGCGGATCGCCGCCCGCCGTGTTGGTGGTACCGGTGGCAGCGGCGTGAGCAGGGCGGACGCGCCGGTCGCCGGGGGCGGGCCGGGTGGGGTGCCGGTAGCCCGACGGTGGGAAAGACACCCCGAGCGGTAACCGGCCCTTGACGCGGCACCGGCCCGACAGGCACGCTGACACCAGCAAGACCTTCCGCGCTTGCAACGGCCACCACTTGGGTAAGAGGAGCGGCAGCACCACCGCCGTGACACCTGAGCGGCCCGGCAGGAGCGTCGCGTTCCGAGCGGCCCGGTTGACCTGTTTTCCGCAGGTCCCGAGGCAAGTTCCGCGACGACCTGCGGGGTGGGCTGGACAGCGGTTAGCCTCTCGGCTACACTGCTAGTTTGCGCTGCCTTCCGTCTTGACCCCTGCTCAGAAATGTCCGATTCCGGCTATTTCTGGTGGGGTCATTGGAGTGCACGCGTACCAGCCGTTCTGCAGCACCGGTCCTCGGAAGGACGCATCTTGGCAGCTTCCCGCCCTGCGAAGACCAGTCGTACGTCGAGCGCATTCGCGCCCCGCCGAGTTTCTTTCGGTCGGATCACCGAACACCTCGAGGTCCCCAACCTCCTCGCCATTCAGAACGAGTCCTTCGACTGGCTCGTCGGCAACGAGGCTTGGCAGGGCCGGTCGGCGGACGACCCGCACGCACGCTCGGGTCTCGCGGAAATCCTCGACGAGATCAGTCCCATTGAGGACTTTTCTGGCACCATGTCGCTTTCCTTCTCGGCGCCGCGCTTCGACGAGGTCAAGGCCTCGATCGAGGAGTGCAAGGAGAAGGACCTGACCTACTGCGCCCCGCTGTTCGTGACCGCGGAGTTCACCAACAACACCACTGGCGAGATCAAGAGCCAGACGGTGTTCATGGGTGACTTCCCGATGATGACGCCGAAGGGCACCTTCATCATCAACGGCACCGAGCGCGTCGTGGTCAGCCAGCTCGTCCGCTCGCCGGGCGTCTACTTCGACAAGCAGCCGGACAAGACCTCCGACCGCGACCTCTCCAGCGTCAAGGTCATCCCGAGTCGGGGTGCCTGGCTGGAGTTCGACATCGACAAGCGCGACACGGTCGGCGTCCGCATCGACCGCAAGCGCCGGCAGGCCGTTACCGTCCTGCTCAAGGCCATCGGGTGGTCCGCGGAGCGGATCCGCGAGAAGTTCGGCTGGTCCGAGCTCATGATGACCACCCTGGAGAAGGACCACATCGCCGGGCAGGACGAGGCGCTGCTGGACATCTACCGCAAGCTCCGTCCGGGCGAGCCGCCGACCCGCGAGAACGCCCAGACCCTGCTCGACAACCTCTTCTTCAACCCGAAGAGGTACGACGTCGCCAAGGTCGGTCGGTACAAGTTCAACAAGAAGCTCGAGCTGGACGTGCCGATCACCACCGGCACGCTGACCGAGGACGACATCGTCGCCACCGTGGAATACCTCTGCCGGCTGCACGCCGGTGAGGAGGGCTACGAGGCCGACGACATCGACCACTTCGGCAACCGGCGCCTGCGGACCGTGGGCGAGCTGATCCAGAACCAGGTCCGGGTCGGCCTGTCCCGGATGGAGCGGGTCGTCCGCGAGCGGATGACCACCCAGGACGTCGAGGCGATCACGCCGCAGACCCTGATCAACATCCGCCCGGTGGTGGCGGCGATCAAGGAGTTCTTCGGCACGTCGCAGCTGTCCCAGTTCATGGACCAGACCAACCCGCTGGCGGGCCTGACCCACCGGCGCCGGCTGAGCGCGCTCGGCCCGGGTGGTCTGTCCCGGGAGCGGGCCGGCTTCGAGGTCCGGGACGTGCACCCGTCCCACTACGGGCGGATGTGCCCGATCGAGACGCCGGAAGGCCCGAACATCGGTCTGATCGGCGCGCTCTCCACCTTCGCCCGGGTCAACCCGTTCGGCTTCATCGAGACGCCGTACCGGAAGGTCATCGACGGTCGGGTCACCGACCAGATCGACTACCTGACCGCGGACGAGGAGGACCGGTTCGTCAAGGCGCAGGCCAATGCCCCGCTGAAGTCCGACGGCACGTTCGCCGAGGACCGCGTGCTCGTCCGCCGTAAGGGCGGCGAGACCGAGGACGTCGCGCCCGGCGCCGTGGACTACATGGACGTCTCGCCGCGCCAGATGACCTCGGTCGCGACCGCGATGATTCCGTTCCTCGAGCACGACGACGCCAACCGCGCGCTGATGGGCGCGAACATGCAGCGCCAGGCGGTGCCGCTGGTCAAGGCCGAGTCGCCGCTGGTCGGCACGGGCATGGAGTACCGCGCGGCCGTGGACGCCGGCGACGTGGTCGTCGCCGAGGTCGGCGGTGTGGTCGAGGACCTGTGCGCGGACTACATCACCGTCCACCAGGACGACGGCCACCGCCGGACGTACCTGCTGCACAAGTTCCGCCGCTCCAACGCCGGCTCCTGCGTCAACCAGAAGCCGGTCGTCTTCGAGGGCGACCGCGTCGAGGCCGGCCAGGTCATCGCCGACGGTCCGTGCACCGACGAGGGCGAGATGGCGCTCGGGCGCAACCTGCTCGTGGCGTTCATGTGCTGGGAGGGCCACAACTACGAGGACGCGATCATCCTGTCGCAGCGCCTCGTGCAGCAGGACGTGCTCACCTCGATCCACATCGAGGAGCACGAGGTCGACGCGCGGGACACCAAGCTCGGCCCGGAGGAGATCACCCGGGACATCCCGAACGTCAGCGAGGAGATGCTCGCCGACCTCGACGAGCGCGGCATCATCCGGATCGGCGCCGAGGTCGTCCCCGGCGACATCCTGGTCGGCAAGGTCACGCCCAAGGGCGAGACCGAGCTGACCCCGGAGGAGCGGCTGCTCCGCGCGATCTTCGGCGAGAAGGCGCGCGAGGTCCGGGACACCTCGCTGAAGGTGCCGCACGGCGAGACCGGCACGGTCATCGGTGTGCGTACCTTCTCCCGCGAGGACGGCGACGAGCTGCCCCCGGGCGTGAACGAGCTGGTCCGGGTCTACGTGGCGCAGAAGCGCAAGATCCAGGACGGTGACAAGCTCGCGGGCCGGCACGGCAACAAGGGCGTCATCTCCAAGATCCTGCCGATCGAGGACATGCCGTTCCTGGAGGACGGCACCCCGGTCGACATCGTGCTGAACCCGCTCGGTGTGCCGTCCCGGATGAACATCGGTCAGGTCCTGGAGACCCACCTCGGGTGGGTGGCCAAGACCGGCTGGAGCGTGGACGGCGACGACGCCGAGTGGAAGCGCCAGCTCCGCTCGATCAACGCGCACGAGTCCGAGCCGGACACCAACGTGGCCACCCCGGTCTTCGACGGTGCCCGCGAGGAGGAGATCTCCGGTCTGCTCGAGTCGACCCTGCCCAACCGGGACGGCAAGCAGCTGATCGGGCGTACCGGCAAGGCGCAGCTGTTCGACGGTCGCTCCGGCGAGCCGCTGCCGGATCCGATCGCGGTCGGCTACGTCTACATCCTCAAGCTCAACCACCTGGTCGACGACAAGATCCACGCCCGGTCGACCGGCCCGTACTCGATGATCACGCAGCAGCCGCTGGGTGGTAAGGCGCAGTTCGGTGGCCAGCGCTTCGGCGAGATGGAGTGCTGGGCCATGCAGGCGTACGGCGCCGCCTACGCCCTGCAGGAGCTGCTGACCATCAAGTCCGATGACGTCCTCGGCCGGGTGAAGGTCTACGAGGCGATCGTCAAGGGCGAGAACATCCCCGAGCCGGGCATCCCGGAGTCGTTCAAGGTGCTGCTCAAGGAGCTGCAGTCGCTGTGCCTCAACGTCGAGGTGCTCTCCAGCGACGGCGTGGCCCTGGAGATGCGCGAGACCGACGACGAGGTGTTCCGGGCGGCGGAGGAGCTGGGCATCGACCTGTCCCGGCGCGAGCCGAGCTCGGTCGAAGAGGTCTGAGGTTGGTGGTTCGGGGGCCGGTTCGCCGGCCCCCGACCCCGCCCGTTAGCTAGGCAGTACAGACGACGACATAGGGGACATAGTGCTCGACGTCAACTTCTTCGACGAGCTGCGCATCGGCCTCGCCACCGCTGACGACATCCGTCAGTGGTCCCACGGCGAGGTCAAGAAGCCCGAGACCATCAACTACCGCACCCTCAAGCCGGAGAAGGACGGGCTCTTCTGCGAGAAGATCTTCGGTCCGCAGCGGGACTGGGAGTGCTACTGCGGTAAGTACAAGCGGGTCCGCTTCAAGGGCATCATCTGCGAGCGCTGCGGCGTCGAGGTGACCCGCTCCAAGGTTCGCCGGGAGCGGATGGGTCACATCGAGCTGGCCGCTCCGGTGACCCACATCTGGTACTTCAAGGGCGTGCCGAGCCGGCTGGGCTACCTGCTGGACCTCGCCCCCAAGGACCTCGAGAAGATCATCTACTTCGCCTCGTACGTCGTGACGAGCGTGGACGCCGAGGCGCGTCACCGCGACCTCTCGACCATCGAGAACGAGATCCTGGCCGAGAAGCGGCAGGCCGAGAACAGCCGCGACTCGGAGATCGAGAAGCGGGCCGCCAAGCTCGAGGCCGACCTGGCCGAGCTGGAGGCCGAGGGCGCGAAGGCGGACGTCCGGCGCAAGGTCAAGGAGGGCGGAGAGCGCGAGATGCGCCAGATCCGCGACCGGGCCCAGCGCGAGATCGACCGGCTCGACGAGGTCCTCGACACCTTCCGCAAGCTCGAGCCGAAGCAGTTGGTCACCGACGAGCTGCTCTACCGCGAGCTGCGCGACCGCTTCGGCGAGTACTTCACCGGCAGCATGGGCGCCGAGGCGATCAAGGCGCTGGTCCAGAACATGGACCTCGACGCCGAGGCCGAGAGCCTGCGCGAGACCATCCGTTCCGGCAAGGGCCAGCGGAAGATCCGGGCGCTCAAGCGACTGAAGGTCGTGGCGGCGTTCCAGAACACCCGCAACTCGCCGCTCGGCATGGTGCTGGACTGCGTCCCGGTCATCCCGCCGGACCTGCGCCCGATGGTGCAGCTCGACGGTGGCCGCTTCGCGACCTCCGACCTGAACGACCTGTACCGCCGTGTGATCAACCGGAACAACCGGCTCAAGCGGCTGATCGACCTCGGCGCGCCCGAGATCATCGTCAACAACGAGAAGCGGATGCTCCAGGAGGCCGTCGACGCGCTGTTCGACAACGGTCGTCGCGGTCGTCCGGTCACCGGTCCGGGTAACCGGCCGCTGAAGTCGCTCTCCGACATGCTCAAGGGCAAGCAGGGCCGGTTCCGCCAGAACCTGCTGGGCAAGCGCGTCGACTACTCGGGCCGTTCGGTCATCGTGGTCGGCCCGAAGCTCAAGCTGCACCAGTGCGGCCTGCCCAAGCAGATGGCGCTGGAGCTGTTCAAGCCGTTCGTGATGAAGCGGCTGGTCGACCTCAACCACGCGCAGAACATCAAGTCCGCCAAGCGGATGGTCGAGCGGCAGCGGCCGGTCGTGTGGGACGTGCTGGAAGAGGTCATCGGCGAGCACCCGGTCCTGCTGAACCGGGCGCCGACCCTGCACCGACTGGGTATCCAGGCGTTCGAGCCGCAGCTGGTCGAGGGCAAGGCCATCCAGATCCACCCGCTGGTCTGCACCGCGTTCAACGCCGACTTCGACGGTGACCAGATGGCGGTCCACGTGCCGCTGTCCGCCGAGGCCCAGGCCGAGGCGCGGATCCTGATGCTGTCGTCGAACAACATCCTCAAGCCGGCCGACGGCAAGCCGGTCACCATGCCCACCCAGGACATGGTCATCGGCCTGTACCACCTCACCCACCTCACTCCGGGGGGCAAGGGCGAGGGCCGGGCGTTCAGCTCGGACGCCGAGGCGCGGATGGCGTACGACAACGGCGAGCTGCACCTGCAGACCCCGGTCAAGATCCGGCTGCGGGACGTCGTCGGGGTCGACAACGGCGCCGGCGCCGAGCCGTGGGTCGCGCCGGAGGGCTGGACCGAGGGCGACACGGTCACGGTGGAGACCACCCTGGGCCGGGTCCTGTTCAACGAGACGCTGCCCCCGGGCTACCGCTTCGTGAACTACGAGATCCGCAAGGGTCAGCTCTCCGCGATCGTCAACGACCTCGCCGAGCGCTTCCCGAAGGTGGCCCTCGCGGCCACCCTGGACGGGCTCAAGGAGGCCGGCTTCCACTGGGCCACCTGGTCCGGCGTCACCATCGGCATGGAGGACGTCATCGCGCCGCCGCGCAAGGCGGAGATCCTGGCCCGGTACGAGGCGGAGGCCGACCGGATCGACAAGCAGTACCAGCGTGGTCTGATGACCGCCGAGGAGCGTCGCGGCGAACTCATCGAGATCTGGACCAAGGCGACCAACGAGGTCGCCAAGGAGATGGACACCGCGCTGCCGCAGGAGAACCCGCTGTGGAAGATGATCAACTCGGGTGCCCGCGGTAACCTGCTCCAGCTCCGGCAGATCGCGGCGATCCGTGGTCTGGTGGCCAACCCCAAGGGCGAGATCATCCCGCGCCCGATCAAGGCGTCGTACCGCGAGGGTCTCTCCGTGCTGGAGTACTTCATCTCCACGCACGGCGCCCGCAAGGGTCTCGCCGACACCGCGCTGCGGACCGCCGACTCGGGTTACCTGACCCGGCGTCTGGTGGACGTGTCGCAGGACGTCATCATCCGCGAGGAGGACTGCGGCACCGACCGCGCCATCCCGATGCAGATCGGCGAGCGGATCGACGGCAAGCTGGTCGTGCACACGCACGCCGAGACCAGCGTGCACGCCCGGACCCTGGCCGACGACATCAAGGGGCCGGACGGCACCGTGGTCGCCGAGCGGGGTCAGGACATCAACTCGATCGGCGTCGACAAGATCGTCGCCGCCGGGGTGGAGACCGTCCGGGTGCGCAGCGTGCTCACCTGCGAGTCGAAGCTGGGCGTCTGCGCGGCCTGCTACGGCCGTTCGCTGCCGACCGGCAAGTCGGTCGACATCGGTGAGGCCGTCGGCATCATCGCCGCCCAGTCCATCGGTGAGCCGGGTACGCAGCTGACGATGCGTACCTTCCACACCGGTGGTGTCGCGGGTGAGGACATCACCCAGGGTCTGCCCCGGGTCCAGGAGATCTTCGAGGCCCGGGTCCCGAAGGGTAAGGCGCCCATCGCCGACACCCCGGGCCGGATCCGGATCGAGGACGGCGAGCGGTCCCGGAAGATCGTGGTGATCCCGGACGACGGCAGCGACGAGATCGTGTACGACAAGATCTCGAAGCGGGTGAAGCTGCGGGCCCACGACGGCGACCACGTCGAGGTCGGCGAGAAGCTCACCGAGGGCACCATCGACCCGCACGAGCTGCTGCGCATCCTCGGCCCGCGCGCGGTCCAGGTCCACCTGACCCAGGAGGTCCAGGAGGTCTACCGCTCGCAGGGTGTGCTCATCCACGACAAGCACATCGAGATCATCATCCGCCAGATGCTCAAGCGGGTTACGGTCATCGACTCCGGCTCGACCGAGTTCCTGCCGGGTGTGCTGGTCGACCGGGCGCTGTTCGAGTCGGAGAACCGCCGGCTCGTCTCCGAGGGCGGCGAGCCCGCCGCGGGTCGCCCGGTGCTGATGGGTATCACCAAGGCCTCGCTGGCCACGGACTCCTGGCTGTCGGCGGCCTCCTTCCAGGAGACCACCCGGGTGCTGACGGACGCGGCGATCCACGCCCGCAGCGACTCGCTGATCGGCCTCAAGGAGAACGTGATCATCGGTAAGCTCATCCCGGCCGGTACGGGCATCAGCAAGTACCGCAACGTCCGGGTCGAGCCGACCGAGGAGGCGAAGGCCAAGGTCTACTCGATGACCGGCTACCCGGAGACCGACTACGGCTTCGGACCGGCCAGCGGCCAGGCGGTGCCGCTGGACGACTTCGACTTCGGGTCGTACCGCTAAGCAGTAGGAAACGACGAGGCCCCCGGCGTCTGCCGGGGGCCTCGTCGCGTATCCGGGTGCCCCATATGAAGAGAAGTCTCTCGAGCGCCGCGGTGCCGGCGCCGGTCCGTGCGTCGGCGGGACCGGGCGCGGCCACGCCGGTGCATGATGGTGGGCATGACGACCGCGCCCGGGCAGGTGCCCGTCGCCCAGCAGGGGCCGCGCCATCCGCTCGACCCTGAGCCGGTCCGGTCGACGAAGGCCCGCGCGGTCTTCGCCCTCGGGCTGATCGGAGCGCTGACCGGGTTCTTCATCGGTGGCGTGGTGCCGTCGACCATCGCGCTCATCCTGGCCCGGCAGGCCCGTCGGGAGGCGTACGCCTCGGGCGGTTTCCTCACCGGCGGGGACCGGCTGCGCCGGGGGGAGCGGCTGGCGTGGACCGGCCTGGTGCTGGCCGCCGCCGCGGTGGTGGCGGCGCTGGTGATCGGGGTGCTCCGGCTCGCCGGCACCCCCTTCGGTCACGACTACGCCCCGAACGTCGACTGATCGCGCGGGGGAGCGTCCCGCGCCCGGCCCCGCCCGCGGCACGCGCGACGGTAGCCTGGCCCGTGTCCGCCCCCGTGGCGGGTGAGTCACATCGACAGGAGGACCCCGTGACCGAACCGGCCCCACCGCCGGGAGGCGACCCGACCCGGTCCGGCGCCGGACCGGACGCCGCGCCGCCGCCGGGCGCCGACCCGGCCGGCTCGGCGGCCGCCGGCACGTCTCCGGCCGCCAGCCCGTGGGCGCCGCCGGGGGCCGGGTCCGAGCAGGGGCCGGACACCCGCATGGCCACCCCGACGGGGTACGACCCGTCGCCGGTCACCCCGCAGCCCGGGTCGGCCGGGCCCTGGCCGCCCGCCGGGCCGTACCCGCCGGTCCCGTCGTCGAATGCCGGGCCGTACCCGCCGGTCCCGTCGTCGAATGCCGGGCCGTACCCGCCGAACCCGCCGGCCCCGCCACCGAGCGCCGTGCCGTCGCCGCCCGGGGTCCCGCCGCATCACCTCGGCCCCGGCCCGGCCGCCGGACCCGGGCCGCACCCCGGCTTGACGCCGCCCGGCTGGACGGCGCCCGGGGGGTACCCGGGAAGTCCGGCAGGCCCCGGGGGGCACCCGTATCCGGCGGCGCCCGGCGCGCATCCCGGCGGGCAGTCGCCGTCCGGGGCGTACCAGGGAAGTCCGCCGGCGTCCGGCGGTGGGTGGGCGGACCGGGGGAGCGCGCCGGTCGGCGGTGGCTGGGGTGGCCCGCCACCCATGGGACCCCGGCCGGCCGCGGTGCCGCCGCCCCCGCGGGAGGCTTCCCGCCCGCCGAAGCGGGTGGATCCGGTGCCGGGCACCCCGTTCGGCGTGGTCCACCTCGACGTGCCCCCGGTGACCTCCGGGCTGGCCGTCGGGGCGCTGACCGCCGGGATCGCCTCGATCCTGGTCTCGCTGCTGGTGTTCTGCTTCGGGATCGCCGGGCCGAACTACGGCGGCGCCTGGGCGGCGGGGGCGTTCACCCTGCTCGGCGGGCTCGCCGGGACCGGCGCGGTGGTCGCGGGGCTGCTGGCCCGCCGGCAGATCCGGCGCCCGGCACCGCCGCCGGCAGTCCGCTTCGCCGGCCGTGGCCTGGCCGTGGCGGGCCTGGTGTGTGGGGCGGTGGGCCTGCTGCTGAGCCTGCTGGGGCTGGCGGTGGCGTTGGTGGTGCAGATCACCTGATCGGTTGCCGGCCGTCCGGTGGCGGGGGTGAACAGGTGTGACGCCGGTGGCCGGCGGGTCGCTGCGCGGGCGGAAGCAGGGCTGCCGGGCCGGCCACGGCCGAAGCCGGTACACTGGTGACTGTAGGTGCCCATCGTGGGCGGGCAGGCACGAGACGATCGGCCGGGGCTGCGACGCAGCTCTCCCGGGCCGCTCCGTTTTGACCTGCGCGGCTGTGGTAGGTACTCTTTCCCCTTGTGCCCGGGCAAGCCCGGGCAATGCGTGCGTGCGCCGGAACCGGTCAGCCGGTGATCGCGCCGCCGCACGACACAGCCCCAAAGATCCGGCGTCGGAGCAGTCCTGTGCCGGTGGAGCAACACCCGGTACGGCGTGCGAACGACGCACCGGAAACCGTGATCCGGGCGACACGCCCGACCGCGGGTGCTGGGACCCCCGTGAGGTGGCCCTGGTTGGAATGTACGAGAGCCGTCCATCAGGCCGGCTAGAGCAGACGGCGCGGTCGCTTCGCAGCGGCCGAAGGGAGCGGAGAAACCCGGTGCCCACCATTCAGCAGCTGGTCCGAAAGGGCCGCCAGGCCAAGACGACCAAGACCAAGACCCCGGCGCTCAAGGGGTCCCCCCAGCGTCGCGGCGTGTGCACCCGCGTGTACACCACCACCCCGAAGAAGCCGAACTCGGCGCTGCGCAAGGTCGCTCGTGTCAAGCTCAGCAGCCAGATCGAGGTGACCGCCTACATCCCGGGCGTCGGCCACAACCTGCAGGAGCACTCGATCGTGCTCGTTCGCGGTGGTCGTGTGAAGGACCTCCCCGGCGTGCGGTACAAGATCGTTCGCGGCTCGCTGGACACCCAGGGTGTCCGCAACCGCAAGCAGGCGCGCAGCCGTTACGGCGCGAAGAAGGAGAAGAGCTGACATGCCGCGTAAGGGACCCGCTCCGCGGCGGCCGCTGGTCGCTGACCCGGTGTACAACTCGCCGCTGGTCACCCAGCTGGTGAACAAGATCCTCATGCGCGGCAAGCGCCAGCTCGCCGAGCGCATCGTGTACGCCGCCCTGGAGGGCTGCCGCGAGAAGTCCGGCACCGATCCCGTCGTCACGCTGAAGCGCGCGATGGACAACGTGAAGCCGACGCTCGAGGTGCGCAGCCGCCGGGTCGGTGGCGCCACCTACCAGGTGCCGGTCGAGGTCCGCCCGGCCCGCGCGACCACCCTCGGCCTGCGCTGGCTGGTGACCTACTCCAAGGCCCGCCGCGAGAAGACCATGGTCGAGCGGCTGATGAACGAGCTGCTGGACGCGAGCAACGGCCTCGGTGCCGCCGTGAAGCGGCGCGAGGACACCCACAAGATGGCCGAGTCCAACAAGGCCTTCGCGCACTACCGCTGGTAACACCTGAGGTTCCGGCGCCCACCAGGCGCCGGAACCGCCACCAGTTGTGTCTAGACGACGATAAGTAGGGATTGAAGTGGCCGCCGCAGACGCGCTCGCCAACGTACGCAACATCGGCATCATGGCGCACATCGATGCCGGTAAGACCACTACCACCGAGCGGATCCTGTTCTACACCGGCATCACGTACAAGATCGGTGAGGTCCACGAGGGCGCTGCCGTCATGGACTGGATGGAGCAGGAGCAGGAGCGCGGTATCACCATCACTTCCGCCGCCACGAAGTGCGAGTGGAAGGGCCACACGATCCAGATCATCGACACGCCCGGCCACGTCGACTTCACGGTCGAGGTGGAGCGGTCGCTGCGCGTTCTGGACGGTGCGGTCGCGGTCTACGACGGTGTCGCCGGCGTGGAGCCGCAGACGGAGAACGTCTGGCGCCAGGCGGACAAGTACCACGTCCCCCGGATGTGCTTCGTCAACAAGCTCGACCGGACCGGCGCCGACTTCTTCCGCTGCGTGCAGATGATGATCGACCGGCTCAACGCCACCCCGCTGGTGCTTCAGGTGCCGATCGGCGCCGAGTCCGACTTCATCGGCGTCGTCGACCTGATCGGCATGCGCGCCCTCACCTGGCGCGGGGAGACCCAGAAGGGTGAGGACTACGCGATCGAGGAGGTGCCGGCCGACCTGGTCGACATCGCCAACGAGTGGCGCGAGAAGCTGCTCGAGACGCTGGCCGACGTCGACGACTCGGTGATGGAGAAGTACCTCGAGGGCGAGGACATCTCGGTCGAGGACATCCAGGCCGCGATCCGCCGCGCCACCATCGGTGGCAAGGCCAACCCGGTGCTCTGCGGTACCGCGTTCAAGAACAAGGGCATCCAGCCCATGCTCGACGCGGTGGTCGCCTACCTGCCGTCGCCGCTGGACATCCCGGCCATCGAGGGCACCGCGACCGACGGCGAGACCCCGCTGCAGCGGAAGCCGTCCATCTCGGAGCCCTTCTCCGGCCTGGCCTTCAAGATCCAGACCGACAAGCACCTCGGCAAGCTCACCTACGTCCGGGTCTACTCCGGCGTGGTCGAGTCCGGGTCCCAGGTGGTCAACTCCACCAAGGACCGCAAGGAGCGGATCGGCAAGATCTACCAGATGCACGCCAACAAGCGGGAGGAGCGCAGCTCCGCCAAGGCTGGCGACATCATCGCGGTCCAGGGTCTGAAGCAGACCACCACCGGTGACACCCTGTGCGACCCGGCGAACCCGGTCATCCTCGAGTCGATGACCTTCCCGGAGCCGGTCATCGAGGTGGCCATCGAGCCGAAGACCAAGGCCGACCAGGAGAAGCTCAGCACCGCCATCCAGCGGCTGGCCGAGGAGGACCCGACCTTCCGCGTCAAGCTGGACGAGGAGACCGGCCAGACGGTCATCTCCGGCATGGGCGAGCTGCACCTGGACATCCTGGTCGACCGGATGCGCCGCGAGTTCAACGTCGAGGCGAACATCGGTAAGCCGCAGGTGGCGTACCGCGAGACCATCCGCCGCAAGGTGGACAAGGTCGAGTACACCCACAAGAAGCAGACCGGTGGTTCCGGCCAGTACGCCCGGGTCATCATCAGCCTGGAGCCGCTGCCGCTGGACAACGACTCGCCGACCTACGAGTTCGCGAACGCCGTCACCGGTGGCCGTATCCCCCGGGAGTTCATCCCGTCGGTGGACGCGGGCGCCCAGGACGCCATGCAGTACGGCATTCTCGCCGGCTTCCCGCTGGTGGGTGTCAAGCTGACGCTGGTGGACGGTCAGTACCACGAGGTCGACTCGTCCGAGATGGCGTTCAAGATCGCCGGCTCGATGGCGATGAAGGAGGCGGCCCGCAAGGCCGACCCCGCGCTGCTCGAGCCGATGATGGCCGTTGAGGTCACCACTCCTGAGGAGAACATGGGTGACGTCATCGGCGACCTCAACTCCCGCCGCGGCATCATCCAGGCGATGGAGGAGCGCAGCGGCGCCCGCATCGTCCGGGCCCTGGTGCCGTTGTCGGAGATGTTCGGCTACGTCGGCGACCTGCGGTCGAAGACCCAGGGCCGGGCTAGCTACAGCATGCAGTTCGACTCCTACGCCGAGGTTCCGCAGAGCGTCGCGAAGGAGATCATCGCCAAGGCAACGGGCGAGTAGCGCCCTGAGCAGGTGATTCGTGGTTGGTCGCGGGGGGTTCGCCCGCCCGCGGCCACCACGATCGGATCGCGTGAGACCGGGCCTGTAGGCTTCATCGCCGCAGAACCCACCAAGGCTCTCCGGCCGTCAGGCCGGAAAGGCTGTCGACAGAGTCCTAAGCGCCGACCGGCGCGCCGGGCGTACGAACCAAGAAGTCCACAGGAGGACACCAGTGGCGAAGGCTAAGTTCGAGCGGACTAAGCCGCACGTCAACATCGGCACCATTGGTCACATCGACCACGGTAAGACGACGCTGACGGCGGCCATCACCAAGGTCCTGCACGACCAGTACCCGGACCTGAACCCCTACACGCCGTTCGACGAGATCGACAAGGCGCCGGAGGAGAAGGCCCGCGGCATCACGATCTCGATCGCGCACGTCGAGTACCAGACCGAGGCGCGGCACTACGCGCACGTCGACTGCCCCGGTCACGCCGACTACATCAAGAACATGATCACCGGTGCCGCGCAGATGGACGGCGCGATCCTGGTGGTGGCGGCGACCGACGGCCCGATGCCGCAGACCCGCGAGCACGTGCTGCTGGCCCGTCAGGTTGGTGTGCCGTACATCGTCGTGGCGCTCAACAAGAGCGACATGGTCGACGACGAGGAGCTCCTGGAGCTCGTCGAGCTCGAGGTCCGCGAGCTGCTCTCCTCGCAGGAGTACCCGGGTGACGACCTGCCGGTCGTCCGGGTCTCGGCGCTGAAGGCCCTCGAGGGCGACCCGGAGTGGACCACGAAGCTCCTGGACCTGATGAACGCTGTCGACACCGCGATTCCGCAGCCGGAGCGCGAGACCGACAAGCCGTTCCTCATGCCGATCGAGGACGTCTTCACGATCACCGGCCGCGGCACCGTGGTCACCGGTCGCGCCGAGCGCGGCATCCTCAAGCCGAACGAGGAGGTGGAGATCGTCGGTATCCGCGAGAAGTCGCAGAAGACGGTCTGCACCGGCATCGAGATGTTCCGCAAGCTGCTCGACGAGGCCCGCGCGGGTGAGAACGTCGGTCTGCTGCTGCGCGGCATCAAGCGCGAGGACGTCGAGCGCGGCATGGTCGTCATCAAGCCGGGCACCACGACCCCGCACACGGAGTTCGAGGCGACGGTCTACATCCTCTCCAAGGAGGAGGGCGGCCGGCACACCCCGTTCTTCCAGAACTACCGTCCGCAGTTCTACTTCCGGACCACGGACGTCACCGGCGTCGTCACGCTGCCCGAGGGCACCGAGATGGTCATGCCGGGCGACAACACCACGATGACCGTGAAGCTGATCCAGCCCATCGCGATGGAGGAGAACCTCAAGTTCGCGATCCGGGAGGGTGGCCGTACGGTCGGCGCGGGTCGCGTCACCAAGATCATCAAGTGAGCTGGGTAACCCCGATTAGCGTCGCCGCCGGTCGTGCGGCATACTAGTCAGGTTGCGTAACGACGGTTAGTCGCCTGCGTCCGGTGCAAGCTGGACCTCCGGGCCGACAAACAGTCGCGCGTCGGGTGGTTGATCGCCCAAGGGCGGTCAACCACCCTCGCACGGCGTTCAGGTCGCGGTGATCGCGGCCGGCGCCATGACCCACCGCGTGGTCAGAGAATCGCTCCGGAGTCCCGGGGCGGAGCCTGGCCCACGGGCGCGACACGCCCGACCGCGGGGGTCGGCGGAAGTGGGCCTGTGCCAGCCGGTACAGGTGCCCGCAACACAGCGGCATCGAGAGAAGGAACAGAAGCCACCATGGCGGGACAGAAGATCCGCATCCGGCTCAAGGCCTATGACCACGAGGTCGTCGACTCCTCGGCTCGGAAGATCGTCGAGACGGTGACGCGTACCGGGGCGCAGGTCGCTGGCCCGGTGCCGCTGCCCACGGAGATCAACCGTTTCTGCGTCATCCGCTCGCCGCACAAGTACAAGGACTCGCGCGAGCACTTCGAGATGCGTACGCACAAGCGTCTGATCGACATCATCGACCCGACCCCGAAGACGGTCGACTCGCTCATGCGCCTCGACCTGCCGGCTGGCGTCGACATCGAGATCAAGCTGTAGGGACCGGACAAATGGACAGGCAAGTCAAGGGGATCCTGGGCGCAAAGCTCGGCATGACCCAGGTCTGGGACAACAACAAGGTTGTCCCGGTGACCGTGGTTCAGGCCGGCCCCTGCGTCATCAGCCAGGTTCGTAGCGCCGAGAAGGACGGTTACTCCGCGGTCCAGCTGGCGTACGGCACGATCGACCCGCGCAAGGTCAAGAAGCCGATCAGCGGGCACTACGCGAAGGCGGACGTCGCGCCGCGCCGGCACATCGTCGAGCTGCGGACCACGGACGCCGCGGACTACTCGCCGGGCCAGGAGGTCACGGTCGAGGAGTTCCCGGCCGGCGTCACCATCGACGTCACCGGCAAGACCAAGGGCAAGGGCTACGCCGGCCCGATGAAGCGGCACGGCTTCCACGGTCTGCGCGCCAGCCACGGTGTGGAGCGCAAGCACCGTTCGCCGGGCTCCATCGGCGCCTGCGCGACCCCGGGTCGCGTCTTCAAGGGCACCCGGATGGCGGGTCGGATGGGTGGCGTGCGCTACACCGTCCAGAACCTGACGGTCCAGGCGGTCGACACCGAGAACAACCTCCTGCTCGTCCGCGGTGCCATCCCCGGCCCCAAGGGCGCGCTGGTCCTGGTCCGTACCGCGGCCAAGGCCAAGGTGAAGAAGGGCGGTGCGGCCAAGTGACCACCGTTGACGTCCGCAACGTCGAAGGCGCCAAGAGCGGCTCCGTCGAGCTGCCGGCCGACATCTTCGACGTCCAGGCCAACATCGCGCTGATGCACCAGGTCGTGGTGGCTCAGCTCGCGGCGGCCCGGCAGGGCAC
The DNA here is from genome assembly GCF_040655175.1 of Micromonospora sp. NPDC050495. NCBI lineage: Bacteria > Bacillati > Actinomycetota > Actinomycetes > Micromonosporales > Micromonosporaceae > Micromonospora > Micromonospora sp. NPDC050495. Next base: position 267,190 of record NZ_JBFAJK010000003.1, on the reverse strand, counting down.
GCACAAGGTCAAGACCCGCGGCGAGGTCTCCGGTGGAGGCAAGAAGCCGTACAAGCAGAAGGGCACCGGTCGGGCCCGCCAGGGTTCGATCCGCGCGCCGCAGTTCGCCGGCGGTGGCGTGGTCCACGGCCCGGTGCCGCGCGACTACAGCCAGCGCACCCCGAAGAAGATGAAGGCCGCCGCCCTGCGTGGCGCCCTCTCCGACCGGGCGCGCGCCGGCCAGGTGCACGTCGTCGAGGCGTTCGTCTCGGGCGAGAAGCCGTCGACCAAGGCCGCGCTGGCCACGCTGGCGAAGCTGACCGAGGCGCGGCGCGTCCTGGTCGTGCTGAGCAGCACCGACGAGCTGAACTGGGTGTCGCTGCGCAACGAGCCGCGGGTGCACCTGATCGAGGCCGGCCAGCTCAACACGTACGACGTGCTGGTGGCCGACGACGTGGTCTTCACCAAGGAGGCCCTGGACGAGTTCCTGGGCGTTCCCGCCGAGACCACCGAGGAGGGTGGCAAGTGAGCACGATTGCCGATCCGCGCGACATCATCGTGGCGCCGGTCGTCTCGGAGAAGAGCTACAGCGAGCTGAACCGGAACTGGTACACCTTCCTGGTGCACCCGGACGCGAACAAGACCCAGATCAAGATCGCTATCCAGCAGATCTTCAACGTCCGCGTCCTGACGGTGAACACGCTCAACCGCGAGGGCAAGCGCAAGCGCACCAAGACCGGCTTCGGTCAGCGCAAGGCCACCAAGCGGGCGATCGTGAAGCTGGCTGACGGTGACCGTATCGAGGCCTTCGGCGGCCCGGTCAGCTGAGGGGTGTAGACAATGGCTATCCGTAAGTACAAGCCGACGACGCCGGGCCGGCGTGGCTCGAGCGTCGCCGACTTCGCTGAGATCACCCGGTCGACGCCCGAGAAGTCGCTGCTGGCTCCGCTGCCGAAGAAGGGCGGACGCAACGCCCACGGCCGGATCACCACCCGGCACCACGGTGGCGGCCACAAGCGCCAGTACCGTCTGATCGACTTCAAGCGGGTCGACAAGGACGGCGTGCCGGCGAAGGTCGCCCACATCGAGTACGACCCGAACCGCACCGCGCGTATCGCGCTGCTGCACTACGCCGACGGCGAGAAGCGCTACATCATCGCGCCGAAGGACCTGAAGCAGGGCGACGCCGTCGAGTCGGGCCCGGGCGCCGACATCAAGCCGGGCAACAACCTGCCGCTGCGCAACATCCCGGTGGGTACCACCATCCACAACGTGGAGCTGCGTCCGGGCGGCGGCGCCAAGCTGGCCCGCTCGGCCGGCGTCGGCATCCAGCTGCTCGGCCGCGAGGGCGCGTACGCGACCCTGCGCATGCCGTCCGGTGAGATCCGGCGCGTGGACGTGCGCTGCCGCGCCAGCATCGGCGAGATCGGCAACGCCGACCAGTCGAACATCAACTGGGGTAAGGCCGGCCGGATGCGGTGGAAGGGCAAGCGCCCGACCGTCCGTGGTGTCGCCATGAACCCGGTCGACCACCCGCACGGTGGTGGTGAGGGTAAGACCTCCGGTGGTCGCCACCCGGTGAACCCGCAGGGTAAGCCCGAGGGCCGCACCCGTCGTAAGGGCCAGCCGAGCGACCGGCTGATCGTCCGCCGCCGCTACGCCACGCGTAAGCGCGGCTGAGGGAGATAGAGCATGCCTCGCAGCCTGAAGAAGGGCCCGTTCGTCGACGACCACCTGCTCAAGAAGGTGGAGACGCAGAACGACAAGGGTTCGAAGAACGTCATCAAGACCTGGTCGCGGCGCTCGACGATCATCCCCGAGATGTTGGGGCACACGATCGCCGTGCACGACGGACGCAAGCACGTCCCGGTGTTCGTGACCGAGGCCATGGTCGGGCACAAGCTCGGCGAGTTCGCGCTGACCCGCACGTTCAAGGGTCACGAGAAGGACGACCGGAAGAGCCGCCGGCGCTGACGCCGCGGGCATACGGATAGAGGAACAAGGGGTTACAGCGATGCCAGGAAAGGGCGACGCTCCGGTGCTTCCGGGCGCGCGGGCGGTTGCGCGGCACGTGCGCATCTCGCCGATGAAGGCGCGCCGGGTGGTCAACCTCGTCCGCGGCCTGCCCGCGAAGGAGGCGCTCACGGTGCTGCAGTTCGCGCCGCAGGCTGCGAGCGAGCAGGTGTACAAGGTGCTCGCGAGCGCGATCGCCAACGCGGAGAACAACGAGCGGCTGGACCCCGACGCGCTGCTCGTCAGCGAGGCGTTCGTCGACGAGGGCCCGACGATGAAGCGGTTCCGGCCGCGGGCGCAGGGCCGGGCGTACCGGATCCGCAAGCGGACCTGCCACATCACCGTGGCGGTCGAGGCGGTGGCGCCGGCCGCGCCGAAGAAGTCGGCCAAGAAGGCCGCGCCGGCGAAGAAGGCCGAGTCGGCCAACCAGGCCGGGACGGCTGAGGGGCAGAGCACGACGGAGGGTGCCGAGTAATGGGTCAGAAGGTTCACCCCACTGGGTTCCGGCTCGGCATCTCGACCGACTGGAAGTCCCGCTGGTTCGCGGACAAGCTCTACAAGGACTACATCGGCGAGGACGTCAAGATCCGCCGGATGATGTCCAAGGGCCTGGAGCGCGCGGGCATTTCCAAGGTCGACATCGAGCGCACCCGGGACCGGGTCCGGGTCGACATCCACACCGCCCGGCCGGGCATCGTCATCGGCCGGAAGGGTGCGGAGGCCGACCGGATCCGGGGCGAGCTGGAGAAGCTCACCGGCAAGCAGGTCCAGCTGAACATCATCGAGGTGAAGAGCCCCGAGTCGGACGCGCAGCTGGTCGCCCAGGGCGTCGCCGAGCAGCTGTCCAGCCGGGTCAGCTTCCGTCGGGCCATGCGCAAGGCGATGCAGTCCGCGATGAAGAACCCGGTCTGCAAGGGCATCCGGGTCCAGGTCTCGGGTCGCCTCGGCGGCGCCGAGATGAGCCGGACCGAGTTCTACCGCGAGGGCCGAGTTCCGCTGCACACGCTGCGGGCCAACATCGAGTACGGCTTCTTCGAGGCCCGTACCACCTTCGGCCGGATCGGCGTGAAGGTCTGGATCTACAAGGGCGACGCCGTCCCGGGCCGTGATGCCCAGGCCGAAGCCGCCCCGTCGCGCGGCCCGCGCCGCGACCGCGGTGACCGGCCGGAGCGGCCGCGCCGTGGCCGGTCGGGCTCGTCCGGTACGACCGCTGGTGGCACCGAGGCCGGCCGCGCTGCCGCGACCACCATCGCGCAGCAGGCGGAGACGCCGGCCGGTGAGCCGGTCGACGGCGCTGCGGTCGCCGCGGCAGCCTCGGCTCCGGCGGCTACCCAGCCGGCAGAAACGCAGCAGGAGGGCTGACAGATGCTGATGCCGCGCAAGCCCCCGAAGGGCTTCCGCAAGCCGCACCACCCGGACCGCAGTGGCGCGTCCAAGGGTGGTAACCGGGTGGTGTTCGGCGAGTTCGGGATCCAGGCTCTCGAGCCGGCGTACGTGACCAACCGACAGATCGAGTCGGCGCGTATCGCGATGACCCGGCACATCAAGCGTGGTGGCAAGGTCTGGATCACGATCTTCCCGGACCAGGCCCTCACCAAGAAGCCGGCGGAAACCCGGATGGGTTCCGGTAAGGGTTCGCCCGAGTGGTGGGTCGCCAACGTCAAGCCGGGGCGGGTCCTCTTCGAGATGTCCTTCCCCAACGAGCAGATCGCGCGAGAGGCGATGCGTCGCGCGATCCACAAGCTCCCGATGAAGTGCCGCATTGTTACGCGCGAAGTGGGTGAATCCTGATGGCAGCGGGCGTCAAGGCCTCCGAGCTGCGTGAGCTCTCCGAGGAGGAGCTGGTCACGAAGCTGCGCGAGGCGAAGGCGGAGCTGTTCAACCTCCGCGTGCAGGCCGCAACCGGGCAGCTGGACAACAACCGGCGGCTGCAGGTCATCCGTCGGGAGATCGCCCGGATCTACACGATCATGCGTGAGCGTGAGCTGGGTCTCTCGGCCGCGCCGACTGAGGTGACTGCATCATGAGTGAGAACACCACCACTACCGCCGCCGCGCGGGCCCGCCGCAAGGTGCGTGAGGGCCTCGTGGTCAGCGACAAGATGGACAAGACCGTCGTGGTCGAGGTCGAGGACCGGGTCAAGCACGCGCTGTACGGCAAGATCATGCGCCGGACCCGCAAGCTGAAGGTGCACGACGAGCAGAACTCGGCCGGCATCGGCGACCGGGTCCTGATCATGGAGACCCGGCCGCTCTCCGCCACCAAGCGGTGGCGGCTCGTGGAGATCCTCGAGAAGGCCAAGTAGCGAAGGCTCGAGCTCGGCCGGGATCGGTCGGGCGCAGGTTCCGCCAGGCTCCGGCCGCCCCCGGGCGGCCGGAGAACCGGCAGACATAGGAGATAGACGTGATTCAGCAGGAGTCGCGACTGCGCGTCGCCGACAACACGGGTGCCCGGGAGATCCTGTGCATCCGCGTTCTCGGTGGCTCCGGTCGGCGCTACGCGAGCATCGGCGACGTCATCGTGGCCACGGTCAAGGACGCGATCCCCGGTGCCGGTGTGAAGAAGGGCGACGTCGTCAAGGCGGTCGTCGTTCGCACCGCCAAGGAGAGGCGGCGGCCGGACGGGTCGTACATCCGCTTCGACGAGAACGCCGCCGTCATCATCAAGGACGGCGGGGACCCGCGCGGTACCCGCATCTTCGGCCCGGTGGGTCGTGAGCTGCGGGACAAGCGGTTCATGAAGATCATCTCTCTCGCGCCGGAGGTGTTGTGACCGTGAAGGTCAAGAAGGGCGACACGGTCGTCGTCATCGCCGGCAAGGACAAGGGTGCCAAGGGCAAGGTCATCGCGGCCTACCCGCGGCAGGACAAGATCCTGGTCGAGGGCGTGAACCGGGTCAAGAAGCACACCCGCATCAGCACCACCCAGCGTGGCGCCAAGACCGGTGGCATCGTCACCCAGGAGGCCCCGATCCACGTCTCGAACGTGATGGTCGTGGACTCCGACGGCAAGCCGACCCGTGTCGGTTACCGGATCGACGACAACGGCCAGAAGGTCCGCATCGCGCGTAGCACCGGTAAGGACCTGTGATGACCACGGCTACCGAAACCAAGACCATGCCGCGCCTCAAGGAGCGGTACCGCAACGAGATCGTGGCCCAGCTGCGCGAGCAGTACCAGTACGGCAACGCCATGCAGGTGCCGCGGCTGGTCAAGATCGTCGTCAACATGGGTGTCGGCGAGGCCGCTCGGGACGCCAAGCTCATCGACGGCGCCGTCCGCGACCTGGCCACCATCACCGGCCAGAAGCCGCAGGTGCGGCGGGCGACCAAGTCGATCGCGCAGTTCAAGCTGCGCGAGGGCATGCCGATCGGCGCGAAGGTCACCCTGCGCGGCGACCGGATGTGGGAGTTCCTGGACCGGCTGCTGTCCATCGCGCTGCCGCGTATCCGCGACTTCCGCGGCCTGGACGGGCGCAAGCTCGACGGGCACGGCAACTACACGTTCGGTCTGACCGAGCAGTCGGTGTTCCACGAGATCGACCAGGACAAGATCGATCGCCAGCGGGGCATGGACATCACGGTGGTCACGACCGCCACGACCGACGACGAGGGCCGGGCGCTGCTCAAGCTCCTGGGCTTCCCGTTCAAGGAGAACTGAGATGGCCAAGAAGGCGCTGATCCTCAAGGCGGCCGCGAAGCCGAAGTTCTCGGTTCGCGCGTACACCCGCTGCCAGCGGTGCGGGCGTCCGAAGGCGGTCTACCGCAAGTTCGGTCTCTGCCGGGTGTGCATCCGGGAGATGGCCCACCGCGGTGAGCTGCCCGGCGTGTCCAAGGCTTCCTGGTAATAGCCCGGCGCGCTCCGCGCGTCAGCTGAACTGTCTCTTCGCCGTAGGCCCCGGGCCTGGCCCGGGGAACCCCGGCGAGAAAGGTTGACGAGTTTCATGACGATGACCGACCCGATCGCAGACATGCTCACGCGTCTGCGCAACGCCAACCAGGCGTACCACGACCGGGTGACGATGCCCTACTCGAAGATCAAGGCGAACATCGCCGAGGTCCTCAAGGCCGAGGGTTACATCGCCACCTGGTTGGTCGAGGAGCCCGAGGAGGGCGCCGTCGGCAAGCGACTGGTCGTCGAGCTGAAGTACGGCCAGAACCGGGAGCGGAGCCTGGCCGGCATCAAGCGCGTGTCCAAGCCCGGTCTGCGGGTTTACGCCAAGTCGGACGGGCTCCCGCGGGTGCTCGGCGGGCTGGGCGTGGCGATCATTTCGACGTCCCAGGGGCTGCTCACCGACCGGCAGGCCCGCAAGCGGAGCGTTGGCGGGGAAGTCCTCGCCTTCGTCTGGTAACGGGAGAACGGTAGAAATGTCGCGAATTGGACGTAAGTCGATCCCGGTGCCCGCCGGCGTCGAGATCACGATCGACGGCCAGACCGTCAAGGTCAAGGGCCCGAAGGGCGAGCTGAGCCACGTACTGGCCGAGCCGATCAAGGCGGAGCGGGGCGAGGACGGTGCGCTGCACGTCAACCGGCCCAACGACGAGCGCAAGGCCAAGGAGCTGCACGGCCTGAGCCGGACGCTGGTGGCCAACATGATCGTCGGGGTCACCGAGGGCTACCGCAAGAGCCTGGAGATCGCCGGCACCGGTTACCGGGTGACCGCCAAGGGCAAGGACCTCGAGTTCGCGCTCGGGTTCTCGCACCCGGTGCTCGTGCCCGCCCCGGACGGCATCACCTTCACGGTGGAGAGGCCGACCCTGTTCCACGTGGCCGGCATCGACAAGCAGCAGGTCGGCGAGGTCGCCGCCAACATCCGGAAGATCCGCCCGCCGGAGCCCTACAAGGGCAAGGGCGTCAAGTACCAGGGCGAGGTCATCCGCCGTAAGGCTGGAAAGGCAGGTAAGAAGTGAGCGCCACGCTGCTCAAGCGCCGCCGCGGCGTCGCCGCCAAGCGCGCCGTCGGGCGTGCGCGCCGGCACTTCCGGGTCCGCAAGAACATCAGCGGTACCACCGAGCGTCCCCGCCTGGTCGTCACCCGGTCCCTGCGGCACATCGTCGCCCAGATCGTGGACGACACCAAGGGTCACACCCTGGCGTCGGCCTCGACCATGGACGCCTCGCTGCGCGGCTCCGAGGGCGACAAGAGCGCCCTGGCCGGCAAGGTCGGCGCCCTGCTCGCCGAGCGAGCCAAGGCCGCCGGCGTCTCGAAGGTCGTCTTCGACCGCGGTGGCAACCGGTACGCGGGGCGGGTCGCCTCGCTTGCCGACGCCGCCCGCGAAGCCGGGCTCGAGTTCTAGAAACCCCGTCACGAGAGAGAAGGAAGGCTGCTGATGCCAGGTCAACAGCGCCGTGGCGGCGGGTCCGGTGGCAACGAGGGTGGTCGCCGCGACAACCGCCGTGAGGGCGGCCGCGGAAACGCGCCCGTCGAGAAGACCCCGCACCTCGAGCGGGTCGTCGCGATCAACCGCGTCGCCAAGGTCGTGAAGGGTGGTCGTCGCTTCAGCTTCACCGCCCTGGTGATCGTGGGCGACGGCGACGGCACCGTCGGCGTGGGCTACGGAAAGGCCAAGGAGGTGCCCGCGGCGATCGCCAAGGGTGTCGAGGAGGCCAAGAAGCACTTCTTCAAGGTGCCGCGGATCGGCCAGTCGATCCCGCACCCGGTGCAGGGCGAGGACGCGGCCGGTGTGGTGCTGCTCAAGCCGGCCTCGGCCGGTACGGGCGTCATCGCCGGTGGCCCGGTCCGCGCCGTGCTGGAGTGCGCGGGCATCCACGACGTGCTCTCCAAGAGCCTCGGCTCGTCCAACCCGATCAACATCGTGCACGCCACGGTGGCGGCCCTGAAGGCGCTCGAGTCGCCCGAGCAGGTCGCGGCCCGTCGTGGCCTGCCGGTCGAGGACGTCGCGCCGGCCGCCATGCTGGCGTCGCGGGCGGGGGTGGCGTCCTGATGGCGCGCCTGAAGGTCACCCAGGTCCGATCCGAGATCGGGACCAAGAAGAACCAGCGTGACTCGCTGCGTTCGCTCGGTCTCAAGCGGATCAACGACGTGGTGGTCAAGGAGGATCGTCCGGAGATCCGGGGCATGATCTTCACGGTCAACCACCTCGTGAAGGTCGAGGAGGTCGAGTAATGACGATCAAGGTCCACCACCTGCGTCCGGCGCCCGGGGCCAAGACCGAGAAGACCCGCGTGGGTCGCGGTGAGGGCTCGAAGGGCAAGACCGCCGGTCGCGGTACCAAGGGTTCGAAGGCCCGGAAGAACATCTCGGCGGCGTTCGAGGGTGGGCAGATGCCCATCCACATGCGCCTGCCGAAGCTCAAGGGCTTCAAGAACAAGTTCAAGGTCGTCTTCCAGGTGGTCAACCTGGACCGGCTCGCCGAGCTCTTCCCGAACGGCGGCCAGGTCGGCCCGGTCGAGCTGGTCGAGGCCGGCGCGGTCCGCAAGGGCCAGCCGGTCAAGGTGCTCGGCACCGGCGACCTCGGCGGTGTGGCGCTCCAGGTGTCGGCGCACGCGTTCAGCGCGTCGGCCAAGGAGAAGATCACCGCCGCCGGTGGCTCGGTCATCGAGCTGTAAGGCATGTCATGGCGCCCGCTCAGTTGTCCGCAACTGGGCGGGCGCCATGGTCTACCAGCCCGGTGTGCGCCGGGTAACATTGGATTTGGTTTATGTAGCCGGGCGCATCTGCCCCGACCGGGATCGGGCTGTTAGAGTCCCTTCCCAGCTATGGATATCGGGCGCTCGCCCGGCACCCACCCCGCCCCGCCAGGGACCACCACCGGCGGCCCGCCTCGCGCAGGAGGAAGAAGTTGCTGTCCGCCTTTCTCAGTGCGTTCCGTACGCCTGACCTGCGCAAGAAGCTGCTGTTCACAGTAGGCATCATCGCGGTCTACCGGCTCGGCGCCACGCTGCCCAGCCCCGGCGTCTCGTACGGCAACGTGCAGAAGTGCCTCGACGCCATCCAGGGGAACGGCACCGGCGTCCTCGGCCTGCTGGACCTCTTCTCCGGTGGCGCGCTGCTGCAGCTCTCCGTCTTCGCGCTGGGCATCATGCCCTACATCACCGCGTCGATCATCCTGCAGCTGCTGACGGTGGTCATCCCCCGGCTGGAGCAGCTCCGCAAGGAGGGCCAGGCCGGCCAGGCGAAGATCACCCAGTACACCCGGTACCTGACCCTGGGTCTGGGCATCCTCCAGTCCTCGGCGTTCGTGGCGCTGGCCCGCTCCGGGCAGCTCTTCCAGAACCGCTGCGACCAGTTCCCGATCGTGCCCCAGGGCACCGGCATCCCGGACTGGCTGACCCTGACGATCCTGGTCATGACGATGACCGCCGGCACCGGCATGGTCATGTGGCTGGGCGAGCTGATCACCGACCGCGGCGTCGGCAACGGCATGTCCGTGCTGATCTTCACCTCGATCGCGGCCCGGCTCCCCAGCGAAGGCTGGAAGATCAAGACCACCAAGGGCTGGGGGATGTTCCTCCTCGTCATCGTCCTGGTCCTCGTGGTCATCACCGCGGTCACCTTCATCGAGCAGGCGCAGCGCCGCATCCCGGTGCAGTACGCCAAGCGCATGATCGGCCGGCGGATGTACGGCGGCACCTCCACCTACATCCCGCTCAAGGTGAACCAGGCCGGCGTCATCCCGGTCATCTTCGCCTCGTCGCTGCTCTACCTGCCGACGCTCATCCTTCAGTTCTTCGACCAGAACAACCCGGGGAAGACCCAGGCCTGGATCTCGAACCACATCGTGAAGGCGAGCGCGCCGGAGCACATCGCGATCTACTTCCTGCTGATCATCTTCTTCACGTACTTCTACGTGTCGATCACGTTCAACCCGACCGAGGTCGCGGACAACATGAAGAAGTACGGCGGTTTCGTGCCGGGCATCCGCCCCGGCAAGCCGACCGCCGAGTACCTCGACTTCATCCTCAGCCGGATCACCCTGCCGGGCGCGCTCTACCTGGGCATCGTCGCGATCCTGCCGAACTTCTTCTTCATCTGGCTCGACAACCAGCAGTTCCAGAACTTCCCGTTCGGCGGCACCGCTGTGCTCATCATGGTCGGCGTCGGTCTGGAGACCGTTAAGCAGATCGAGAGCCAACTCATGCAGCGGAACTACGAAGGGTTCCTGCGGTAGATGCGACTCGTTCTGGTTGGCCCGCCGGGCGCGGGCAAGGGCACACAGGCGGAGTTCATCGCCGCCCACCTCTCGGTGCCGAAGATCTCGACCGGTGACATCTTCCGGGCCAACGTCTCCCAGGGCACGCCCCTGGGGGTCGAGGCGAAGCGGTACATGGACGCCGGCAAGCTGGTCCCGGACGAGGTCACCATCAACATGGTGCGGGACCGGCTCGCCGAGCCGGACGCCAGCGAGGGCTTCCTCCTCGACGGCTTTCCGCGGACCACGCCGCAGGCCGCCGCGCTGGACAAGCTCCTCGCCGACCTGGGCACCGCGCTGGATCTGGTGCTGGAGCTGGTCGTCGACGACGACGAGGTGATCCGGCGGCTCTCCGGCCGGCGTACCTGCCGGGGCTGCGGCAAGATCTGGCACGTCGAGTTCGACGCCACGAAGCAGGACGGCGTCTGCGACCGCTGCGGCGCGGAGCTGTTCCAGCGGGACGACGACAAGCCGGAGACCATCGCGGCCCGGCTGCGCGAGTACGCCGACAAGACCGCGCCGCTGGTGGACTACTACGGCGCCCAGGGCAAGCTGGTCGGCATCGACGCGACCGGGCCGGTGGAGGACGTCACCGTCCGCGCCATCGATGCCCTGCGCTCGTACGGCGGCTGACGTCCCGCCGGCGGTCCGGCGGATAGAGTGCGAACAGCGGGGTACGTGCGACGTGCCCCGCTGTTCCGCGCGACGAAAGGTAATGGCTCCATGCGTCGTCCCCAGCTGGACATCCAGCTGAAGACCCCCGAGCAGATCGAGCTGATGCGGGCCGCCGGTCTGGTGGTCGCCCGCGCGCTGCGTCGGATGCGGGAGGCGGTCGCCCCCGGGGTCAGCACCGCCGACCTGGACGCGATCGCCGAGTCGACCATCCGGGAGGCCGGCGCCGTCCCCTCGTTCAAGGGCTACCACGGCTTCCCGGCGTCGATCTGCTCGTCCGTCAACGAGCAGGTGGTGCACGCGATCCCGGCGTCGGCACAGGTGCTCCGCGAGGGGGATCTGATCTCGATCGACTGCGGCGCGGTGCTGAACGGCTGGCACGGCGACGCGGCGATCACGGTCGGCGTCGGCGAGGTCGACCCGGCCCTGCTGAAGATGGCCGCGGTGGCCGAGGATGCCATGTGGGCCGGCATCGCCGCCGCCGCCCGGGGCGCCGCGAGCGGCAAGGGCCGGCTCACCGACATCTCCCACGCGGTGGAGAACGCGGTCCGCAAGGGTGGCCGGTACGGCATCGTCGACGGCTACGGCGGACACGGCATCGGCACCGAGATGCACCAGGATCCGCACGTGCTCAACCACGGTCGTCCCGGCAAGGGTCCCCGGCTGGTGCCCGGCCTGGCGCTGGCCATCGAGCCGATGATCACGATGGGCTCGCCGCGCACCGTGGAGCTAGCCGACGGCTGGACCGTGGTGACCCGGGACCGGTCGATGGCGGCGCACGTCGAGCACTCGATGGCGTTGCTGGCCGACGGCGTCTGGGTGCTGACCGCCGAGGACGGCGGCCGGGCGCGGCTCGGCGACCTGGTCACCTCCCGCGAACCGGCGAACTCGCCAGCGGCCTGACCCCGGGGATCGCCCGGGTGGGTCGGGTGCGCTGGCTGTCCGGTTCGGGCGGGCAGGGGTCGCTGGCGGCTACCGGCCCGATGACGGGAAGCGGGCGGGAGCCTCCCGGGTCGTTCTGGCGAGGGCCGTTCCGGTCCGGTGCTGGCGCCAGCCGGTGCGGGCCAGGGGTATCGCGGGCGGCCGTCGGCCTGGCGGCGATTCGCGGAGACCGCGCAGATACCGGCGGTTGGCAGGGGTGGGGAGACCGGCGTTACCACGCGGTGGCGTACGGGTGGCATTCTTGCCGGCATGGAGCGGAGCGGGATGCGGGCGGCCGACGCCGACCGCGAGGCGACGGCGGAGCGGCTCCGGGTGGCCCTCGAGGAGGGGCGGCTGAGCCTGCACGAGTACGACGAGCGGCTGGGCCGGACGTACGGTGCGAAGACCTATGCCGAGCTGGACGAGGTGCTGGTCGACCTGCCCGGGACGACGCCGGTCGAGCGGTCCGCGGTGGTGCCCGTCCCGCCGGCACCCACCCCCACGGCGGCCGCCCCGCCGAACCCGGCCGCCGCGTCGGCTCCAGCGTCCACGCCGCCGCAGCCGGCCGCCGCGCCGGTGCGGCCGTCGGCCGGCCCACGGTACGGGCCCCAACTGCTGGGGCTCTGGATGTCCTGGCTGCGGGTGGCGGCGGTGCTGGTGCCGATCTGGCTGTTGAGCTCGATCAGCGCCCGGGACCTCGGGAACTTCTGGCCCGCCTGGGTGCTCGGGCCGTGGGGAGCGCTGCTGCTGATGCAGTCGGTCGGCCTGATCGGCGGCGTGCACGGGTCCGGGCCGGGGCGGGACGCGCGGCGCTACCGGGGTCGGGACCGGCGCCGGCGGGGCCGGGCCTGAGCCGCTCGGCGGGGGTGGTCGACGTCACAGCGGCGCGTCCGGCTTGCCGATTTTTCTCCCGCGGGTGACTCGACCCGCAGCCGGTTTGGCGACGGCGTGCAGGCGGGCGTACACTTTCAGATCGGCGCACAGCGTCCACTCCGGCATGCCCGCCCAGCGCTTCGGTGGGAGCTGGAGCCGCGGCTGGCGCGGACGTCCTGATCTTGATCAGTGCATCCGTGTAAGACGTTGTGGGCCGCCCGGAGCAATCGACGTCAGGACAGCGGAGGACATGCCGAAAAAAGACGGAGCCATTGAGATCGAGGGTCGGGTCATCGAGCCCCTGCCGAACGCCATGTTCCGGGTGGAGCTCGCGAACGGCCACAAGGTGTTGGCTCACATCAGCGGCAAGATGCGGCAGCACTACATCCGCATCCTTCCGGAGGACCGGGTCGTCGTCGAACTCTCGCCGTACGACCTGACCCGCGGGCGCATCGTCTACCGCTACAAGTAGTCCTGACGACGGCCGGGAAGTCCCGTGTCCGTCTTCGACGTCCGGTGTCGCGTAGAGCGCGTCCCCGGGCCAGATGGGAAGTAAGGCAACCGTGAAGGTCAAGCCGAGCGTCAAGAGGATCTGCAACAAGTGCCGGGTTATCCGCCGGCACGGCCGGGTCATGGTCATCTGCAGCGACCCGCGCCACAAGCAGCGCCAGGGCTGAACCAGTCCCACCGGCCGTGACGGCCGGTCGGATCGGCCCCGGTCGCGGATCCCTCGAACACATCATCAGCTCGTCCCAGCCGCGAGCGGTACGCAGCGCGTACTCCCTCGTGGTTGACCCCCGGTCGGAGGCCGGGGCCCGCTCGGGCAGCGACCGCTCCCGGTCGCCGGCGTGACGCCGGAAGGACAGGGACGGTCGGTAGCGGGGTGGGACGGGTCCACACCTCCGCACAACATCACGAGGAGTACGCCCGCACATGGCACGTCTAGTCGGCGTGGATCTCCCCCGCGAGAAGCGGATGGAGATCGCGCTCACCTACATCTTCGGGGTCGGTCGCACCCGCGCCCTGGAGACGCTCGCCGCGACCGGCATCTCGCCGGACAAGCGCGTTCGGGACCTCACGGACGAGGAGCTCGTCGAGCTCCGGAACCACATCGAGGGCAACTACAAGGTTGAAGGCGACCTGCGCCGCGAGGTCGCCGCTGACATCCGCCGCAAGGTCGAGATCGGCTGCTACGCCGGTATCCGGCACCGCCGCGGTCTGCCCGTGCGTGGTCAGCGCACCAAGACCAACGCGCGGACCCGGAAGGGCCCGAAGCGGACCGTGGCCGGCAAGAAGAAGCCCGGCAAGAAGTAACTAGGAGCGCACAGACTTATGCCACCGAAGGCTCGTGCCGGAGCCGCCGTCAAGAAGGTCCGGCGCAAGGAACGCAAGAACGTCGCCCACGGGCAGGCGCACATCAAGAGCACCTTCAACAACACCATCGTGTCCATCACGGACCCGACCGGTGCGGTCATCTCCTGGGCCTCGTCCGGCCAGGTGGGCTTCAAGGGCTCCCGCAAGTCGACTCCGTTCGCCGCGCAGCTGGCCGCCGAGGCCGCCGCGCGTCGGGCGATGGAGCACGGCATGCGCAAGGTCGACGTGTTCGTCAAGGGCCCCGGCTCCGGCCGGGAGACCGCCATCCGTTCGTTGCAGGCCGCCGGTCTCGAGGTCGGGCAGATTTCCGACGTCACGCCGCAGCCGCACAACGGATGCCGTCCGCCGAAGCGTCGCCGGGTCTGAGAGGTTAGAGAGAGATGGCTCGTTACACCGGTGCTGACTGCCGCCGTTGCCGGCGGGAGAAGATGAAGCTGTTCCTCAAGGGCAGCAAGTGCGATGGCCCGAAGTGCCCGTTCGAGTCCCGGCCGTTCCCGCCCGGGCAGCACGGCCGCGGCCGCACCAAGGAGACGGAGTACCTGCTCCAGCTCCGTGAGAAGCAGAAGGCCCGTCGTGTCTACGGCGTGCTGGAGAAGCAGTTCCGCGGCTACTACGAAGAGGCCGTGGGCAAGAAGGCCAAGACGGGCGAGGTTCTGCTCCAGATCCTCGAGTCGCGGCTGGACAACGTGGTCTACCGGGCCGGCTACGCCAAGTCCCGGGACATGGCCCGTCAGCTGGTCAAGCACGGTCACTTCACGGTGAACGGCAAGAAGGTCGACATCCCGTCGTACCGCGTCAAGGAGCACGACATCGTCGAGGTCCGGGGCAAGAGCAAGGAGCTCACCCCGTTCATCGTCGCGCAGGCCGAGGCCGGCTCCAAGACCGTTCCGGCGTGGATCGAGGCCATCCCCAGCCAGATGAAGATCCTCGTGCACTCGCTCCCGGCCCGCCAGGTGATCGACACCCAGGTCCAGGAGCAGCTGATCGTCGAGCTCTACTCCAAGTAAGGGCTCGTTGCGGTGGCCCGCCCTCCGGGGCGGGCCACCGGAACAGTTTCGTCGGGCGTCATATGGCGGGCGCCCCGGAAGAGAAGAGAAAAAATGCTCATCAGCCAGCGACCGTCTCTCTCCGAAGAGTCGATCAACGAGACCCGGTCCCGGTTCACCATCGAGCCGCTGGAGCCGGGCTTCGGTTACACCCTGGGCAACTCGCTGCGGCGTACGCTGCTGTCCTCCATCCCCGGTGCGGCGGTCACCTCGATCAAGATCGATGGTGTGCTGCACGAGTTCACCACCATCCCCGGGGTCAAGGAGGACGTGGTCGAGCTCGTCATGAACATCAAGGAGCTCTGCGTCAGCTCCGAGCACGACGAGCCGGTCAGCATGTACCTGCGCAAGCAGGGCCCGGGCGACGTGACCGCCGGTGACATCCAGCCCCCGGCCGGCGTCTCGGTGCACAACCCGGACCTGAAGCTCGCCACCCTCAACGGCAAGGGCCGGCTCGACATGGAGCTGACCGTCGAGCGGGGTCGGGGCTACGTCACGGCGGCGCAGAACAAGCAGGCGGGCGCCGAGATCGGCCGGATCCCGGTCGACTCGATCTACTCGCCGGTGCTCAAGGTCACCTACCGCGTCGAGGCGACCCGTGTCGAGCAGCGGACCGACTTCGACCGGCTGATCATCGACGTCGAGACCAAGCCGTCGATGGGCCCGCGTACCGCGCTGGCCTCCGCCGGTTCGACCCTGGTGGAGCTGTTCGGGCTGGCCCGCGAGCTGGACGAGACCGCCGAGGGCATCGACATCGGGCCGTCCCCGCAGGACGCCCAGCTGGCGGCGGACCTGGCTCTGCCGATCGAGGAGCTGGACCTGACCGTCCGCTCCTACAACTGCCTCAAGCGCGAGGGCATCAACTCCGTTGGTGAGCTGATCGGGCGTACCGAGGCCGACCTCCTCGACATCCGCAACTTCGGTCAGAAGTCGATCGACGAGGTCAAGATGAAGCTCGCCGGGATGGGCCTGGGGCTGAAGGACTCGGCTCCGAACTTCGACCCGGCGCACGTCGTGGACGCCTTCGGCGAGGCCGACTACGACACCGACGACTACCGCGAGACCGAGCAGCTCTAGTCCGCGCTGCCGCCACACCTGAGGAGCACCAAGCATGCCCACGCCCACCAAGGGCCCCCGCCTCGGCGGCAGCCCCGCGCACGAGCGGCTGATGCTGGCCAACCTGGCCACCGCGCTGTTCCAGCACGGCAAGATCCAGACCACCGAGACGAAGGCCCGGCGGCTGCGTCCGCTGGCCGAGCAGCTCATCACCAAGGCCAAGCGCGGCGACCTCGCCTCGCGCCGCCGGGTGCTGGGCGTCGTCAAGGACAAGGACGTGGTCTACGCCCTGTTCGACCAGATCGCGCCCCGGTACGCCAACCGCAACGGTGGCTACACCCGGATCGTGAAGACCGGTCCGCGCAAGGGTGACGCCGCTCCGATGGCGATCATCGAGCTGGTGGAGGAGCTTCAGGTCGCCGAGCCGAAGGCGAACAAGAAGACCGCCGCCCGCAAGTCCGCCCAGCAGGACAAGGTCGAGGCCCTGGCCCCGGCCGAGGAGACCCCGCGCTCCAGCGAGGTCGCCGACCAGGACGCCGAGGCGCCGATCTCGGCCACTGGCGACACCGCCCAGGCGCGCGAGGACGACGACGAGGCCACCGAGAACAAGGCCTGAGCACAGGCAGCATCGTCGGGCCCGGCATCCCTTCCTGGGGTGCCGGGCCCGACGGCGTGAACGGGAGGTACGAGGTGGACGAGCGGACCCGGCTGCGGCTGGACGTCTCCTACGACGGCACCGACTTCTCCGGCTGGGCGCCCCAGCCCACCCGGCGCACGGTCGCCGGGGTGCTGATGGCGACCCTGGACCTGGTGCTCGGGGCCGGCACCGCCACCGGGCTGACCGTGGCCGGCCGGACCGACGCCGGCGTGCACGCCACCGGGCAGGTCTGCCATCTCGACCTGCCCACCGAGGTGTGGCGGCAGCACGACGGGCGGCTGCTGCGCCGGCTGGCCCGGCTGCTCCCGCCGGACGTGCGGGTGCGCGCGATGACCGAGGTGCCGGCCGACTTCGACGCCCGCTTCTCGGCGACCTTCCGCCGCTACGAGTACCGGGTGACCGACGCCCCGTGGGGCGCCGAGCCGCTGCGCCGTACCGACACCCTCGCCTGGCCGAAGCCGCTCGATCTGGCGGCGCTGAACGCCGCCGCGGCCGGCCTGGTGGGGGAGCACGACTTCGCGGCGTACTGCCGGCGCAAGGAGAACGCCACCACGCTGCGCGAGGTGACCCGGCTGGACTGGCGGCGCGACCCGGACGGCATCCTGGTCGCCACCGTGCAGGCCGACGCGTTCTGCCAGAACATGGTGCGCAGCCTGGTCGGCGCGATGCTGGTGGCCGGGGACGGCCGCCGGCCGGTCGAATGGCCGGCAGGCCTGCTGAGCCGCCGGGAGCGGTCCAGCGAGGTGACCGTGGCGCCCGCGCACGGGCTGGCCCTGGTGGCGGTCGGCTACCCCGACGACCCGGCCGAGTACGCCCGCCGCGCCGACCTCACCCGCCGGCTCCGCGTCCCCGTCGCCGAAGGCTGACACCCACGCACGGCGCCGATTTTCTAGCCGCCGACCCTCAGGAGCGAGCCCGGACGCTGGACGGCCCGCCGCCCCGGGACGGGGAAACGGCGGGCCGCCGGGTGGGTCGAGTCAGTTGTCCGAGGAGTTCCGGTCGTCGGTGCTGTCCTGGCCGGCGGGACCGTCCGAGGTGGTGTCGGTGGGCTGGTTGGCCACCCCGCCGTTGGCCCGGCGTTCCAGCACGCCCCGGTTCAGGTAGACCTCGATCATGTCGTACAGGATCTCGCGGGTCCGGCTGTCGGTGGCCGCGATCTTCTTCCCGTCGGCCCGGGTGACCAGGCAGTACGCGATGTAGTGGCCGCGTACCTGCCAGCCGATGCGGGCGGCGGCCTTCGCCACGGCCTCGGTGTTCTCGTCGGCGGCCATGCCCCGGAACCGGCCCTGCCGTTCGTCGAGCAATTGCCGGATCCGGTCCCGGGCGCGCTGCGCGCTGGCCACGTCGGTGAGGTTGAACAGCCCGGCGGTGAGCAGGTGGTCGCCGTCGGGGGAGCGCAGGGTCGCCCGGACCACCTGGTTGCAGCCGAGCCGGGTGAGCAGGTCGGCGATCTCCCCGGTCACCGCGACCCCGCAGCTGCCGCTGGAATGGGTCTTGAGCACCGGGTACGCGGGCTGGCCGTCGGCGACCACCAGCTTCTTGCCGGGGAAGACCTCCTTGACGGTGAGCGCCAACTGGTCGGTGTCCCGGGAGTCCAGGTCCGTCCCGTCGGCCGCGGCGGACTGCTCCACCACCGGCTGCCCGGTGGGCGTGCCGGCCTGCGGCGTGCGGGTGCGCTCGTCGAGCAGCGCGGCCACGGCCAACCCGCCGAGGGCGAGCAGCATCAGGACGGCGGCGCCACCGATCAGGGCCTGCCAGGCGCGCCCCCCGCCGCGCCTGCGCTCCGCCCGGCTGGGGCGGGACAGGTCCAGCGGTTCGGTCGTCCGGAAGATCGCGGCCGGCGCCGGGCGTGGCACGGCGGCGGGCGGTGCGGTGGCCCGGGGGGCGTCCGGTTCGAGCCGGCCCGGCACGGGGGCCGGCGGGGGAGCCGGAACCGGTGGCGGGGCCGGCGCGGGCAGCGGAGCCGGGACCGGAGCCGGAGCCGGGGCCGGGGCCGGGGCCGGGGCCGTGTCGACGGGCGGTCGGGCGACCCGGGCCGGCGGCAGCGACGGGGTGGGGAAGCGGGACGGCGAAGGGCCCGCCGGCGGCGGTGGCGCGGCGGCCGGCGCGGACGGGTCCGGCCCGGACCCCGGGTACTCCAGGAAGGCGTCCTCATCGGACTCGTACCGATACACCATGTGAGACACAGTAGGGGTCGATTGTCCCTTTCGAGGGTAATATCGGGAAATCTGGGCGGAGTGGCGTCCGACCCGGTCCGGCACACCGTCGCCGACGCCCACCCGCGCCGGTGCGACAATTCCCGGCGTGACCGGCGACCACTACTTCACCGCGCAGCCCACGAGCGCCGTCCAGCCGCGCGAGGTCGAGTTCTCCGTGGCGGGGCGGGACTACACCCTCGCCTCCGCCAGCGGGGTCTTCTCCGCCGCCCGGCTCGACCCCGGCACCGCCGTCCTGCTGCGCAAGGCCCCGCTGCCGGCGCCCGACGTCACCGGTCCGCTGCTCGACATCGGCTCCGGCTTCGGCCCCATCACCTGCGTCCTGGCCGCCAGCGCGCCGGCCGCCACGGTCTGGGCGGTCGACGTCAACGAGCGGGCCCGGCAACTCACCGCCGCGAACGCCGCCCGGGTGGGCGCGGCCGAGCGGGTCCGGGCGGTCGCGCCGGACGACGTACCGGCCGAGGTCACCTTCGCCCAGATCTGGTCCAACCCGCCCATCCACATCGGCAAGTCCGAGCTGCACGACCTGCTCCGGCACTGGCTGCCCCGGCTCGCCCCGGACGGAGTGGCGTGGCTGGTCGTCGCGAAGAACCTCGGCGGCGACTCGCTGCACCGCTGGCTGACCGACCAGGGCTGGCAGGTGGCACGGCACGCCAGCCAGAAGGGCTTCCGGGTGCTGCGGGTCACCCGGTAAACGAGTGTCGCCCGCCCCCGCCCCTCGGGCAGGATGCCGGCGTGGGATACGTGGACGTGGCAGGGGTCGGGCACACCCTCCCGGACGGCCGAGAGCTCTTCGCCGAGGTGTCGTTCCGGGTCGGTGAGGGCGCCAAGGTGGCCCTCGTCGGCCCCAACGGCGCCGGCAAGACCACCCTGCTGCGGATGGTCGCCGGCGACCTGCCGGTGCGTACCGGCGCCATCGCCCGCTCCGGCGGGCTCGGCGTGATGCGCCAGTTCATCGGCATGATCGGGGACGAGTCGACCCTCGCCGACCTGGCGCTCTCGCTCGCCCCGCCGGCGCTGCGCGACGCCGGCCGCCGGCTCGTCGAGACCGAGGCAGCCATGCGGGCGGCCGAGGTCCGCGGCAAGTACAGCAGCGCCGCCGGCAAGGCCCAACTGGCGTACGCGGACGCGCTGGCCGCCTGGGGCGAAGCCGGCGGGTACGACGCCGAGGTGCTCTTCGACACGGTGGCCACCATGGTGCTCGACCTGCCCTGGGACGCCGCCCGGGACCGCCCGGTGCGGACCCTCTCCGGCGGCCAGCAGAAGCGGTTCGCGCTGGAACTGCTGCTCCGCGGCCCCGAGGAGGTGCTGCTGCTCGACGAGCCGGACAACTTCCTCGACGTGCCCGGCAAGCGCTGGCTGGAGGGCCGGCTGCGCGAGTCCGGCAAGTCCGTGCTCTACGTCTCCCACGACCGGGAACTGCTGGCACAGACCGCCGACCGGGTCGTCGCCGTCGAGGGCGGCGGCGCCTGGGTGCACCCGGGCGGCTTCGCCAGCTGGCACTCCGCACGGGTGGCCCGACACGACCGCCTGGACGAGCTGCGCCGCCGCTGGGACGAGGAGCACGAGAAGCTGCGCGAGCTGATGCTGATGTACAAGCAGAAGGCCGCGTACAACTCGGGGATGGCCTCCCGCTACCAGGCCGCGCAGACCCGGTTGCGCAAGTTCGAGGAGGCCGGGCCGCCGCCCGTACCCCCGAAGGACCAGGACATCCGGATGCGGCTGAGCGGCGGGCGGACCGGAAAGCGCGCGGTCATCGCCGAGCAGCTCGAACTCGACGGCCTGACCTACCCCTTCGACCTGGAACTCTGGTACGGCGACCGGGTGGCGGTGCTCGGTGCCAACGGGACCGGAAAGTCGCACTTCCTGCGGCTGCTGGCCCGCGGCGGCACCGACCCCGACCCGGCCAGCGTCCCGGCCGAGGCCGCGAAGCTGACGCCCGTCGCGCACGACGGGGTGATCCGCCTCGGCGCCCGGGTCCGGCCCGGCCACTTCTCCCAGACCCACGACCGGCCGGAGCTGATGGCCAGGACGCTGGTCGACATCCTGTGGCGGGGCGACGAGCACCGGGCCGGGATGGACCGGCACGCGGCCATGGCGGCGCTGTCCCGGTACGAGCTGGCCGGCCAGGGCGACCAGCGCTTCGGCACGCTCTCCGGCGGGCAGCAGGCGCGCTTCCTGGTGCTGCTGCTGGAGCTGTCCGGGGCAACCCTGCTGCTGCTCGACGAGCCGACCGACAACCTCGACCTGGCCTCCGCCGAGGCGCTCGAAGCTGGGCTCGCGGCCTTCGACGGGACCGTGATCGCGGTGACCCACGACCGCTGGTTCACCCGCTCGTTCGACCGGTTCGTGCTGTTCCGCGGCGACGGAGAGGTGGTCGAGACGCCCGAGCCGGTCTGGGACGTCCGCTGACCGCCGCCGCCGGGGCCCGGTCGGCGTCGCTACGAACCTGATGTCGGGAACGGCTCGGCCGGCGAGCCGGGCCGGCCGGCGGGCTCGAACGGTGACCTGCTGGCGGCCGGCATAGGGTGAATCTCGTGACTGAGATGACCTATCGCCGGTTGGGCGACTCCGGGCTCGTGGTGTCCGTGGTCGGCATCGGCTGCAACAACTTCGGCCGCAAGCTCGACCGCGACGGAACCCGCGCGGTGGTCGACGCCGCGCTCGACGCCGGGATCAACTTCTTCGACACCGCTGACATCTACGGCGAGCCGCAGGGCGGCTCCGAGGAACTGCTGGGCGAGGCGCTGAAGGGGCGCCGGGACGACGTGGTGGTCGCCACCAAGTTCGGCATGGACATGCACGGCCTCAACGGCCCCGACCACGGCGCCCGGGGCGCCCGGCGGTACATCGCCCGCGCGGTCGAGGCGTCGCTGCGCCGCCTCGGCACCGATCACATCGACCTCTACCAGATGCACGAGCCGGACCCCGGTACGCCGATCGACGAGACCCTCGCCGCCCTGGACGACCTGGTCCGCGCCGGCAAGGTGCGCTACCTCGGCAACTCGAACTTCGCCGGCTGGCAGATCGCCGACGCCGACTGGACCGCGTCGTCCCAGGGCCGTACCCGCTTCGTCTCCGCGCAGAACCACTACTCGCTGCTGGAACGGAGCGTGGAGACCGAGGTCATCCCCGCCTGCGAGCGGTTCGGCCTGGGCATGCTGCCGTTCTTCCCGCTCGCCAACGGGCTGCTCACCGGCAAGTACAAGCGGAACGAGACGCCCCCGCCCGGCAGCCGGCTCGCCGGTGGCGGCCGGTACGCCGAGCGGCTCGCCGCGGCCGACTGGGACACCATCGAGGCGATCGAGGCGTACGCGGCCGAGCGTGGGCTCAACATGCTCCAGGTGGCCATCGGCGGGTTGGCCGCCCGGCCGGCGGTGACCTCCGTGATCGCCGGCGCCACCACCCCCGAGCAGGTACGCGCCAACGCCGAGGCGGGCACCTGGCAGCCCACCGACCAGGACCTGGACGCCCTCGACGCCCTGCTCTGACCGGGCTCAGCGCTGCCCCGGTGCCGTCTCCGGCACCGGGGCAGCCTGCTTTCCACCCCCGGGCCACGCCGGCCGGGCCCGTTGCGCCCTGCGTGCCGGTTGCTCCTGGGCGGCCCGACCCTCGGCGTACGGGCAGGTCACTGGCGCTGTGGGCCGGCTCGTCGGCCCTGTGGGCGGGTCTCTCGCTCTACCGAATGGGCGCTGGGCTCTGTGAGTTCGGTGCTGGGCCGCCGCCGGCCGGGCACGCCGTCGAGTGACGGCCTCGGTGGAACACCATGGAGGTCAAAGAGCGCTTTTGACCTCCATGGTGTTCCACCGGCGGCGTCCGCTCGAACGTTGGGCGAGGCGTCGGCGTGGTCGGAAGTGGAGTTTGGGCGCGGCGGCGCTGGTGGAGCGCTGGTGAGGTCAAGCAGGGCTTCGGATGTCGGTGGTGTTCCACCGATGGCCTCCGGTGGCCGGCCCGGTGGGTGCTGCGAGCGGCCGAAAGGGGCGCCGGGCGGGGCGGGATGAGCGCTGATGACGCCAAGGTGCGCTTGTGACGTCCATGGTGATCCACCGATCGCGTCCGGTTGGCCCGTTGGGCCGGGCGGCGCGTGGGACGGGACGCTGAGCGGGGTCGGCGACCGAACGGCACGGGAGCGGGTGGAACGCTATGGAGGTCAAAGAGCGCTTTTGACCTCCATAGCGTTCCACCGAGACATTCGGTTGGCCGCCGGGCAAGGGCACGGCGTGGGGCGGGATGCCTGAGCGGGCGGATGCCTGAACTGAGCGGGGCGCGAACGGCGTGGTGCGGGACGCGCGCATCCGACGCCCGTGCGAGCGGGACCGGCTCGCCACCGAGCTGCCCTGGGCAGAGCGGGTGGCGGGGCAGAGCGGGTGGCTGAGCGGAGCGGGTGGCTGGGCAGAGCGGGTGGCTGAGCGGAGCGGGGCGCGAAGCGGCAGAGCGCAAAACGCGGCGGGCGAGGCGGGAGGTGTGAGCGCTGTGGACATCAAAGCGGGCTTTTGATGTCCATGGTGTTCGGCGTTCGGCGGGTTGGGTCGGCGGTTTGCGTCGGCGATCGATGGCTTGTGGTCGGCGTTCGGCGTTCGGCGTTCGGTGATCGGTGATCGGTGATCGGTGGTCGATGGCTTTGGTCGGTGGTTGGTGGTCGGCTGCCGCACTCGCTGACTGCGGTTGCCAGCCAGATCGGCGTCATCGGCGAGCGGCCCGGGGTGCGCACAGCGCGACACCCGGCGGCGACGCTGTGCCGCACAGCGCGACACCGGCGGCGACGCTGTGCCGCTCAGCGGGGCGCGCGACGAGGCGGGCGGCGAGGCGGGCGGCGAGGCGGGCGGCCAGGGTCAGGGGTGGCGTGGGGTGGCGGCACGTTCGGCGAGGGCCTGACGGACCAGAGCGACGGTGGCGCGCGGGTGGCGGAGCACGTCGTCGGCGGTGAAGCGGAGGACCAGCCAGCCGGCCGCCCGGAGCGCGTTGAGGCGGGCCACGTCCTGGCGGAAGTGGGCGCGTTCCCGGTGGTGGTCGCCGTCGTACTCGACCGCGACGCGGCGGGCCGGCCAGGCGAGGTCCACCCGTCCGACGAAGCGGCCCCGGGCGTCGAGCACGTCGTGCTGGGCGACGAGCGGCCCGAGCCCGGCGTCGAGCAGGAGCAGCCGGAGCCGGGTCTCCATCGGAGATTCGCTCAGCGGCTCCGCGAGCGCCAGCACCTCCCGGAGCAGCCTGGTGCCCGGCCAGCCGGACCGCGCGGCGGCGTACGCCCGGAGGTCGGTCAGTTTGACCACCCGCCGGTGCAGCAGCGCGTCGACGGCGACCAGCGCGTCCGTGCGGGGGGCCTGCCGGCCGAGGTCGAAGGCGGTGCGTGGGGCCGTGGTGACCGGTAGCCCGGCGAACCGGGTGCGGTCGCTGTCCGGCAGCACCGAGCGGACGACGCGTACCCGGGGATGCGGGCGCATCCGGGCCGTCCGGGGCAGCAGCACGGTGACCGGGGCGGTCGGGTCGAGCAGGTCGGCGCCCCACAGGTACGCGGCGCTGCGCCCGGCGACGGCGGCGCCGGGCGGCAGGCGTAGGGCGACGGCCTCGCACCACATCCGGTGGTCGTCCGGGCGGTGGCCGTCGCGGTGCACGTAGACGTCGGGCAGCAGCCGCCGCCAGGCCGGTCCGCGCACCATCGCCCAGGTCAGCTGGCCTTCGGCGACGGCGACGCTGCCGCGGAACGGCAGGAACGACAACCGGCGCGGAACGCGGGCAGGCGAGGGCATCCGGACAGCATGACGTGACCGGAAGGTCACTCGCCGTCCCCGCCCTCCACTCCGGACGGTGGGTGGGAAAAGTGTCACCGGCCCTTGGCGGATCGGGGGGAACGTCGTACGGTAGGCCGCAAGTGACCCACGGGAGCCCGGTGCGGACCGGGCTGAGAGGGGGGCTGACAGCCCCCGACCGTTGAACCTGATCCGGGTAATGCCGGCGCAGGGAGGAGTGTTGCCGTGCCGTCCCTGGGGCGACTGCATCTGATCACCGACACCCGGCCCGGTCGGGACCCCCTCGGCGTGCTGCGGGCCGCGCTGCCGGTGGCCGGCGCCGAACTGGTGGTCCAGGTCCGGGTGGCCGACGACGCCACCGACCGGGAGACGTACGAGCTGGCCCGGCGGGTGGCCGGGCTGTGCCGGCCGTACGGGGCGACCTGCCTGGTCAACGACCGGCTGCACGTGGCGCTGGCGGTGGCCGCCGACGGCGGGCACGTGGGCGCGGACGATCTGCCGGTGCCCGCCGCCCGCCGGGTGCTCGGTGCCGCCGCCGTGCTCGGCGCGACGGCCCGGGAGCCGCTCAGCGCCGCCGCGGCGGTCGCCGCCGGGGCCAGCTACCTCGGCGTGGGGCCGTGCTACGCCACCACGACCAAGTCCGGGCTGCCCGACCCGATCGGCCCCGCGGGGATCCGCGCGGTCGCCGGGGCCGTGGGCGTGCCGGTGATCGCGATCGGCGGGGTGACCGCCGCGTCGGTGCCGGCGCTGCGGGCCGCCGGGGCGTACGGGGTGGCGGTGGTCGGGGCGCTGTCGGCCGCGGCGGATCCGGCCGGGGCGACGGCCGAGCTGCTCCGGGCGTTGACGTGCTGAGCGGGGGCGCGGGCAGCACCGGCGACGTCGGCCGGGGCACCGTCGCGGCCGACGTGGCGGTGGTCGGGGCGGGGCCGGTGGGGCTGGCGATCGCGTGGCGGTGCGCGCAGCGCGGGCTGCGGGTGAGCGTGCACGACCCGGCGCCGGGCTCCGGCGCGTCGCGGGTGGCCGCCGGGATGCTGGCGCCGGTCGCCGAGGCGTACTTCGGGGAGCGGGAGCTGACTGGGCTGCTCACCGAGTCCGCCGCCCGTTGGCCCGGCTTCGCCGCCGAGCTGGCCGGGGCCGCCGACGCCGACGTCGGGTACCGCACCGACGGCACCCTGGTGGTCGGGCTCACCGCCGACGACCTGGCCGAGGCGAGCCGGCTCTGGTCGTACCAGCGGGGCCTGGGCCTGCCGATCAGGCCGCTGCGCCCCTCGGAGCTGCGGGACCGCGAGCCGGCGCTGGCGCCCCGGGTGCGCGGCGGGGCGCTCGCGCCCGGCGACCACCAGGTCGACCCGCGCCGGCTGGTCGCCGCGCTGCGGACGGCGGCCGAGCGGGCCGGCGCGGTGCTGCGACCGGCGGCGGTCGGCGCGCTGTCCGAGCTGGCCGCCCGGGTCGTCGTGGTGGCGGCCGGCTGCGGCGCGGCGGCGCTCACCGGCCTTCCGGTCCGGCCGGTGAAGGGGCAGGTGCTCCGGCTCCGCGCGCCCGGTGGCGGTCCGCCCGGCTTCCGGCACGTGATCCGGGGGTACGCCGACGGCGAGCCGGTCTACCTGGTGCCCCGGGACAGCGGCGAGGTGGTGGTCGGGGCGACCGTCGAGGAGCGCGCCGACACCGTGGTGACCGCGGGGGCGGTGCTGCGGCTGCTCCGCGCCGCCGTCGACCTGGTCCCCGAACTGGCCGAGTACGAGCTGGTGGAGGCGGCGGCCGGGTGGCGGCCCGGCACGCCGGACAACGCGCCGATCATCGGGGCGCTGCCCGGCCGCCCCGGCGTGCTCGTCGCCGCCGGGCACCACCGGCACGGCATCGTGCTCACCCCGGTCACCGCCGACCTGGTCGCCGAGCTGGTCGTCACCGGCGAGCCGGACCCGCTGCTCGCGCCCTTCGGCGCGGCCCGGTTCGCCGGCCGGTCCGGACCGGTCCGGACCCCATCCGACAGCGAGGAGGAGACGTGCGACTGATCGTCAACGGCGCTGGGCGGGACCTGCCGGGCGGCGTCACCGTCGCCGAGCTGGTCCGCGCGGTCACCACCCAGGAGCGTGGCCTCGCGGTCGCGGTCAACGGCGAGGTGGTGCCCCGCGGCGGCTGGCCGGCCACGGTGCTGCGCGACGGTGACCGGGTCGAGGTGCTCAGCGCCGCGCAGGGCGGGTGAGCGGCATGCCCCTGGAGATCGGCGGGGTCACCTTCGGCTCCCGGCTCGTCCTCGGCACCGGCGGCGCGGCCAACCTGCACGTGCTGGAGCAGGCGATCCGGGCCTCCGGCACGGAACTGGTCACGCTGGCGCTGCGCCGGGTCGACACCGCGCCGGGCAGCGCCGGTGGCCTGCTCGACCTGCTGGAGCGGTGCGGGGTACGGCTGCTGCCGAACACGGCGGGCTGCCACACCGCGGCCGAGGCGGTGAAGGTGGCCCGGCTGGCCCGCGACGCGTTCGAGACCGACTGGGTGAAACTCGAGGTCATCGGGGACGAGCGCACGCTGCTGCCGGACGGGGTGGAGCTGCTGCGCGCCGCCGAGGAGCTGGTGGCGGACGGGTTCACCGTGCTGCCGTACACGTCGGACGATCCGGTGCTGGCCCGGCGGCTGGCCGACGTGGGCTGCGCGGCGGTGATGCCGGCGGGGGCGCCGATCGGCTCCGGGCTGGGGGTGGGCAACCCGCACCACATCCGGCTGATCCGGCAGGCCGTGGCCGTGCCGGTGATCCTCGACGCCGGCATCGGCACCGCCTCCGACGCGGCGCTCGCCATGGAGCTGGGCTGTGACGGGGTGCTGCTGGCCAGCGCGGTGACCCGGGCCGCCGACCCGGTGGCGATGGCCACCGCGATGCGGCACGCCGTGCGGGCCGGGCGGCTGGCGTACGGGGCCGGGCGGATCCCCCGTCGTTTCCACGCCCTGGCCTCCACCCCCGACGACGGACGGCCCGAGCTGTGACGGCGTCGCCCGGCATCGCCGTCCGCGCGACGGGCAGCCCCGCCGGCCGGGTACGGCCGGCGGGGCCCCCGTCCGCCACGATCTCGTCGGGCGCTCGCGAGCTGCCGTCGGGAGTGCTGCTGCTGACCGACCGGCGGATGGCCCGGCGACCCCTGGCCGAGGTCGTCGAGGCGGCCGTGGCCGGGGGAGTGCGCTGGGTGGTGCTGCGGGACAAGGACCTGCCGCGGGCCGAGCGGGCCGCCCTCGCCGGCGACCTGCGCGCGATCCTCACCGAGGCCGGCGGCCGGCTGATCGTCGCCGGCCCGGACCCGCTCGGCGGCGACGCCGTGCACCTGCCCGCCGCCGGCCCGTACCCGCCGCCGCCCGTCGGCCTGGTCGGCCGCTCCTGCCACGACACCACCGAGCTGGCCCGACTCAGCGCGGAGAACTACGTGACCCTGTCGCCGGTCTTCCCGACGAGGACGAAACCCGGCTACGGCCCACCCCTGCACCCGGCCGGGCTGCGCGAGCTGATCCGGGTCAGCCCGGTACCGGTGCTCGCCCTGGGCGGCATCGAGACCCCGGACCAGGTCCGGGCGTGCGTCGCGGCCGGCGCCAGCGGGGTCGCCGTGCTCGGCGCGATCATGCGCGCCGAGCGGCCCACCGCGGCCGCCGCCACCCTCAGCGCGGCGGCCCACGACCGGCCGCGACCCACCACCACAGCCCAGGGAGCGACGTGACCCCGAGGACAGTCCTCACCATCGCCGGATCCGACTCCGGCGGCGGCGCCGGCATCCAGGCCGATCTCAAGGTCTTCGCCGCCCTCGGCGCGTACGGCACCAGCGTGCTCACCGCCGTCACCGCCCAGAACACCCGGGGCGTGGACGCCGTCCTGCCGCTGCCCCCGCAGACCGTGCGCGACCAGCTCGACAGCGTGCTCGGCGACTTCGACGTCCGGGCGGTGAAGACCGGCATGCTCGGCAGCCCGGCGGTCGCCGGCGCGGTGGCCGAGGCGGCGCGGGCCGGGCGGCTGCCCCGGCTGGTCGTCGACCCGGTGCTGGTCGCCACCAGTGGACACCGGCTCGGCGTGGTGGAGGCGGTCGAGCGGCTGCTGCCGTACGCCGAGGTGGCGACGCCGAACCGCGCGGAGGCCGCGGCCCTCACCGGACGCCCGGTGACCACGGTCGAGGAGATGGTCGCGGCGGCCGAGACGCTGGCGGCCGCGGGCCCGGCGCACGTGGTGGTGACCGGCGGTGACGTGGACGCCGGCGGCGAGTCGGTGGACGTGCTGGCCGGCGCGGGCCGGACCACGCTGCTGCGCGCGCCCCGGGTGGCGACCCGGCACAACCACGGCACCGGCTGCTCGTTTTCGGCGGCGATCGCGGTCCGGCTGGCGGCGGGCGATCCGGTGCCGGTCGCGGTCGCCGCCGCGAAGGAGTACGTGACCCGCGCGCTGACCGGCGCGCGCGACTGGGCGCTGGGCGCGGGACGCGGCCCGCTGGACCACTTCGGCTGGTCCGCATGAGCGACAGGGAGGCTGTCATGCAGGCACGACGCAAGGTCTACGTGGAGGGGTCGCGGCCGGACCTCCGGGTGCCGTTCGCCGAGGTGGAACTGGCCGGGGACAACCCCCCGGTGCGGCTCTACGACACCTCGGGCCCGGGCTCGGACCCGGCGGTCGGGCTGCCACCGCTGCGCGGGCCGTGGATCGCCGCCCGGGGCGACGTCGCCCCCGTGCGGGGCGCGGGCACCCCGCTGGCCGGCGTCGACGGGAAGCGCCCGACGCAGCTCGGCTACGCCCGGGCCGGGATCGTCACCCCGGAGATGGAGTTCGTGGCGATCCGGGAGGGTGTCGCGCCGGAGTTCGTCCGGGACGAGATCGCCGCCGGGCGGGCGGTGCTGCCGCTCAACGTCAACCACCCGGAGTGCGAGCCGGCGATCATCGGGCGGGCGTTCCTGGTCAAGGTGAACGCCAACATCGGCACCTCGGCGGTCAGCTCGTCGGTCGCCGAGGAGGTGGAGAAGCTGACCTGGGCCACCCGGTGGGGCGCGGACACCGTGATGGACCTCTCCACCGGCAAGCGGATCCACGAGACCCGCGAGGCGATCGTGCGCAACTCGCCGGTGCCGATCGGCACGGTACCGATCTACCAGGCGCTGGAGAAGGTCGGCGGCGACCCGGTGCAGCTGAGCTGGGCGGTGTTCCGGGACACCGTGATCGAGCAGGCCGAGCAGGGCGTCGACTACATGACCGTGCACGCCGGGGTGCTGCTGCCGTACGTGCCGCTGGCCGTGGACCGGGTCACCGGGATCGTGTCCCGGGGCGGCTCGATCATGGCGGCCTGGTGCCTGGCGCACCACGAGGAGAACTTCCTCTACACCAACTTCGAGGAGCTGTGTGCGCTGCTCGCGAAGTACGACGTGACGTTCTCCCTCGGCGACGGGCTGCGTCCTGGCTCCATCGCGGACGCCAACGACGCGGCGCAGTTCGCCGAGCTACGCACGCTCGGTGAGCTGACGAAGGTCGCCTGGGCCCACGACGTCCAGGTGATGATCGAGGGTCCGGGGCACGTGCCGATGCACAAGATCAAGGAGAACGTGGACCGCCAGCAGGAGTGGTGCCACGAGGCGCCGTTCTACACGCTCGGGCCGCTGACCACCGACATCGCGCCCGCGTACGACCACATCACCTCGGCCATCGGCGCCGCGATGATCGGCATGTTCGGCACCGCCATGCTCTGCTACGTCACCCCGAAGGAACACCTCGGGCTGCCGGACCGGGACGACGTGAAGGCGGGCGTGATCGCGTACAAGATCGCCGCGCACGCGGCCGACCTGGCCAAGGGGCACCCCGGGGCGCAGGCCTGGGACGACGCGCTCTCCAAGGCCCGGTTCGAGTTCCGCTGGGAGGACCAGTTCAACCTCTCGCTCGACCCGGAGACCGCCCGGTCGTACCACGACGCCACGCTGCCCGCCGAGCCGGCGAAGACCGCGCACTTCTGCTCGATGTGCGGGCCGAAGTTCTGCTCCATGAAGATCACCCAGGAGCTGAAGGAGTACGCGGCGCGCGGCATGCGGGACAAGTCCGAGGAGTTCCTCAACGCCGGCGGGCGGGTCTACCTGCCACTGGCCTGACCGCTGGCCGGACCACCGGCCGGACCGCTGCACGGGGGCCGGGCGGGTCGGGTGGTACCGGGCCGCTGGTCGGCCCGGTACCCACCCAACGGGTCAGTCGCGGTGGTGCCGGCCGGTACGCAGCGAACGGGCGTCGTCGGCGTTGTCGTCGGAGGCGAGGCCGGCGACCCAGTCGACGAACTCCTCGTCCTGGGCCGGCAGCGGCTCCGCCTCGCGGTCGGCCTCCACCGGCTCGGCCGCCTTGCCCCGGTTACGCCGGAACAGTCCCCGGCGGGACTTGGTTTTCCCGCCTGCCGTCTCCTCGACCGCCTCGGTCGGCTCAGCCGTCCCGGCGCCCTCGGCCGGCTCGACCGGTCCGGGCTCCGGGCCGGCCGGCGGCGGATCGGCGTGCCGGCCACCGGGCTCCGCCGCCGGGGCGGGCCGGGCGTTGGCGAGGGCCTCCCAGTTGGACGCGCGCAGGTCCGGCAGCGCCCGGTGCCGGGGGCGTGGTGCGGACGCCGGGTCGGGCTCGCCGGCCGGTCCGGCCTCCGGGACACCGGCCGGGCCGGGGGTGGTGGTGCCGCGCGGGGCGGCCGACCAGCCCGGCGCGGGCGCGGGCGCGATCGGCCACGCCGGCCGGACCTCGCCCGGTCGGTCCGTCACGTCCTCGAAGATCGGGAAGCGTGGCCGGGGCGACGCGGGCGGACCCTCGCCGCCGGCCGGCTCGTCGAAGAAGAAGCGGCGACCGGGCTGCTCCACCTCCTGAGCGCCCGGGCCGCCGCCGGCGACCGGTGTCCGCTCGTGGTCCGCGCGGCCAGCGGCGGGAGTCCGCTCGTGGTCCGCGCGGCCAGCGGCGGGAGTCCGCTCGTGGTCCGTGTCGCCAGCGGCGGGAGTCCGGTCGTGGTCCGCGCGGCCGGCGGCCGGTGTCCGCTCGTGGTCCGTGGCGGCAGCGGCGGCTGTCCGGTC
This sequence comes from Micromonospora sp. NPDC050495, assembly GCF_040655175.1. Taxonomy (NCBI): domain Bacteria; kingdom Bacillati; phylum Actinomycetota; class Actinomycetes; order Micromonosporales; family Micromonosporaceae; genus Micromonospora; species Micromonospora sp. NPDC050495. The sequence goes on along the minus strand of NZ_JBFAJK010000003.1, from coordinate 235,447 downwards.
GTGGTCCGCCTGCGCGGTGGGCCGGGTCTGGTCGTGGTCCCCGTGGCCCGGGGCGGTGACGGTTGTGCGGTCCTGCTCCGCGCGGCCCGGGTCGGTGGCGGCCGCGGGTGGGGTCGCCGGCCGGTCGGTTCCGGCGACGGGCACGGCCGCCGCCGACGGTCCGCCGGCGGCCGACGCCGGCTTGCGGCCCCGCCGGGCGCGCCCGCCGCGCGCGGGCTTCGTCGTGCCCTCCGCCGGGGCGGCTTCGTCGTCCGAGGGCCGTCCCGCGGCGGTGCTGGTCGGCGCCGTGGTCAGCACGGCGTCACCCGGGCCGTCGGCCGCAGCGGTCGGCTCGGCGCGGCGGGCCGGATCGACGTCCCGCCCGGCCGGGCCGGTGTGCTGCGGTAGCTGGGTGGCGGCCGTGCGCTGTGGTCGCTCGGGGGCGTCCGCCTGCTGCTGCGGTCGCCCGGTCGGGTCGGTGTGCTGCGGTCGTTCGGGCGCGGCGGCGTGGTGCGGTAGCGGGTCCGGGTGCTGCGGTCGCTCGTCGGCCGGCGAGGTCGGGGCCGCCGGGGCGAGCGGTCGCGCCCCGGCCGCCGGGTCCGGCCCGGCCGGCACCGGTTCCGGCGCATCGGCGGTCGGCGGTGCCGCGGCATCCGCGGTCGGCGGTGCCGCGGCGAGGGACGACGCCGGGGCCTGGCTGGGGGCGGCCGGCTCCGGACCGGATCGCGCGGCCGGGCGGCCGGCAGCGAGCACGTCGATCGCGGAGGTCCGCCGGGCCGGCGGCGGCAGCCCGGAGCCCGGCAGGTTCCGGGCCAGGTCGTCGAGGTGGCGGTCGCCCGCGTCGCTCGGGAACCCGCCCGCGGGTGCCGACTCCGTGCCGGCCGGGGAAGCCGTGCCGGTCGGGGGAGCCGTGCCGGTCGGGGGAGCCGTGCCGGTCGAAGGAGCCGTGCCGGCCGCGGCGGCCGAATCCGCGGCGGCCGTCTCGCCCGTCGGGGCCGGCCCCGCCGCTTCGACCAGGGTCGGCGGCCGGTCCGCGCCCGTCCCGTCCGGTACGCCGGGAGCGGCCGGAACGGCGGCGCGGTCCGCGAGGGTCTGCCGGGGCGTGCTCCGGCCGGCGGGGGTGAGGCCGGGCGCCTCCGGCCAGTCCCAGTGCGCGGGAGTGGGCGAGCCGTCGGCCCGGCCGGCGCGACCCGGTTCGGTGGCCGTACCCGGGTGGGCGGCCGTGCCCAGGTCGGCGCCGGCCGGAGCGGCGAGAGCTGAGCCGCCTGGTGCGGCGAGCGGCGCGCCGGCCGGCGCGGCCGGGAGCGGCTGGAGGATGTCGGTGGGCGCGATCGCGTCGCCGTCGGCGGCCGGCGCGGGCCGGCGCAGCACCGTGGCGGCGGTCGAGCCGAGCGCGCCGGCGGCGACCGCGATGAGCGCGCCGTAGTAGGGGGCGAGCTGGTACCGGTCGGCGGCGTCGCCGGGCCCGGCGGTCAGGTAGGCGAAGGCCAGCAGGATCGGCCCGGCCGCCCCGGCCGCGCCACTGATCAGCGGCAGGTGGCCGTGCCGCCGGGCCAGCGCACCGATCGCCGCGCCGGCCAGTAGGGACAGCGCGGGCAGGACCAGCATGGCGAGGCGCTGCGCCGCCGCGGCGTCCAGCCAGGATGGTTCGAGGACCCCGAGGCGTACGGTGCGCAGCGGCCCGGCCGACGCGACCGTCGGCGCGGCGGAGATCAACGCGAGCACCCAGACGAGCCCGGCGGTCAGCGCGATGCTCCACCCGAACGCGGGCCTGAGCAGGACGGCGATGGCCGCGCCCGCCCCGATCAGCGCCCCGAGGACGGCGCAGATGCCGACCGCCCAGACCGGGTCGACGGTGCCGTCGAGCTCGGCGGCGCGGGCCGGCTGCATGCAGAGCGGTGCGACCACGGTCGCGCCCAGCGCCGCGACGCCGGCGATGGCGAGCTGTTCGGCGGTGCCGCCGGCCGGGGAACCGTCCCGGCGGGCGAGGCGTTCGGTCACCACCGCGCCCGCCACCGCGGCGATCGCCGCGAACCAGCCGACCCAGGCGAGCTGGGCGGGCCACCGGTTGACCGTGCCGTCGGCGAACGCGCCGTCGAGGCGTACGACGCCGAAGCCGTACGCGATGCCGAGCTGGCCGGCTCCGGCCAGCATGCTCACGCCGAGCGCCGTGAGCAGCAGCCTGCCCCACGTCCGAAAGGCCATGTCGGGCACGTTACGGCCCGGTGCCCCCGATCGCCACCAAGGAGGCCACCTGGCGCGCTGGTGTCGGCGTCGTTACTTCAGCTCGACCAACCGGGCCAGGTAGGTGGTGTCGCCGACGTTGGTCAGCATGTGCACGGCGCCCGGGTCGCGGTAGACCACGCCGCCGGTCGGCTCATCGGCGTCGATCGTGGTGCCGTCGACCGTCTGCACCACGTTCTTCGCGCCCTGGATCGCCACCACCAGGTACGGGTGGTCGTGCCGGTGCAGCGGCTGCCGCTCGCCCGGCTCGAGGCGGATGTGCCAGACCCGGACCCGGTCGTTCTCGTACACGATCTCCTGGCCCACCGGGCCGAGCTCGGTGTGGGTGCCGGTCATCGCGGTCCGTCCAGTTGGGGGAGGACCTCGGCGGCGATGAGCTCCAGGTGGTCGAGGTCGGCGAAGTCGATCAGGCGCAGGTGCACCCGGCTGGCGCCGATCGCGGCGAACTCGCCGAGCCGGTCGACGAGCTGGGCGGGGGAGCCGACCACCGGGTCCTCCGGCGGCAGGGCGCTCTTGACGTGCAGCGGCGCGGCCCGGCGCTGCGCCTCGGCGTCGGTACGCCCGATGGCCACCACCACCCCGGCGGAGAGCACCAGCGGCGGCCGACCGCTGGCGGCCCGCCCGGTGCGCTCGCACGCCTCGCGGACCCGCTGGTAGGCGGCGGCCGTCTCGGCGACGGTCTTGAACGGCATGTTGAACTCGTCGGCGTACCGGGCGGCCAGGTCGGGGGTGCGGCGTGGGCCGCGACCGCCGACGATCACCGGCGGGCCGGGGCGCTGCACCGGCTTGGGCAGCGCGGGCGCGTCCACGAGTTGGTAGTGCTCGCCCTTGAAGCTGTACGTCTCGCCGGTCGGGGTGCGCCAGAGCCCGGTGATGACCTCGAGCTGCTCGGCGAGGCGGTCGAACCGCTCGGCGACCCCGGGGAAGGGGATGCCGTACGCGGTGTGCTCCCGCTCGTACCAGCCGGCGCCGATGCCCAGCTCGACCCGGCCGCCGCTCATCTGGTCGACCTGCGCGACCATCACCGCGAGCGGCCCGGGCGGCCGGAAGGTGGCCGAGGTGACCAGGGTGCCGAGCCGGATCCGGGAGGTCTCCCGGGCCAGCGCGGCCAGGGTCAGCCAGGCGTCGGTGGGGCCGGGCAGCCCCGGCTCGTCGCCCATCGCCTGGTAGTGATCGGCCCGGAAGAAGCCGTCGAAGCCCGTCTCCTCGACCCGCCGGGCGAACCGGAGCTGGTCGTCGTAGCTGGCGCCCCGGTGCGGCTCGGTGAAGACCGTCACCCGCATGCTCACTGCCCTCCCGCGCCGGCGGCCGTCGGTGTCCCGGTCCCGTCGGCCGGCTCGACCGGGCCGGCCGGAGCGGGCCCGGTCGGCCCGTCCCGTTCCATCAGCAGTTCGTGCAGCTCGGCGCTGATCCGGGCCACCTCGGCCAGGTGCGCGTTGCGGCCCAGCGTGCGCGGCCGGGGCACCTTGACCTCGACCACCTCGCGGATCCGGCCGGGACGCGGGCTGAGCACGACGACCCGGTCGGCGAGCAGCACCGCCTCGTCGATCGAGTGGGTGACGAAGACGATGGTCGCCTTCGTCTCCATGTGCACCCGCTGGAGTTCGCCGGAGAGTTCCTCGCGGGTGAGCGCGTCGAGCGCCGAGAAGGGCTCGTCCATCAACATCACCCGGGGCTCGCCGATCAGCGACCGGCAGAGCGAGACCCGCTGCTGCATGCCGCCGGAGAGCTCGTGCGGCAGGCGCTTCTCGAACCCGCCCAGCCCGGTCATCTCCAGCAGTTGGCGGGCCCGGTCCCGGTGCTTGGCCCGGCGCCAGCCGAAGATCTCCACCGGCAGCAGGACGTTGTCCAGCACGGAGCGCCAGGGCAGCAGGGCGGGCCGCTGGAACAGCATGGCGATGTCCCGGCGGGGCCGGGTGATCGGCGTACCGGCCACGGTGATCTCGCCGGCGGTCACCGGCAGCAGGCCGGCGATCATGCGCAGCAGGGTGGACTTGCCGCACCCTGAGCGGCCGACCACGGCGACGAACTCACCCTCGGCGACGTCGAGGTCGATGTCGCGCAGCGCCTCCACCCGCCCCGAGCGGCCGTCGAAGGTGCGGGACACCCCGGACAGTCGGATCATCTCCCGCCGGCTCCCTTCCACGTCGCGAACGCGAGCCGGGCTAGCGTAGCGGGATGCGCTCCCTATAGCACCGTCCGGGGTGGACGTCAGTCCACTTTCCGTCAGGCAACTTCGTTTCCGTTCCGCAACCGAGCGCCGGACGTCGGTGCAGGGAGCTTCTCGTACGCTGTTGCGCGCGAAGAGTCCCCTCACGACGATCCCGTCGGCTGCCCCTCCGGCCGACACCGTCGGAACCACGACCCGTCCGGGCGAGCATGCCCTGGTCGGAAAGGACATGGTGCACTGATGAGAAGGCTGACCCGTACGGTCGCCGCCGCCGCGCTGGCGACCGCACTCGCCCTGGTTTCCGGGTGCAGCAGTGACTCGGACAAGTCCGAGGACAAGGCTGCCGGCGGCAAGGCGCTGGAGAAAGTGACCTACCTCACTTCGTTCGGCAACTTCGGGCGTGACTCGTACGCCTGGGTCGCGAAGGAGAAGGGCTTCTTCAAGGAGGCCGGCTTCGACGTCGACATCAAGCCCGGCCAGGGCACCGGGGGCGTCATCCAGGTCGCCACCGGGCAGGCCGACTTCGCCCCGATCGACCTGACCGGCGCGATCCTCGTGCTCGCCAACGGTCAGGCCAAGGACTTCGTCGCGGTGGCGGCGGTCCAGCAGCGGACCATGGCCGCCATCGCCTCGGTCGAGGGCAAGAACATCGCCACCCCGAAGGACCTCGAGGGCAAGAAGCTCGCCGACAGCCCGGCCTCCGTCGTGCGCATGCTCTTCCCGACGTACGCCAAGCTGGCCGGCGTCGACGCCAGCAAGGTGACCTGGGTCAACGGTGAGGCGCAGACGCTGATCGGCACGCTCGCCTCCGGCTCGGTCGACGGCATCGGCCAGTTCGTCGTCGGTCAGCCCACCATCGCGGCGGTCACCAAGAAGAAGCCGGTCATGCTGCCCTACAGCAACGTGATGCAGGACCTCTACGGCAACGTGCTGGTCACCTCCACCAAGCTCGCCAAGGAGAAGCCGGAGATGGTCAAGCGCTTCACCGCGGCGCTGCTCAAGGGCCTGGAATACGCGTTGGCCAACCCGGACGAGGCGGGGACGATCCTGAAGAAGAACGTCCCGGCGGCCGTCCCGGCGGCGGCCTCCGCCGAGCTTCAGCTGATGGCCGCGTACGTCCGGTCCAGCAACACCGGCACCGCGATCGGCACCGTGGACAGCGGCCGGGTGGCCAAGACCATCGCCCTGCTCCAGGGCGCGGGCGCGCTCAAGCAGAACCTCACCCCAGACCAGATCATCGACTTCAACCTGGTGCCGAAGGCCTGACCGGTCGGCTCGGACAACGGGGGTGCGCGCCCGCCGGGGTTCCGGCGGGGCGCACCCCTTCGCGTGCCGGCTCTGCGGACCGGCCGAGAGAGGAGGACACGTTGGCACAGGTGACCGGAGTCCGGCCCGATCCGTCGGCGCCGGAGGCGTCCCCGCCGCCCGCCGCCGTTCCGGCGCGGCTGGCCGTACGCCCGGCCGCGGTGGGGCTGCCGGCGCTCGGCCTGCTGATCGCGGTGGCCGCGTGGTGGCTGGTGACCTCGGGGCTGCATCTGGTCCACCCGGCGGCGCTGCCGCCGCCGCTCGCGGTCTGGCGGGGGCTGACCGCCGCCACGGACGTGCTGCTGCCGGCGCTGGGGATCACCACCGGGGTCACCGTGCTGGGCTTCCTGCTCTCGTCGGTGGCCGGCGTGCTGATCGGGATGGCGCTGGCCGCGTCCGGCCGGGTGGAGCGGATGTTCTCGCCGCTGCTGGTGGCCGTCAACGCGGTGCCGAAGATCGCGTTCGGTCCGCTGCTGGTGGTCGCGGTCGGCTGGGGGCAGAAGCCCATTCTGACCATGGTGTTCCTGCTCTGCTTCTTCCCGATCGTGCTGTCCACCGCGACCGGGCTGACCACCACCCCGGCCGACCTGGCGGAGCTGGGCCGTTCGCTGAACGCGTCCTGGTGGCAGGCCTTCCGCAAGGTGCGTTTCCCGGCCGCGCTGCCGCAGATCTTCGTCGGGCTGAAGGTGGCCATGCCGCTGGCCGCGATCGGTGCGGTGATCGGTGAGTTCTACTCGGACAAGCCCGGCCTGGGCTACCAGATCCTGCAGTACAACGGCGCCGGCGACACCCCCACCGCTTGGGCCGCCATCGTCCTGGTCGGGCTGATGAGCATCGTCCTGTACGCCGCCCTCAGCGTCCTCGAACGCCTCGCCCTGCCCTGGGTGAGAGCCACCACCTCCGCCCGCTGACCCGGCCGGCCTCCCCCAGGGAGGCCGGCCGCAGCACCGAGTCGTCCCGCACCGACCGAAGACCCGACGTCGACCGAGACCACCAAGGGACGGTCGGCGAGTGCCCACCGAAGGTGTGGCCCCGGCGCAACCGGCGCAGGGATCAAGCCTGACCGCCCGGAGCCGGTTGCGCCGGGGCCACACCCACAACAGCGACCACTACCCGGCGAGCCGCCACCGTCCACCCCGCGCCACCAGCGTGGTCAACGCCTGCGGCATCAACCCCGAGTGGTTGTCCGGCGTCATCCGGATCGGCCCGGAGAGCCCGTCGAGCTGTGAGGTTTCCAGGAAGTCCCGCAGCGCCTCCCGGTCGACGGTGCCCTGCTTCACCCCGGCCCGCAGCTCGCCGTTGGTGATGAGCTGGACCGCGTCGGCGGCGAACGAGGAGAAGCCGTTGTAGCCGCCGAAGCGGGCCGTGTACTCCTGGAACCACTGCCGCCGGGCCGCCTTGGCCGGGGTGGTGGCGATGACGTCGTCGATCACCATGGTCTGGGTGAAGATCAGGGTGGCCTTCTCGGTGGACCGGGCGGAGGCGCCGAGGAAGAGGTCGCCGGCCGCCGAGGCGTCGAAGAACAGCTGGCCGGTGAACCGGTTCTGCCGGGCGCTGGCCGCCGCGAGCGCCGCCTGCTCCGGGGGCGTCCAGAGGACCAGGGCCTGCGGTTTGCTGCCGACGAGGTCCTCGACCTGGCCGCTCACGTCGGTGTCGGTGACGCGTACCGACTCGGTGCCGACCAGCCGGATGCCGGTCTTGTCGAACTGGCGGCGCAGCGCGGTGAGGCCTTCCTGGCCGTAGCTGTCGTCGCTGCGCAGCAGGGCGACCTTCTTGACGCCGCGCCGGCCCAGCTCGACGGTGATGGCCGCGGCACTGTCGGCCGCGTTCGGGGCGAGCTTGAACACGTACCGGCGTTCGGCGACCGGTTCGGTGATCGCGCCGGCGGACGCCAGGGCGATGGTCGGAATGTGCTTCTCGCCGATGGTGCGGACGGCGCCGACGGCGCATTCGTTGCAGCCGCCCATGATGATGGCGCTGACCCGGGAGTCACTGCTGAAATCGTTGATGTTGCGCAAGGATTCGGCGGCGTCGGAGCGGTTGTCCTTCACCTTGAGGTCGATCTTCCGGGCGCCGAGTGCGCCGGACGAGTTCAACTGCTCGACCTTCAGTTCGAGGGCCCGTTGGTACACCTTGCCGAGGGCAGCGGAGGCGCCCGACAGTTCAAGGTCCGCGGCGATCACGATGTGGCTGTCGTCCTGCTGCTCCCCGCCGAACTGGCAGCCGGTGAGCGTGGTGGCCAGCACGGCCGAAGCGAGCGCCGCGATGCTCGCGGAGCGGATGGGGCTCAATTCAGTCCTCCAGGTGCGGCGCGGGCGGGGGGCCCGATCACCGCCGCTCATCCGTCCTCAGTAGAGGAACGGGATTGGTGTGCCGTACGGTGTGCGCGAAGCCTGCAAAACCTTGCCAATGCCGGGGCGTGTGGTCAAGCGGCGATGCCAGGAGCGGTTTCGGGACACCCATCCCACATGGTGGGGACACGAAACGTTAACCGGCAATTACTGCGCAGATGCGACCGACCACTCTGGAGTTACATGCCCTGTTCAGAGGCCTGCGGAAATGAAGGTATTAGTTGACCGCTGCACGGGTTGAGTCCCCGCCAACCGTTTTCGGCCCCACTGCGGCTTCCCAAACTGCATCTCGTCTGATGAAATCGCGGCCGTGCCGCGCGCGGCGCCGCCCGCCGCTCCAGGCACGGGTCGGCGGGTCAGGCGTGGAAGAAACGACGGAGGCGATGTCGTGAGCACCGGACCTACGACCCTGCCCGAGAGCGCCGGATCCGACCACCGGAACCGGCGACGGCGGCTGCCTCGGCTGCGTGACGCGCGGATCCGGTCAAAGCTCGCTCTCATCCTGGTCGTCCCGGTCGCCGCTGTCATGGCACTGGCAACTATCCGACTCGTCTCGACCGGCCAGGGCGCGTACGAGGCTACCCGGATCCGGTCGCTCACCGCGCTGTCGATCGACGTCTCGGCGCTCACCCAGGACCTGCACAAGGAGCGGATGGCGGCGGCGGCCTACCTGGTCGCGCCGGACCAGAAGCCGGACGACTACAACCTGCGGGTCCGCCGCACCGACGAGCGGATCGCCGCGTACCGCGAGGAGCGGGGGCGGATCGGCGAGGTGCCGGCGTCCGTGCGGACCCGGCTGAAGGTCATCGAGGACCACCTGGGCACGCTGAACGGCACCCGGCAGGAGGTGCTGGACCGGCAGCAGATGCCGGTGGCCGAGGCCAGCCTGCGCTACGGCATCATCCTCAGCGACCTCGTCGCGTACGGCGACACCCTGGCCCAGCAGCCCGGCGCCGAGCGCATCGCCGACGCCCGTCGCGCGGTGGCCGCGTTCTCCCACGCGAAGGCGCAGGTCGCCCAGGAGCAGGCGGTAGCGTTCACCGCCCTCGCCTCCGGCCAGCTCGACGAGGAACAGTTCTCCTCCCTGGTGGCCACCCTGACCGGCCAGCAGGAGGCGCTGCTGACGTTCTCCCGGGCCGCCGAGCCGGCGCAGCGGTCCCTGGTGGACGGCACCGTCTCCGGTGACGCCGTGCAGCTCGCCGACCGGGTCGCCAACGACCTGTCCCGCTCGGTCAACCAGGCCCCGCTGGTGAGCCGGAACGACGCCGCCGAGGCGATCGGCGCGGTCAACGACCTCATGCGCTGGGCGGAGATCCAGCTCCAGGACCAGCTGCTCGCCGACGCCGACGACGTCCGCAGCGACGTCATCCGGCAGGCCGTGGTGGAGAGCCTGCTCGTCCTGCTCACCCTGATCGTCGCCGTCACCCTGGCGGTCGTGCTGGCCCGCTCGCTCAACGAGTCGCTGCGCCGGCTGCGCGAGGGCGCGCTGGCGGTGGCGAACCACGACCTGCCCGACGCGGTGGGCCGGCTGCAGAACGTCAACGCGATCGGCGACGGCGGCGTGGACGAGATCGTCCAGCAGGTCCGCGACCCGATCAAGCTGACCAACCGCGACGAGATCGGCCAGGTGGCGGCGGCCTTCAACGTGGTCCACCGGGAGGCGGTCCGGGTGGCCGCCGAGCAGGCCGCGCTGCGGACCAGCGTCTCGGCGATGTTCCTCAACCTGGCCCGCCGCTCGCAGAGCCTGGTCGACCGGATGATCGGCGAGCTGGACGCGATCGAGCGCGGCGAGGAGGACCCGAAGCGCCTCGCCCAGCTCTTCGAGCTCGACCACCTGGCCACCCGGATGCGCCGCAACGACGAGAACCTGCTGGTGCTGGCCGGCGCCGACTCGGCCGTGCCGCGCCGCGAGGACGCGCTCCTGGTGGACGTGCTGCGCGCCGCCCAGTCCGAGGTCGAGCTCTACAACCGGATCGAGTTCGGCACCGTCGACACCGACATCTCGGTCGCCGCGCACGCGGTCAACGACGTGGTCCGGCTGGTCGCCGAGTTGCTGGACAACGCCACCCGGTTCTCCCCGCCGAACACCACCGTGGTCGCCGACGGCCGGCGGATCCGCGACTACGTGCTGATCCAGGTGGAGGACCGCGGCCTGGGGCTCAGCGACGAGCAGCTGGACTCGCTGAACCGCCGGCTGGCCGCGCCGCCCACGGTCGACGTGGCCGCGTTCCGGCTGATGGGTCTGGCCGTGGTGAGCCGGTTGGCGTCCCGCTACGGCATCCGGGTGGAGCTGCGGCGCAATGTCGAGGGCGGCACCGTCGCCCAGGTGACCCTGCCGAACTCCGCGGTGGTGCTGCCGGCCAACCGGGGTCCGGCCCCGCTGAGCCGGTCGCGCCAGCCGCTCGCCGTCGAGCCGTCGCCGCTGAGCCAGCTGGGCGCCGGGCCGGAGTCGCTGGCCGGTGCCGGGCGCGGCGGCACGGCGACCCTGACCGACCAGTGGCGCAGCGCGGCCCCGCCGGCCCGTTGGCAGGCCGGCGCCGAGGCGCGGGACACCGGCCCGGCCGTACAGCTGGGCGGCGCGACCGGGGCGATGCCCAGCCTGCCGACGATGCCGTCGGCCGTGCCGGTGGCGTCCGCGCCGCCCGCCGCGGCGCCCCCCGTCTCGGGGGCCGGCTACGCGGCCGGTGGGTCGGGCCACGGGTATCCGGCGCGGGACCCGCTGCCGAAGCGGAGCCCCGGGGACCTGGCGGACCAGGCCTCACTGGCCCCGTCGACCTACCAGCCGGCGGGCTACCCGCCCGCCCCGGCGTACCAGCCGGCCGCCATGGCGCCCGCCGTCGAGACGGCCCCGGCCACCCCGACGGTGTCCCGGCCGGAACGGCCGGCCGAGGCGCCGATATTCCGGGAGATGGAGGCCGTCTGGTTCCGCTCCCACGGCGAGGACGAGACGACCATCTTCGCCCGTCCGGCCTTCGACGAGCCGCCCGCCGGGCCGGCCCAGCCGGCCGCCGCGGCCACCCCGCCGCCGCTGCCGACGCGTACCCCCGGGGCCCAGGCCGCGGGGTTGACGACGCCACCGCCGTACACCCCGCCGCCGGCGCCGGCCGTGCCCCCCGCCGCGGCGCCGCCGCCCGTGCCGGCCGCCGCCGCGCCACCGCCGGCGCCGCCGGCCACCGACCCGGGAGCGTGGCGGACCGCGGCCGACGAGGGCTGGTCGCGGGCCAGCCGGGCGGCGGAGCCCGCCGACGGCGGCACCACCCGCTCCGGCCTGCCCAAGCGGGTGCCGCAGGCCCAGCTCGTGCCCGGCGGCATCGAACCCAAGGGTGGCCGGGCCCAGACCCGGCGCACGCCGGACGAAGTACGCGGCCTGCTGTCCGCCTACCACCGCGGTGTTCAGCGGGGTCGGACGGCCGGCGCGGACCTGAACAGCACCTCGACCAAGGAGACGAACCGATGAACAGGCCAGCGGCCATGCAGGACATGGGTTGGCTGCTCACCAACTTCGCCGACAGCGTGGCGGGCATCGCCCACGTGGTGGCGGTGTCCGCGGACGGGCTGCTGCTCGCCTCCTCCCGGGACCTGCCGGCCGACCGGGCCGACCAGCTCGCCGCGATCACCTCCGGCGTGGTGAGCCTGACCGAGGGTGCCGCCCGGATGTTCAGCGCCGGGGGTGTGCTCCAGACGGTCATCGAGATGGACAGCGGATACCTCTTCCTCATGTCCATCAGCGACGGCTCGTCGATGGCGGTGCTGGCGGCCCGCAGTTGCGACGTCGGCCAGGTGGGCTACGAGATGGCGCTACTGGTGGAGCGGGTCGGCCAGGCGCTGTCCCCGCTGCCGAGGGACGCCGTCCGGTCCTGATCGGCGCGTCCGTGTGACTGGGTGATCCGGAGCCGGCCGGCTCCGTACGGAGGGAGGTGATCGCGAGATGGAACCACGGCGGGATCCACGTGGGGCGCTGGTGCGTCCGTACGCGGTCACCCGGGGCCGGACCGAACCGTTGCAGAACATCGCGCTGGAGGCGGTGCTCTCCGGCTCCGCCACCCAGGTGGCCGAGGCGCGGTTCGCCGGCCACGACAAGTACCGCATCGCCTCGGTCTGCGAGGGCCGACCGCAGTCGCTCGCCGAGATCGCCGCGTATACCCGGATGCCGCTGGGCGTCACCCGGGTGCTGGTCGCCGACATGGTGGCCGAGGGCCTGTTGACGCTACACACTGCCGCTCCCGCCACAGGGTTCGCGGCGCGGATGAACCTGCTTGGAAGGGTGCTAAGTGGACTTCGCGAACTATGACCCCGCCGGGGCGAACCGCAGCCGGGAGATCATCTCCGCGAAGATCGTGATCGCGGGCGGCTTCGGCGTGGGCAAGACGACCATGGTCGGTGCGATCTCCGAGATCCAGCCGCTGACCACCGAGGCGCTGATGACCGCGGCGGGCGTGGGCATCGACGATCCGTCGAAGGTGCCCGGCAAGGAGACCACCACGGTCGCCATGGACTTCGGCCGGATCACCATGGCCGAGGACCTGATCCTGTATCTCTTCGGCACGCCCGGCCAGACCCGCTTCTGGTTCATGTGGGACGAGATCATCCGGGGTGCGGTGGGCGCGGCCGTCCTGGTCGACACCCGCCGGATCACCGACGCCTTCGCCCCGCTGGACTACTTCGAGAACCGCAACCTGCCGTACGTGGTGGCGTTGAACCGGTTCGACGGCGCCCCGCACTACGAGGTGGAAGAGGTCCGCGAGGCGCTGGCCATCTCGGCGGACGTGCCGCTGGTGATGTGCGACGCGCGGCAGCGCGACTCGGTCAAGCAGGTGCTGGTGACCGTCGTCGAGCACGCCATGCTCCGCCTCCAGGCCGAGCACGGCTTCGCGACCCCGGTCGGCTGAGCGGCCGGCCGGGCAGGCCCCGCCCGCTCAGTCGACCCGGAGCCGGTAGCCCCGCTTGACCACCGTCTGGACCACCCGGGGGGCGGCCAGCCCGACCCGCAGCCGGGCGACCGCCATCTCCACCGCGTGCTCGTCGGCGCCCCGGGGGAGGGTACGCAGCAACGCGGTGCGGGACAGCACCTTCCCGGGCGACGCGGCCAGCGCCCGCAGCACCGCCATCGGGGCCGGGGCGAGCGGCCGCAGCTCGCCGTCGACCACGGCCGCGTGCCCGCGCAGGGTCAGCAGGTGCCCGCCGGCCTTCACGGTGACCGTGCGCCGGGGCAGTTCGTCGACGATGGTCCGGACCAGGGCGCCGAGGCGGGCCCGGTTCGGCGCGCTGACCGGCACCCCCCGCCGCACCAGCGGCTCGGCGGTGACCGCGCCGACACAACTGGCCAGCACATCCCCGCGCAGCGCCGCCAGCACCGTCTCGGTGCGGTCCCCGGCCGCGCGCAGCAGCGCCTCCGCGGCCGGCGCCGAGGTGAAGGTGACCGCGTCCACCAGCCGCCCGGCGACCAGGTCGATGAGCCGGTGCAGCGGGGCCGGGTCGGTGGGTGGGGCCCACCGGTAGACCGGCACCTCGATCACCGTGGCGCCCGCCGCCTCCAGCGCCTCGGTGCACTCCGGCTGCCGCTCGCCGTGCAGCTGCATGGCCACCACCTTGCCGGCCACCCCCCGCCGGACCAGGTGGTCGATCACCTCCTCGCAACTCTCCGAGGCCGGCGACCAGTGCTCGCGCAGGCCGGCGGCGCGGATCGCGCCGGTCGCCTTGGGGCCGCGGGCCACCACGTACGACCGGCCGAGCACGCCCCGCAGCGGCTCGGCCAGCCCCCACCCCTCGGCCGCCTCCAACCAGCCGCGCATGCCGATGCCGGTGTTGGCCATCAGCACGTCCGGCGGCTGGTCGAGGCAGGCCCGGGTGGCCTCGCGCAGCTCGGTGTCGTCGGTGAGCGGCACGATCCGCAGCGCCGGGGCGAGCACCACCCGCGCGCCGCGCCGTTGCAGCAGCGCGGCCAGCTCGTCGCGCCGCCGGTCGGCGGTCACCCCGATGGTGAAGCCGGCCAGTTCGTCCCGCATCACTCCTCCGGTCGCAGCCGCACCTCGACCAGCCCGTCGCGGCAGCGCGCCTCGTGCCGCCGCAGCGTCACCCCGGTCAGGTCGAGGCAGCGCCCGGTGGTCAGGTCGTAGACCTGCTTGTGCAGCGGCGAGGCGAGCGTGGGCAGCCCGCCCCGGCTGCCCACGATGCCCCGGGACATCACGTACGCGCCGCCGACCGGGTCCAGGTTGTCCACCGCGTACAGCTCGCCGCCGGTCCGGAAGAGGGCCACCTGCACCCCGTCCACCAGCGCGGCCACCCCACGGTCGGGGTCCAACCGGTCCAGCGGGCAGACCGCCGTCCAGCCCCGGGTCGCGGTCCGGCTCATCGTCGCCACGGTCATCGCGTCACCTCGCTGAAGTTCCACGCCGCGGCCGGCCGCCGCGGCGTACGTCTGGCTGATCGCCGGCTCACCGGCGTACCTCCGGCAGGCCGAGCGCGACGGGCTGGGCGCGGCGGTCGGCGGCCGGGTCCGACGGCGCCCCGCGCGCCGGCACCGGCTGGCCGCGCTCGACGGCGAAGGTGATGGACGGGTCGGGCACCTCGGGCGCGTTGACGAACGAGGTGAAGCGGCGCAGCCGCTCCGGGTCCTCCAGCACGTCCCGCCACTCGTCGGAGTACGACGCCACGTGCCGGGCCATCGCCGCGTCGAGTTCGGCGCAGAGCCCGAGCGAGTCGTCCACGATCACCGCCCGCAGGTGGTCCAGGCCGCCGTCCATGGCCTCGATCCAGGCGGCGGTGCGCTGCAACCGGTCGGCGGTGCGGATGTAGTACATGAGGAACCGGTCGATCAGCGTGATCAGCGCCTCGGTGGACAGGTCGGTGGCGAACAGGTCGGCGTGCCGGGGGCGGAAGCCGCCGTTGCCGCCCACGTAGAGGTTCCAGCCGGTCTCGGTGGCGATGATGCCGAAGTCCTTGCTGCGTGCCTCGGCGCACTCCCGGGCGCAGCCGGAGACCGCCGACTTGAGCTTGTGCGGCGCGCGCAGCCCCCGGTAGCGCAGCTCCAACGCGACGGCCAGCCCGACCGAGTCCTGCACCCCGTACCGGCACCAGGTCTCGCCGACGCAGGACTTCACCGTGCGCAGCGCCTTGCCGTACGCGTGGCCGGACTCGAAGCCGGCGTCGACCAGCCGCCGCCAGATCTGCGGGAGCTGCTCGACCCGGGCCCCGAACAGGTCGATCCGCTGACCACCGGTGATCTTGGTGTAGAGCTGGAAGTCCCGGGCCACCTCGCCGATCACGATCAGTTTCTCCGGGGTGATCTCGCCGCCGGGGATCCGGGGCACCACCGAGTAGCTGCCGTCGCGTTGCAGGTTGGCCAGGAAGTGGTCGTTGGTGTCCTGCAACGAGGCCTGCTCGCCGTCGAGCACGTGGCCGCTGCCCAGCGAGGCCAGGATCGAGGCCACCACCGGCTTGCAGATGTCGCAGCCGCGGCCCCGGCCGTGCTCGGCGATGAGCCGGGAGAAGGTCCGGATGCCGCGCACCCGGACGAGGTCGAACAGCTCCTGCCGGCTGGCGTCGAAGTGCTCGCAGAGCGCGGTCGACTGCTTGACCCCGGCGGCGTCGAGGAGCTGCTTGAGCATCGGCACGCAGGAGCCGCAGCTGGTCCCGGCCCGGGTGCAGGCCTTGAGCGCCGGCACGTCGCCCGCGCCGCCCGCGATGGCCGCGTCGATGTCGGCGCGGGTCACCGCGTTGCAGGAGCAGACCTGCGCGGCGGCCGGCAGCGCGCCGGCCCCGGCGCCGGGACCGCCGGCCGGGGCCAGCAGCGCCAGCGGCGGCGCCGGCAGCGGCCCGCCGACACTGGCCCGCAGCGTCGGGTACGCGCTCGCATCCCCGACCAGCACCCCGCCGAGCAGCGTCCGCGCGTCGTCGGAGAGGACCAACTTGGCGTACGCGCGGGTGGCCGGGTCGGTGAACGTCACGTCGAGGCAGCCCGGGGTGGTGCCGTGCGCGTCACCGAACGAGGCCACGTCCACGCCGAGCAGCTTCAGCTTGGCGGCGGTGTCCGCGCCCGGGAAGGTGGCCGCCCCGCCGAGCAGCCGGTCGGCGACCACCTCGGCGGTCGCGTACCCGGGGGCGACCAGGCCGTGGCAGGTGCCGTCCACCGCCGCGCACTCGCCGACCGCCCAGATCCGCTCGTCGGCGCTGCGGCAGGTCGCGTCGACCAGCACCCCGCCGCGCGGGCCGAGCGGCAGCCCGGCCGCCCGGGCCAACTGGTCCCGGGGCCGGATGCCGGCGGCGACCACCACCAGGTCCGCCTCGACGGTCCGGCCGTCGGCGAGCACCAGCGCGCCGACCGTGCCGTCCGGGCCGGGGCGCAGCGCGCTGGTGGCCACCCCGAGGTACGGGGTGACGCCCAGCTCCTCGACGTAGCGGCGCAGCATCGCCCCGCCGGCCTCGTCCACCTGCACCGGCATCAGCCGGGGCGCGAACTCCACCACGCTGGTCGCCAGGCCGAGCAGGCGCAGCGCGTTGGCCGCCTCCAGGCCGAGCAGCCCGCCCCCGATCACCGCGCCGGTGCGCCGGCCCGCGGCGTGCGCCCGGATCGCGGCCAGGTCGTCCAGGGTGCGGTAGACGAACACGCCCGGCAGGTCGGTGCCGTCGACCGGCGGTACGAACGCGGACGAGCCGGTGGCCAGCACCAGCGCGTCGTACGGGTGCTCGCCGGCCCCGGTGACCACCACCCGCCGCGCCCGGTCGACGGCCAGCGCCGGCTCGCCCAGCCGCAGCTCCACCCCGTCGTCCGGGGTGTGCAGGTTCAGCTCCTCGGCGCTCACCCCGTCGAAAAAGGCGGAGAGCCGCACCCGGTCGTACGCCGGTCGCCGCTCCTCGGCGAGCACCGTCACCCGCCACCGCCGGTCGTGGTCCCGGGCGCGCAGCGCCTCGACGAAACGCTGCCCGACCATGCCGTTGCCGACGACCACCAGCCGCCCGCCACCGGCGCCGGCATCCCGCTCGCTCATCGCGTCCCCTCCACTCGTGTTCCCTGCCCGGCCGGCGGCATGCCGTCGCGCCGGCCCGATCCGGGCGGGCGGGCAGCGCCGGCCGCGCGTCGTCGCGCCACCGGCTCCGCCCGCCCGCGCGGCCTGTTCATCGCGCCGCCACCGGATCCGCCTCGGCGAGCCAGCCGGCGATGCCGGCCACCGCGTCCCGGCAGCCGCCACAGCCCGTGGTGGCGCGGGTCGCCGCCGCCAGCTGTGCGACCGTCCGGGCGCCGGAGCGCCAGCACGCCACCAGCGCGCCCTTGCTGACGTCGTTGCACTGGCACACCGTGGCCGCGTCCGGCATCAGCGCCGGGGACGTGGCCGGGCTGGCCGCGGTGGCCCCGAACGCGCGCCCGAGCAGCAGCGACCGCCGGTCCGCCGGCACCGGGGCGCCCCGGTCGAAGAGCTGCACCACCGTGCCCACGGCCGGGTTGTCGCCGAGCAGGATCGCGCCGGTCAACCGCTCGTCGCGGATGCGCAGCCGGGCGTACGTGCCGCGGGCCGGGTCGGCGAAGGTCAGCTCCTCGACCGGCCCGCCGTCGGCCGGGGCGTCGGCGGCGTCGCCCATCGCGGCGAGGTCGATGCCGGCCGCCTTGAGCCGGGTCACCACCGGCCGGGGCCGGTACCGGGCGAGCGGGTCACCGCCGGCGAGCACCTCGGCCACCACCCGGGCCTGCGCCCAGGCCGGGGCGACCAGCCCGGTCAGCGTCCCGCCGTGCTGGGCGCAGTCGCCGATCGCCGAGATCCGCGGGTCGCTGGTCCGCATCCGGTCGTCCACCACCACGCCCCGCTCCACGGCCAGCCCGGCGGCCGTTGCCAGCGCGGTGTCCGGGCGCACGCCGCAGGAGAGGACCAGCAGGTCGGCGGCGAGCGGGTCGCCGTCGGCGAGGTCCAGGCGGACGCCGTCGGCGTCGGCGGCCACCCCGGTCGCCAGCACCCCCAGCCGGGTACGCACCCCGAGGGCGGCGAGGGTGCCGGCGAGCACCGCCCCCGCCGACGGGTCGAGCTGCCGTTCCATCAGGTGCCCGACGGGGTGGACCACGGTCACCGCCAGCCCTCGGGCGGCGAGCCCGCGGGCCGCCTCCAGCCCGAGCAGCCCGCCACCGAGCACCAGGGCGCTGCGGGCGCCCCGGGCGGCGGCGAGGATCCGCCGGCAGTCGTCCAGGGTGCGGAACGGGACCACCCGCTCGGGCAGCGGGTCGAGCCCGGGCAGCGGCGGCACCAGCGCCCGGCTGCCGGTGGCCAGCACCAGGTGGTCGTAGCCGATCCGTTCGCCGTCGGCGGTGCGTACCTCCCGGGCGGCCCGGTCGATCGCGGTGACCGCGGCGCCGGTCCGGACGTCCACGCCCTGCCCGGCGACCTCGGCCAGCTCCACGTCCGGCTCGTCGATCTTCCCGGCGAGCAGCGTGGAGAGCATGATCCGGTTGTACGCCCGGTGTGGCTCCGCGCCGAGCACGGTGACCTTCCGGTCCCCGTCCCGGGCGTGCAGCTCGGCGGCGAGCCGCGCGCCCGCCATCCCGTACCCGACGATCACGACCTTCATGGCTTCTCCACCCTGACCGCGCAGATCTTGAATTCCGGCATGCCGGAGACCGGGTCGACGGCGTCGTTGGTCACCGAGTTGGCCCGGGCCGCGCCCGGCCAGTGGAACGGGGCGAACACCGTGTCCGGCCGGATCGCCGCGCTGAGCCGGGCCGGGGCCCGCAGCTCGCCCCGGCGGGAGACCACCCGCACCTCCTCGCCGTCGGCCACGCCCAGCCGCTCGGCCAGGTCCGGGTGCAGCTCGACGAAGCCGCCCGGGGCGGCCCGGCGCAGCGCGGCCACCCGCCGGGTCTGCGCGCCGGACTGGTACTGGGCGAGCACCCGGCCGGTGGTGAAGTGCAGCGGGTAGTCGCCGCAGACCGGCTCGGCGGCCGGCCGGTGGGTGACCGCCCGGAACCGGGCCCGCCCGTCCGGGGTGGGGAACCGGTCGGCGAAGAGCCGGGGCGTGTCCGGGGCGTCGGGATCCGGGCAGGGCCAGAAGACGCCGCTGTCGGCGTCGATCCGGTCCCAGCTGATGCCGGCGTAGTCGGCCGGACCGCCGGCGGACGCCCGGCGCAGCTCCGCGAAGACCAGGCGCGGGTCGGTCGGGAAGGCCGTCTTCGGCGCGTCCAGCCGGTCGGCGAGGGCGGCGAGCACGGCCAGGTCGGTGCGGACCCCGGGCGGTGGTTGGTGCAGCGCCCGGCGGCGCAGCACCCGTCCCTCCAGGTTGGTCATCGTGCCGTCCTCCTCGGCCCACTGGGCCACCGGCAGCACCACGTCGGCCAGCTCGGCCGTCTCCGAGCGCAGGAAGTCGGCGACCACCAGCAGGTCCAGATCGCGCAGCCGGGACTCGACGCGGGTGGCGCGGGGGGCCGAGACCACCGGGTTGGAGCCGAAGACCAGCAGCGCCCGGGGACCGTCCGCGGTGCCCAGCGAATCGAGCAGCTGGTAGGCCGGCACGCCGGGCCCGGGCAGCGTCGCGGGATCCACCCCCCAGACCCCGGCGACGTGCGCGCGGGCCGCCGGGTCGTCGATCCGCCGGTAGCCGGGGAGTTGGTCGGCCTTCTGTCCGTGCTCCCGGCCGCCCTGCCCGTTGCCCTGGCCGGTGAGGCAGCCGTACCCGGAGCCGGGGCGGCCGGGCAGGCCCAGGGCGAGCGCCAGGTTGATGAACGCGGTGACCGTGTCCACCCCCTTGGCGTGCTGCTCGGCGCCCCGGGCGGTGAGGATGATCGCGCGGTCCACGGTGGCCAGGGCCCGGGCGGTCGCCTCCAGGTCGGCCACCGGTATCCCGGAGAGGCGCTCCACCTCGGCCGGCCAGTAGCCGGCCACGGTCCGCCGGACCTCGTCGAAGCCGGTCGTCCGGTCCGCCACGTACGCCCGGTCGAGCCAGCCCTCGGTGAGCGCGATGTGCAGCAGCGCGTTGGCCACCGCCAGGTCGGTGCCGGGCAGGGGTTGCAGGTGCAGGTCGGCCTGGCGGGCGGTGGCGGTGAGCCGGGGGTCGACCACGATCAGCCGGCCGCCCCGCTCGCGCTGCTCGGCGAGGTGGCGCAGCAGCGGCGGCATGGTCTCGGCCGGGTTCGCGCCGACCAGCAGGAGGGTGTCCGCCCGGCCGAGGTCGGCCAGCGGGAAGGGCAGGCCCCGGTCGACGCCGAAGGCGCGCAGTCCGGCCGCGGCGGCCGAGGACATGCACCACCGTCCGTTGTAGTCGATGTGCCGGGTCCGCAGCGCCACCCGGGCGAACTTGCCGAGGGCGTACGCCTTCTCGTTGGTCAGCCCGCCGCCGCCGAAGACCGCCACCGCGTCGGGCCCGTGCCGGTGCTGGATCGACCGCAGCCCGGCGGCGATCCGGTCCAGCGCCTCGTCCCAGCTGGCCGGCCGCAGCGCGGCGCCGGGCCGGTCGCGCAGCAGCGGGGTGGTCAGCCGGTCCGGGTGGTCGAGCAGTTCGGCGGCGGTCCAGCCCTTCTGGCAGAGGCCGCCCCGGTTGGTGGGGAACTGCCGGGGGGTCACCTCGATCCGGCGGCCGGTCTGGCGCAGCACCATGCCGCACTGGAGGGCGCAGTACGGGCAGTGGGTGGCCGCCTCCCGGGGCTGCGCCTCCGGTCGCGTCGCCACGCGTGCACCCTCCGTCATGTCCGAAGAGCGTGCCGGTGGGCGGTTTCCGGTCCGGGTCCCTTCTGTTTCGGTCCTGTCAAGAGCGGCTCACACCGCACGGGAGTGACGGACCGGCCCGTCGGGTCTAGAATATGGGAAACCTGCCTCGGAATATGGGAGGCACGCGATGGATGTGGCCGACGCGTTCGACGCGGTGGCGGGCAGCTACGACGAGGCGCGGCGGCGGCTGGTGCCGTGCTTCGACACCTTCTACGGCACGGCGGTCGAGGTGGCCGCGCCGCCGCTGCGGGCGGCGCTCGCCGCCGGGCGTACCCCCGAGGTGCTGGACCTGGGTGCGGGCACCGGGCTGCTCTCCCTGCTGCTCACCGCGGCGGTCCCGGGGGTGCGGCTGACCCTGCTCGACGCCGCGCCCGGGATGCTGGCGGTGGCCACCGGTCACCTGACCGCCCGCGGCGTGCCGCACCGGACCGTGCGCGCCGACCTGACCGACCCGCTGCCCGCCGGCCGCTACGACGCGGTGGTCTCCGCGCTGGCCATCCACCACCTCGACGACGACGGCAAGCGGGCGCTCTACCGGCGGGCGGCGCAGGCGCTGCGGTCCGGCGGGGTCTTCGTCAACGCCGAGCAGGTAGCCGGCCCGACCCCGGCGCTCGACCGCCGGTACGACGAGGTGTGGACCGCCCAGATCACCGCGCTCGGCTCCGACGCCGAGGAGATCGCCGGCGCCCGCGAGCGGATGCGGCACGACCGCCCGGCGTCGGTGCCGGACCAGCTCGACTGGCTCCGCGAGGCCGGCCTGGCCGACGTGGACTGCTTCTTCAAGGCCTGGCGCTTCGCGGTCCTCGGCGGCCGCCGCCCCTGACGGCGCCCCGCCCGAGTCCGCAGCCCGGGCCCGCAGCGCCCGGCCGGGCCCGGGCCGCGGTGTCCGGTTCGGCGACGGGTGCGAGCGGGGATGACTGGCGGTCATACCGATGGGTAATCTGTCCGGCATGACCGCCAAGGTGACGTTGTCGTTCTCCGACGAGACGATCGAGGAGGCGCGCCGGTTCGCCAAGCGGGAAGGGCTCTCCCTCTCCGCCTGGATGGACCAGGCCGCCCGGGAGAAGGCGCTGCGCGAGGTCTTCACCGCGCACGCCGCGGCGCTCGGCCGCGCCGGCCTGGACCTGGAGTCCGCCGCGTTGGCCGACGCCCGGGAGGCCGCCATGGTCGACGACGCGCTCTTCGGCGGCGGGGGACCGCGTGCTGCGTAGGGGCGAGATCTGGCGCATCTCCGGCGCCCGGGAACGGCTCGGACTGGTGATCAGCTCCGACGTCTACAACTCCACCGAGGTGCCGATCGTGATAGTGGCCGAGGTGGTCGAGGAGTCACTGCTGCGCGACTCGCCGCTCGCCGTGGCGATGGGCGGCTACGTGGTGATGCCCGACCGGCTCTCGTCCCCGATGAAGAAGTGGTTCACCGAGTGCGTGGACGTGGCCGACACCGAGACCATGCGGCGGGTCGGCCGGGCGCTGCGCATCCTCCAGGAGATCTGAGCCGCTTCACGACCGCCCCGTGGCGGACGTGCGATCTCCGTTTCCGGGCCGACGCCCGACGGGCACGGCCGGGAAACGGCCGGTTCCTAGCGTCCCCCTCGTCGCCGACGAGGAGGAGCCGCCGTGAGCACGCTCGTGTCCCCCCGCACCCCGGCACCGGCCGCCGCCGGCCGCCGGGTCCCGATCACCGAATGGCACCCCGAGGACCCCGAGTTCTGGGCGACGACCGGCGCGCCGGTCGCCCGCCGCAACCTGTACGTCTCGATCTTCGCCGAGCACGTCGGCTTCTCCGTGTGGAGCCTCTGGTCGGTGATGGTGCTCTTCCTCGGCCCGCAGTACGGCATCGACCCGGCCGGGAAGTTCCTGCTCACCGCCGTGCCGGCCGCGCTCGGGGCGGTGCTGCGGCTGCCGTACACGCTGGCCGTGGCCCGCTTCGGCGGGCGGAACTGGACCATCGTGAGCGCCCTGCTGCTGCTGGTGCCGGCGGTGCCCATGGCGGTGCTGATCGAGCCCGGGGTGTCGTACGCCACGCTCATGGTGCTGGCCTGCCTCACCGGGGTGGGCGGGGGCAACTTCGCCTCCTCGATGGCCAACATCAACCTGTTCTTCCCGGAGCGGCTCAAGGGCCGGGCGCTCGGGCTCAACGCCGGCGGCGGGAACCTCGGCGTGCCGGCCGTGCAGCTCGTCGGGCTGGCGGTGCTGGCCACCGCGGGCGCCGCGTACCCCCGGCTGGTGCCGGCGGTCTACCTGCCGCTGATCGTGCTCGCGGCGCTCGCCGCGGCGCGCTGGCTGGACAACATCCCCGGGGCGCGCAACGAGCCGGGCGCGCTGCGCGCGGCCGCCCGCGACCCGCACACCTGGGTGATGTCGCTGCTCTACATCGGCACCTTCGGCTCGTTCATCGGCTTCGGGTTCGCCTTCGGGCAGGTGCTCCAGCTCCAGTTCCACGACCGGTTCCCGACCCCGGTCGACGCCGCCTGGCTGACCTTCCTCGGGCCGCTGATCGGCTCGCTGATCCGGCCGCTCGGCGGCCAGCTCGCCGACCGACTCGGCGGGGCCCGGATCACCTTCTGGAACTTCGTGGCGATGGCCGCCGGCGCCGGGCTGGTGCTCTACGCCGCCCGGGACCGCTCCTTCCCGCTCTACCTGACCGGCTTCCTGGCGCTCTTCGTCTTCTCCGGGATCGGCAACGGGTCGACCTACAAGATGATCCCGGCGATCTTCCGGGCCCGGGCGACGATCGAGGCGGAGCTGACCGGGGACCGGGCGGCGGCCGACCGGCGGGCCCGGCGGCTCTCCGGGGCGCTGATCGGGATCGCCGGTGCGGTCGGCGCGTCGGGCGGGGTGCTGGTGAACGTGGCCTTCCGGCAGTCCTTCCTCGCGGCCGGCACCGCCGACGCCGCCTACCTGGCCTTCATCGGCTGGTACGCGCTCTGCTTCCTGGTGACCTGGGCGGTGTACCTGCGGCCGGGACGGCGTAAGCTGGCCGGCGTGTGACCTCCGCCATGGGAAAGGCGCAGGCCACGCGGGGTGACACCCCGTTTTGACCTGCCGCCCGGCGGCCGGGTATCGTTGCCTGCTGTTGTACGACATTCAGAGGCGTGCCGCATCAGGTACGCTTGGTCGTTCGTGCGCGCTGGTCCGGCCGGGAGCCCTGGTCACCTCGGCGCGCGACCCCAGACCGACGACGAGACAAGGTAGACCTGTGCGTACGTACAGCCCGAAGCCGGGTGAGATCGAGCGTCAGTGGCACGTCATCGACGCCTCTGATGTCGTGCTGGGCCGCCTCGCGACCCACGCCGCCACGCTGCTGCGTGGCAAGCACAAGCCGACTTTCGCGCCGCACGTCGACACGGGCGACTTCGTCGTCATCGTGAACGCGGGCAAGGTCGCGCTGACCGGCAACAAGCGGCAGACCAAGATCGCTTACCGACACTCCGGTTACCCGGGTGGTCTGAAGCGGGTCGGCTACGAGGAGCTGCTGACCAAGCGGCCCGAGCGGGCCATCGAACTGGCCGTGAAGGGCATGCTCCCGCACAACAAGCTGGGCCGTCAGCTGCTCAAGAAGCTGAAGGTCTACGCCGGTGCCGAGCACCCGCACGCCGCGCAGCAGCCGGCGCCGTTCGAGATCAAGCAGATCGCGCAGTGAGCGCGGGCGAAGGAAGCAGCATGACCGACATCACCGCCACCGAGGTTGCCCCTGAGGCCACCGAGGCGCCGGCGCCCGTCGCCCGCGCGCCTCGTGGCGACCGCCCGATCCAGACCGTGGGTCGGCGCAAGGAGGCCATCGTCCGGGTCCGCATCGTCCCCGGCACCGGCAAGATCACCTGCAACGGCCGCGACCTCGAGGCCTACTTCCCGAGCAAGGTGCACCAGCAGCTGATCAAGGATCCGCTGGTCACCGCCGAGAAGCCCGAGGCCTTCGACGTGATCGCCAACCTGCGGGGCGGCGGCACCACCGGCCAGGCCGGCGCGCTGCGCCTGGCCATCGCCCGGGCGCTGATCGTGAGCGAGCCGGACGACCGCCCGGCCCTGAAGAAGGCCGGCTTCCTGACCCGTGACGCCCGGGTCAAGGAGAGCAAGAAGTACGGCCTCAAGAAGGCCCGCAAGGCTCCTCAGTACTCGAAGCGCTGATCACCACCAGCGCCGTGTACTTCTGACGGACGGCCGGGTCCGCCTCCCCACCGCGGGAGGGGGACCCGGCCGTCCGTTTTCCTCTCCCTCAACGGCAGTTCCATCGGAGGTTGGCGGGTATGGGCCGGTTGTTCGGCACGGACGGCGTACGCGGGCGGGCGAACGCGGATCTGACCCCGGAGTTGGCACTGGCGGTGGCGGTCGCCGCCGCGCACACGCTGGCCGAGTCGGACCGGAGCCATCCGCCGCTCGCCGTGGTCGGGCGGGACACCCGGGCCAGCGGCGAGATGCTGGAGGCCGCCGTGGTGGCCGGGCTGACCAGCGCCGGCGCCAACGTGGTCCGGGTCGGCGTGCTGCCCACCCCGGCGGTGGCGTTCCTCACCGCCGAGGCCAAGGCCGACCTGGGCGTGATGCTCTCCGCCTCGCACAACCCCATGCCGGACAACGGGATCAAGCTCTTCGCCGCCGGCGGACACAAGCTGCCCGACGAGATCGAGATGCGGATCGAGGCGGCGGTCGAGGCGAACGCCACCACCGCCTGGGAGCGCCCGATCGGCGCCGGGGTGGGGCGGGTGCACGACCTGCTCGACGGCGCCGACCACTACGTGCAGCACCTAGTCGGGACCGTGCCGCACCGGCTGGACGGGATCAAGGTCGTGGTCGACTGCGCCAACGGCGCCGCCGCCGAGGTCGCCCCGGTGGCGTACCAGGAGGCCGGCGCCGAGGTGATCGCCATCCACGCCGAGCCGGACGGCCTGAACATCAACGACGAGTGCGGCTCCAACCACATCGACGCGTTGCGCGCCGCCGTGGTCGAGCACGGCGCGCACCTGGGCATCGCCCACGACGGCGACGCCGACCGCTGCGTCGCGGTCACCGCCGACGGCGACGAGGTCGACGGCGACCAGGTCATGGCGATCCTCGCGCTGGCCATGCGGGAGGCCGGCGAGCTGACCCGGGACACCCTGGTCGCCACCGTGATGAGCAACCTCGGCCTGCGGCTGGCCATGTCCGCGCAGGGCATCCGGCTGCTCGAGACCAAGGTCGGCGACCGGTACGTGCTGGAGGAGCTGCGCGCCTCCGGCCTGGCGCTGGGCGGCGAGCAGAGCGGCCACATCGTGATGCCGGCGCACGCGACCACCGGCGACGGAGTGCTCACCGGGCTGCACCTGATGTCCCGGATGGCCGCCACCGGCAGGTCCCTCGCCGACCTGGCCGGCGTGGTCACCAAGCTGCCCCAGGTGCTGATCAACGTGCCGGTGGGGGACCGCACCGTGGGCGCCGCCGCGCCGGCCGTCCGGGCCGAGGTGGAGCGGGCCGAGGCCGAGCTGGGCGAGACCGGCCGGGTGCTGCTGCGCCCGTCCGGGACCGAGCCGCTGGTCCGGGTGATGGTCGAGGCCGCCACCGAGGCCGCCGCCCGCTCGGTGGCCGAGCGGATCGCCGCGCAGGTCCGCACCGCCAGCCCGGTCGCCTGACCGGGTTCGGCGTCACTCCTGCGCCAGCAGCTGTGCGGTGGGCAGCCGGCGCAGCAGCTGGGCGGGGATGAGCGCGGCCAGGCAGGTGATCAGCACGCCGGCCAGGGCGGCCAGGAGGGCGGCGGCGACCAGGGCGGCAGGCAGCTCGCCGACGAGCCAGGCCGCGCCGGCGAGCCCGAGGCCGGCGCCGGTGAACGCGCCGAGGCCGCCGAGGAACAGGGCCTGGTAACCGACGAGGCGGGTGAGGGCGCCGTCGGTCCAGCCGGTGGCCTGCAGCGCGGCCAGCTCGGTGGCGCGGTCCCGGACATCCAGGTACAGCACGTCGGCCACGGCGGCCGCGCCGAGGAGCACGGTGGCCACGGCGGCGAGGGTGTCCGCGCCGCGTACGTCCAGCGACACCGTGTCGCCCAGCAGACTGCCGACGATCGCGCCGCGGAAGGCGTAGGTGACCGCGCTGACCAGGGTGAGTGAGGTGACGCCGATGGCGAGGGCGGCGCCGCCGAGCAGGGTGCGTGCGGGCACGCGGGCCAGGTTGACCAGGGCCATTCCGGCGATGGTCCGGGTGCGGTGGGCGCGGAGGGCGCCGGCCACCGGCGGGCGCAGCGCGGCGGCGGGGTGGGCGCGGGCGGCGCGCAACGCGGGTGTCAGCCCCGCGACCACGGCCAGGAGCAGCGCCACCGGTACGGCGACCAGCGCCCGTTCCCACTCGACGTGGATGCCGAGGGCCCGGCCGAGCGGGACGGCGAGGCCGACGCCGAGCAGTCCGGCGGCCAGGCCGAGCGTGGCGACCTCGCCGAGGACGAGCGCGCCGATCCGGCGGGCGGACCAGCCGAGGCAGGCCAGCACGGCGAGTTCAGCACGGCGGTCGCGGACCGCGGCCGTGACGGCGTTGCCGAGGAAGAGCGCGCAGACCACGAGGACCAGCGCGAACAGGACGGCGCTCTTGCGGTCCACGGCCTCGGTGATGACCGAGGCGACGCCGAGGGCGGACCAGTTCTCGGCCAGCCGCAGGTCGGGGCGGCCGAACGTGCCGGCGGGCAGGTCCACGGTCTGCGGCGCGGGAGACGAACCAAGGGTGATGTCCACGTCGAGGCCGGTGGTGGCGGCGATCCGCTCGGCGATCAGGCGGACCCGCTCGGCCGCGCGGTCGTTGTAGCCGTCCACGTCGGCCACCCGGACCCGGATCGCGCTGATCGGTGCCTTGCGCTGCCGGGCGGGCGCGGCGACCAGCAGTTCCGGGACGCTGACCAGGTTGGTGAGCAGCAGCGGCGGCGCGGAGAGGTAGCCACCGGGGCTGCCGTTGGGCAGTAGCGGCCGGTCACCCAGGGCGCGCCGGCTGTGGTCGTCGCCGCCCTCGACGGTCGGCGGCTCGTACGTCTCCAGCGGGACCCGGGACAGGTCGTCGAACCCCGTCAACCGGAGCGGGTCGAACGTGCCGACCGGGCGCCAACTGGGGGCGAGGGCGTTGTCGCCGATGCTCGTCGGCACCTGGCTGAGCGGCCGGAACGACCGGTCGTCGGCGAGCCAGGACCGCTGCCGCCGGATCACGAACTCGGAGCCGTAGACCGACGGGTCGACCGGGACGGTCCGCGGTCGCAGGACGCCGTCCGGTCCTGCGTCGTAGTCGACCGGGCCCGCCTGCACCAGGAGGTCGAGCACGCCGCCGCAGCACTCCCCGGGGCGTTCGATCAGCCGCCGGACGTCCCCGAGGTAGCGGTCGGCGAAGTCCTCCCGCCCGCTGCCCGCCGGGGTGCCGGGGAGCGTGGCCAGGGCCGCCCCGACCCGGTCTGCCGGCAGGCCGGCTATCCGGGACGGGACGAGCTGGCGGTACGTCGCCGTGACCGACCCGTCGACGAACGGACGGCTGGTGGCGAGGACGGGGAACTCGGTGGCCCGGCCCCAGTCGGGGTAGTCCACCCGGGCCGGCCGGCGATCCGGCGGCAGTGGCGTGCCGTCCTGGATCGCCCCGGTCAACCCCACCAGCCGGTCCTCGGCCACCGGGTCGACGGCGGCGAGCAGCAGCGCGACACTGATCCCGACCGGAAGCAGCAGCCGGTCGCTGGGCGCCGGCGGCTTCCCCCGCCGGGCCGTGCCGTACTCGAATCGTCCGTCCGGCCGCAGGTGGGCCGCGCTGAGCGAGGTCATGTCGAGTTCGGACATGGTCGATCCGGCCGCGCCGTCGGTCGCCACGGCCAATGGGTCGCAGACCGGCAGCGAGCGTCCGTCCGGTTGGATCTCGCGCGGGACCGCGTACTCCCGGCCGCAGGCGTCGAGGGGGTGCTCGCTGCCGTCGGTGTACCGCTGCTTCGGGCCGGGCGGCCGGGAGAAGTCCGGAAAGATCAACGGCCGTTTGGTCAGGTAGAGGTATCGGGGTTTCGCCCGCCCGACGGATCGGCCACGGTCCGCGTCGAAGGCCAGGTCGACCCGGATGACCTGCCGGTCCAGGGACGGGTCGATCGCGTCGGTGAGGTCGAGCGAGCCGCCGACGATCTGGTCGGCGTGGCCGAGCATGGCGATGGGCGCGGCCACCTCGATCCCGGGCAACGCCTTGACCTGGTCGTACTGCGCCGTCGTGATGCCGCCGAAGAGTCCGGAGAGGTAGTTGGGCCGGACCAGCCCGCGCTGCGCCTCCAGGGGCGTACGGCTGCCCGCGGGACGGACGAGGATGTCGTAGGACGCGCGGGTGTGCCGTTCGAGACTTCCTTTCACGGCGAGCCGCGAGGTGGTGGTCGCCTCGGTGAGGACGACGAAACCGGTGGTGGCCACCAGGACGCCGGCCAGCAGTGCCACCGAACGACCGGCGCGCCCACGAAGCTGCCGCCAGATGAACCGGAACATCCGATCCCCCCTCGGCTAGAGACGCAGGCGGGATGCGCGGTCGAGGGTGTCGGCCGGGTCCTCCCCGTCGGTGAGGTCGATGTCCTCCACGACCCGACCGTCGGCGAGACGGATCAGGCGGTCGCACCGGGCGGCGATGGCGCGTTCGTGGGTCGCCAGCAGGACCGTCATGCCGTGCCGGTCGCGCAGGTCGAGCAGCAGGTCGAGGATCTGGGTGCCGGTCGTCGAGTCGAGGTTGCCGGTCGGCTCGTCGGCCAGCAGGAGCCGGGGCGCGCCCATCAGCGCCCGGGCGATCGCCACCCGCTGCTGCTGGCCGCCGGAGAGCTGGGCGGGCAGCGCGCGTTCCCGGCCGGCGAGCCCGACCGCGTCCAGCAGTTCCCGGGCGCGGACCGCGTGGTCGGCGCGGCCCCGGCGGGGCAGCACCGGCGCGATCACGTTGTCCAGCACGGTCAGCGCCGGCAGCAGGTGGTAGCGCTGGAAGACGAAACCGACCCGCTGCCGGTAGCGGGCCAGCGCGGCCCGGCGCAGGCCGGTGACCTCCACGTCGTCCACCGTCACCGTGCCCCGGTCCGCCTGCTCGATCGCACCGATCAGGTGCAGCAGCGTGGACTTGCCCGAGCCGCTCGGCCCGGTCAGCGCCACCACCGATCCCGGCGCGATCTCCAGCGACACGTCGTCGACGGCGGTGAGCCGCTCGGTGCCGCTGCGGAACTGCCGGACCAGCCCGGCGGTGTGCACCGTACTGCCCGTCGTCGCATCCATGGTCACTCCTCTGCCAGCAGTCGTGCGGTGGGAAGGCGGCGCAGCAGCGCGGCCGGGACGAGCGCCGCCAGGCAGGTGGCCAGCACGCCGGCCAGCGCCACGACGGCGGCCACCGTCACCAGCGCCGCCGGCAGCTCGCCGACCAGCCAGGCCGCGCCGCCGAGCCCGAGGCCGGCGCCGGTGAGCGCGCCAAGCGCCCCGAGTGCGAAGCCCTCGTAGCCGATCAGGCGGCCCAGCGCGGCGTCGGTCCAGCCGGTGGCGCGCAACGTGGCCAGCTCGGCGGCGCGGTCCCGGATGTTCAGGTAGAGGACGTCGGCGACCGCCGCCGCCCCGAGCAGGACCGTGGCCACGGCCGCGAGAGTGTCGGCGCCGCGCACACCGAGCGACACGGTGTCGCCGAGCAGGCTGCCGACGATGGCGCCGCGGAAGGCGTACGCGGCGGCGGCCACCAGCGTCAGCGCGGCCACCCCGATGGCCAGCGCACCCGCGCCGAGCAGGGTCCGCCCGGGAGTGCGGACCAGGTTCACCAGGGCCAGGCCGGGCAGGGTGCGCGGCCGGCGTACCCACCGGGCGGTCGCCACCGGTGGGCGCAGCGCGGCGGCCGGATGGGCGCGGGCCGCCCGCAGCGCGGGCGCCAGGCCGGCGGCCAGCGCCAGCAGCAGCGCCACCGGTACGGCGAGCGACGCCCGCCGCCAGTCGACGCCGATGCCGAGGGCGGCGCCGAGCGGAACGGCGAGCCCGAGCGACAGCAGCCCGGCGGCGAGGCCGAGCAGGGCGACCTCGCCGAGGATGAGGGCTCCGATCCGGCGGGCCGGCCATCCGAGGCAGGCCAGCACCGCCAGTTCGGAGCGGCGGTCCCGGACGGCGGCGGAGACGGCGTTGCCGAGGAAGAGCACACAGACCACCAGCACCAGCAGGAACAGCACGGCGCTCTTGCGGTCCACCGCCTGGACGATGGTCGAGGCGACCCCCAGCGCCGACCAGTTCTCGGTCAACCGCAGGTCGGGGCGGCCGAACGCGCCGGCCGGCAGCTCCACGGTCTGCGGGGCGGCCGACGAGCCCAGCGTGATGTCGACGTCCAGGCCGGTCGACCGGTTGATCTGCTCGGCGATCAGCCGGACCCGTTCCGCGGCCTGCTTGCTGTATCCCGCCACGCCGGCGACCCGCACCCGGATCGCGCTGATCGGCGCGGCGCGTTGCGGGCTGTTGCTGTCCGCCAGCATCTTCGGGACGTTGGCGAGGTTGAGGAGCACCAGCGGCGGCACCGAGAGGTAGCCGGCCGGATTGCCGCTCGGTTCCAAGGGCTGGCCGCCGAGCGTGGTGCGGCTGCGTTCGTCCGCGCCCTCGGCGCGCGGCGCCTCGTACGCCTCCAGCGGGACCGCGCCCAGGTCGCTGAAGCCGGCCAGCTTCTCCGGGTCGAACACCCCGACGGCCTGCCACTGGTGGTACCGCGTGGCCGCGCCGCCCTCCTTGCCGGCGAGGGCCCGGATCGGCCGGAAGCCGGTGTCCTCGGCCAGCCAGGGCCGGGGCAGGAAGTTGTAGGTGAACTGGGTGCCGTAGACCTCGGGGTCGGCGGGCGGCACCGCGTCGGCGCGCAGGGTGCCGTCCGGCAGCTCGCGATAGGTCACCGGGCCGGCCTGGATGACCCGCTGGAGCTGGCCGCGGCAGCAGGCGTCCCCGGCGACGCCCTTCGCCAGTTGGGCCTGGTAGGCGGCGCCGGCGTCGACCGCACCGGAGCCGGCCGGGACCCCGGTGGCGCGGTTCAGGGTCTGCTCGAGGTCGATGGCCGGCACGGTGGCCGGCCGGGCCGTGGGCAGCCGGGTGAACCGGACCCGCACCGTGCTGTCGAAGAAGGGACGGTTGGTGACGAGCGCCGGCGCGGTCTGGGTGACCAACGTGCCGCCCCGGCTCTCGGCCACCGGGTCGTCGGCGCGGACCGGCCGGCCGCTGACCACCGCGGCGTCCAGTCCCACGAGCCGGTTCTCGGCGCCCGGATCGACGGCGGCGACCAGCAACGGCACGGTCAGCTGATAGCTGAGCACCAGGCGGTCGGTGGTGGTCGGAGCGTTGCCCGGCGCGAGCAGCCCGTTGGCCGCCTCGAACCGGCCGTCCGGCAGCAGCCGTACCGAGTCCAGGCTCCACACCTGCCGCTCGGAGAGCGTGGCCGGACTGCCCTGCAGCCCGCCGAACATCGGATCGCAGATCGGACGGCTCACCCCGCCCGGGAACACCTCCCGCGGAACGGGCCCGCACAGGTCGTCCCACGGGTACGACCGGCCGTCGGTGTACGGCACCGTCTGCGCCGAGAGGTCGCCTTCCAAGCGGGGGTAGATGAGGCGGTGCTTCGTCACGTACACGTAGCGCGGCTTGGCCGGCGCGGTGGAGAGGCCGCGTTCGGCGACGAAGGTGGGGTCGACCCGGATCACCTGCCGGTCCAGGCCGCGGTCCACCGCGTCGGTGACGTCGAACGACATGGGCACCGGCGCCGTGGAGTGGCCCAGCATCGCGATGGGCGCGGCCACGTCGACGCCGTCCACCGCCCTGACCTGCTCGTACTGGGCGGTGGTGATGCCACCGAAGAGGCCGGAGAGATAGTTGGGGCGGACCAGCCGCCGCTCGACCTCCAGCGGGGTGCGCGTCCCCTTGGGACGGACCAGAATCTGGTACGCCGCCCCGGTGTTCCGTTCGACCGTGCCGGTGACCTCGAGCCGGGAGGTCGTGGTGGCGCCGGTCAGCACGGTGAAGCCGGTGGTTGCCACCAGCACCCCGACCAGCAGCGCCACCGACCGCCCCGCACGGCCACGAAGCTGCCCCCAGATGACATGGAACATTCGCGCCTCCCCGTGTGCTGACTCACACTGTGCGCGATACATTGTGACAATGCAAGGCCCCTCGGGGCGCCTGTCCGGTACCGGATCGGAGGAGACGGTGGCGATCCAGCACGCGGTCCTGGCCCTGCTCGCCCGCGGTCCCAGCTACGGCTACGAGCTGAAAGGCGCCTTCGAGGCGGCGGTCGGCCCGCAGTGGGGCCCACTCAACATCGGGCACCTCTACCAGATCCTCGACCGGCTCTCCCGGGACGACCTCGTGGTGGCCGAGCGGCACGCCCAGCCGGTGAAGCCGGACCGGGTGGTCTACGAGATCACCGAGGCCGGCCGGGCCGAACTGGACCGCTGGCTCGCCGAACCGAGCCCGCGCAGCGGCGGCTTCCGGGACGACTTCTTCCTGAAGATCACCGCCGCCGCCCGGTCCGGCGAGGCGGCGACGGTGCGCACCGTCCTCACCAACCAGCGCGGCCACCTGATGCGCGAGCTGCGCAACCTCGACGGCCTGCGCCGCCGGACCGGCGATCCGGTGGTCGGGCTGCTGCTCGCGGCGGCGAGCCGGCACGTCGAGGCGGACCTCGCCTTCGTCGACGACGCCGAGGCGGTGCTGCTCGCCGACGGCGGCGCGCTGCTCGCCACGCTCACCGGCAGCCCGTCCACGGGCAACGCGCCGAGGCCGGCGAGCGGTCCCGCCCAGGCCGCCGGCTGACCGCGAACGCGGCCCACCGGTCCGCGGGGCGGTCCGGCGGTCCGGCGGGCCTCCGCGGCCGGGCCGGCGTGGGAGGGCGTCAGGCGGGCGGGAGCCGGCGGAGGAACCGGTCGGCCAGGTCGAGAATCTGGTCGGGGCCCAGTTCCAGCGCCGGACCGGCGACGGTCACCTCGGCCAGCGCCAGGCCGGGCACCTCGGTGTCCCGCCAGCCGGCGACGAACCACGCCCGCTCCTCCTCGGCGAGGGCGAGGTTGGCCGCGTTGAGCGCCTCCGCCGGATGCGGCAGCCAGAGCCGGAACTGATGGGTGTGCGGGGGAGCCGGATGGACCCGCGCGCCGGGCAGCGCGGCCAGCGCGGCGGCGACCACCTTCGCGTGGGCCACGTACCCGGGCAGCCGGGGCAGTTCGCGCGCCAGCCCGCCGAGCGCGGCCAGCGCGGCCGGCCACTGCTGGAACAGGTTCCCGCCGTACCGGTGCCGCCAGGCACGGGCGTACCGGGCCAGCTCGGCGTCGCCGGCCAGGGCCGCGCCCGAGTGGCCACCCAGGGACTTGTAGAACGAGACGTACGTGCTGTCGGCCAGGGCCGCGACCTCGGCCGCCGAGTGTCCGAGGTGGACGGTGGACTCCCAGAGCCGGGCCCCGTCCAGGTGCACCCGGGCGCCCCACTGCCGGGCCGCGCCGACCACCGCCACCAGCTCGTCCCAGCTCGGCAGCACGAACCCGGCGTCGCGCAGCGGAAGCTCCAGCAGCAGCGTGCCGATCGGCTCGTCGAGCGCGGCGACCTCCTCGGCCGTCGGGTTGCGGGGCGCCGCCGTGGTCCGCACCGCCCGCAGGCCGCCGAGCACCGCGTAGGCGTCCCGCTCGTGCACCAGCGGATGGCTGAGCGGGTGCAGGCCGACGCTGTCCCGGCCGGTCAGCTCGGCGCCGAGGCGCATCGCCACCTGCTGGGCCATCGTCCCGGTGGGGAAGAAGACCGCCGCCTCGACGTCGAGCAGCTCGGCGACCCGGCCCTCCAGCTCCTCGACCGCCCCGCCCTCGCCGTAGCTGTCCGGCAGCGCGGTGCCGCCGGCGATGGCACCGAGCGCCGCCAACTGCTCCGGCACCGAGGCCGGCCGGGTCCCGGAGAGCAGCGTGTCGCAGCCGCGCTGCGCGCTGATCCGGCGCAGCCGGTCGGCGTACCCGTCGGTCATCGGCCCTCCTTCAGCTCGCGCAGCCGGGCGACGGCCTCGGTGAGCACCTCGGGACGCTTGCAGAAGGCGAACCGGACCAGCCGCCGTCCCGCCTCCGCGTCGTCGTAGAAGACCTGGGTCGGTACGGCCACCACCCCGCACCGCTCCGGCAGCGACCGGCAGAACTCCACCCCGTCCCGCCCGCCCAGCCGGGTCACGTCGGCGGTGACGAAGTAGGTGCCCTCCGGGGTGAGCACGTCGAACCCGGCGTCCGCCAGGCCGGCGACGAGCCGGTCGCGGCGGCGTTGCAGGCTGTCCCGGAAGTCGGTGAAGTAGGCGTCCGGCAGGGCGAGCGCCACCGCGACGGCGGGTTGCAGCGGCCCGGCGTTGACGAAGGTGAGGAACTGCTTCACCCGTAGCACCGCGCTGACCAACGGTGCGGGGCCGCTCACCCAGCCGACCTTCCAGCCGGTGCAGGAGAACGTCTTGCCGGCCGAGGAGATCCGCAGCGTCCGCTCCCGCATGCCGGGCAGCGTGGCCAGCGGCACGTGCGGCGCGGCGGCGTCGGTGAAGACCAGGTGCTCGTACACCTCGTCGGTGACCGCGTACGCGTCGTGCTCCTGGCACAGCTCGGCGACCAGCGCCAGCTCGTCCGGGGTGAAGACCTTGCCGGTCGGGTTGTGCGGCGAGTTGAGCAGCACCAGCCGGGTCCGCGGCCCGAACGCCGCGCGCAGCTCGGCCGGGCCGAAGGCGTACCGGCCGTCGGCGCCGGGGCGCAGCGTGACCGGCCGCCGGACCGCGCCGGCCAGGGCGATCGAGGCCGCGTACGAGTCGTAGTAGGGCTCGAAGCAGACCACCTCGTCGCCGGGTTCGCAGAGGGCGAGGATGGCCGCGGCGATCGCCTCGGTGGCGCCCGCCGTCACCACGATCTCGCCGTCCGGGTCGTACGCCAGTCCCCAGAACCGCCGCTGGTGAGCCGCGACGGCCGCGCGCAGGGCCGGGATGCCCGGGCCCGGCGGGTACTGGTTGTGGCCGGAGCGCAGCGCCTCGGCGGCCGCGGCGAGCATCTCCGGCGGGCCGTCGGTGTCGGGGAAACCCTGCCCGAGGTTGACCGCGCCGGTGCGGACGGCCAGCGCGGACATCTCGGCGAAGACGGTGGTGCCGAACGGCCGCATCCGGGCCACCAGCGGATCGGTCGTGGTCACGCCGGCCAGCCTACGGGCCGGCGCGGATGCCGTACGACCGCCGGGTCGTCACGAGCCGAAGCAGCTCGCCATGCCTCCCGTCGCGCTCGAATCCCGGGAGACGACCGTGCCGTTGATGGTGATCCGGCAGGTCACCCCGTCGTTGCGCTGGTCGGCGGCCAGGGCGACGATCTGCAGTTGCTTCCGGTCGTTGGCGGTGAACGCCAGCCGCCAGGGCGGCGCTACCCGGTTGACGTGGCGGAAGACGCCGTTGGCGTCGTAGAACTCGACGTTCGCCGCGCCCGTGCCGGTGACCTCGTACAGCACGGTGAACCGGCCGGGCCCGCCGGAGGGGGTGGTGGCGGGGGCCGGTGCCGCGTCCTCGGCCGGCTCGTCGGTCGGGTCGGCGTCGGGCCCGTCGAACTGCGGGTGGTACGGCTCGCCGGAGGCGCCCGGGTCGTCCAGGAAGCTGCCGAGCACGCCCAGCCCGATGCAGCCGCAGAAGGCGAGCACCACGGCGACGACCACGGTCACCACGACGGCCACCACCCTTCCGCTGGCGGAGCGGCCCCGGGCCGGCGTGGGGTACGCGTACGGCGGTGGGTAGCCGGCCGGGGGCCAGCCCGAACCGGGCGCGCCGCCGGACCAGATCGGCGCGGGCGGGGAGCCGCCGGGCGGCGGCGGGCCCGCCGGGGCACCCGGACCGCCCGCCCTCGGCGCGGGCCAGCCGCCCGGCCCGGGCTCTGCGGGCCAGCCGCCCGGCCCCGGTGCCGGCGTCCAGCCGGCGGGTGCCGCCGGCGCGCCGGGCGGTCCCGGCCTGGCCGGCGGCTCGGCGCCGGGCTGCCCGGTCGCTCCGGCGGCGTCCGGGGTCGATCCCGGTGCCTGCCACTGGCTCGGGGTCCAGGGGGTCGGGGTCCAGGGGGCCGGCGGGGCCCAGGGCTCCGGGGCGCTGAGCGGGTCCGGCGGCGTCCAGGTCGTGGGTTCCGGGGCGGCCGGCGAGGCGGCGGGATCGCTCGGGCCGCTGTGCTGGCCCGGCTCGGGGGTCGGGGTCGTCTCGGACATCGGGCTCAGCTCGCAGGGGGGACGGCGCGGACGACCGCGGGACGGGCGGGTCGGGGCCGGTCGGCCCGACCAGGGCCTTCAATGTAGGGCCGGGCCGCCATTCGCGGGTACCCGCGCGAGGCGTCCCCCGAGGGCTCCGCCGGGCCGCCGGCCGTCGATCCGCCGCCGCGCGGCTGGCCGGCCGGGGCGTTCGAGTGGTTTGTCCGATCCTCGTCCTCCGCTCACCGGTTCGCTCAAATTCTGTGATCGTTTACCGGGCTTCCGAGCACGCGCGATGAGCGAAACTGGGTTAGGCTGCGGACCATGTGTGGAATCGTGGGTTACGCCGGCGCGCGCCCGGCGCTCGGCATCGTGCTGGACGGATTGCGGCGGCTGGAATACCGCGGTTACGACTCGGCCGGCGTGGCCGTCGTCTGCGAGGACGAGCTGCTGATCGAGAAGAAGGCCGGCAAGCTGGCCAACCTGGAGAAGGTCCTCTCCGAGCGGGCGGCCGACAACCCCGAGGACTGCGCCGCCAGCCCGATCGGCATCGGCGACGGCACCACCGGCATCGGCCACACCCGGTGGGCCACCCACGGCGGCCCGACCGACCGCAACGCCCACCCGCACCTGTCGCCCGACGGCCGGGTCGCCGTGATCCACAACGGCATCATCGAGAACTTCGCCAAGCTCCGCGCCGAGCTGGAGGCCGACGGCGTCGAGTTCGCCAGCGACACCGACACCGAGTGCGCCGCCCACCTGCTCGCCCGGGCGCTGGCCGACCTGCGCTCGGCCGGCGAGGCGGACAGCCCGCAGCTGCTCGCCTCCGCCATGCGGGTGGTCTGCCAGCGGCTGGAGGGCGCCTTCACGCTGCTCGCCGCCGACGCCGGCATCCCCGGCGCGGTGGTCGGCGCCCGGCGCAACTCGCCCCTGGTCGTCGGCCGGGGCGACGGGGAGAACTACCTCGCCAGCGACGTGGCGGCGTTCATCGAGCACACCCGCGACGCGGTCGAGCTGGGTCAGGACCAGATCGTCCTGATCACCCCGGACGACATCGAGATCACCGACTTCGCCGGGCAGCCCGCCGCAGGCAAGGACTTCCACATCGACTGGGACTCCTCCGCCGCCGAGAAGGGCGGCTACGACTGGTTCATGCTCAAGGAGATCGAGGAGCAGCCGCAGGCCATCGCCGACACGCTGCTCGGCCGGCTCACCGAGACCGGCGAGATCGCCCTCGACGAGGTCCGCCTCAGCGAGCAGGACCTGCGCGACGTCGACAAGATCTTCATCGTCGCCTGCGGCACCGCCTACCACTCCGGCCTGGTCGCCAAGTACGCCATCGAGCACTGGACCCGGATCCCCTGCGAGGTCGAGCTGGCCAGCGAGTTCCGCTACCGCGACCCGGTGCTGGACCGGTCCACCCTGATCGTGGTGATCTCGCAGTCCGGCGAGACCATGGACACCCTGATGGCGCTGCGCCACGCCAAGGAGCAGAAGGCCCGGGTGCTGGCCATCTGCAACACCAACGGCTCCACCATCCCGCGCGAGTCCGACGCCGTCCTCTACACCCACGGCGGCCCGGAGATCGCGGTCGCCTCCACCAAGGCGTTCCTCACCCAGCTCGTCGCCTGCTACCTGATCGGCCTGCACCTGGCCCAGGTGCGCGGGATCAAGTTCGCCGACGAGGTGGGCGCGGTGGTGGCCCAGCTCCAGGAGATGCCGGGCAAGCTGCGCGAGCTGCTGGACCGGATCGAGCCGGTCCGGGAGCTGGCCCGGGAGCTGAAGTCCGAGCCGACCGTGCTGTTCATCGGCCGGCACGTCGGCTACCCGGTGGCCCTGGAGGGCGCGCTCAAGCTCAAGGAGCTGGCGTACATGCACGCCGAGGGCTTCGCCGCCGGCGAGCTGAAGCACGGCCCGATCGCCCTGATCGACAAGGGCACCCCGGTCATCTGCATCGTGCCCTCGCCGGTCGGCCGGGGCATGCTGCACGACAAGGTCGTCTCCAACATCCAGGAGGTGCGCGCGCGGGGCGCCCGCACCATCGTGATCGCGGAGGAGGGCGACGAGGCGGTGGTCCGCTACGCCGACCACCTGATCTACGTGCCGCGCACGCCGACGCTGCTGGCGCCCCTGGTGACCACGGTGCCGTTGCAGGTGCTCGCCGCCGAGATCGCCGCCGCCCGCGGCCACGACGTCGACCAGCCGCGCAACCTGGCCAAGTCGGTCACCGTCGAGTAGTCGACCCCGCCCAGGCCCCGCCGCCGGACGCCGGTGGCGGGGCCCGCGCGCATCCGGCGCGGGCCGCCCGCAGAGGCCGGGTGTGCGGGGCGCGTGCGGGTCCGGCGCGGGCTGCCCGGCCGGGCCGGGTGCGCGGGGCGCGGTCATCGGCCGAGCACGATCCGGGCCATCCCGTCCAGCGCCGGGTTGCCCGGGTCCCAGTAGCCGGTGTGGCCGTGCCGGCCGCTGGGGAAACTCCGGCCGCCGAAGCGCGGGTCACTCGGGTCCCGGCCGAACCAGAGCTCGTGGTCACCGGGCAGCACGGCCAGCACCGGGCCGAGCGGCGTACCGGCCAGCACGGCCCGGCGGGCCAGTTCCTCCGGCGGCCGGGTCAGCCGGATCACGTCGTCCGGCGCGGTGGCGGACCACACCTGGCCGGGCGGCATCCGCAGCTCGGCGGCGTGGTCGACCCCGACGCCGGGGGAGCCGACGAAGACCAGCGCGTCGGCGCTGAGCCCGTGGTCGCGGGCGGCGGCGCCGACCACCAGCGAGCCGTAGCTGTGCCCGAGCACGGTCTGCCGGGCCGGCGGGGCGTCGTGCGAGGCGCGCAGCCCTTCCTGGAACCGGTGCAGGGCGGGGCCGGCCTCCTCGGCCTGCCGGGCACCGGACGCCTCGGTCAGGAAGTCCGGGGCGTCGTAGTCCAGCCAGAGCACGGCCGCGGCCTCCTCGGTCGGGGCGAGCGCGGCGCACCGGTCCAGCACCCGGGCGGCCCGGCCCAGCTCACCCGGGGCGTCGGCGAGGTCCGCGGTCATCCCCGGCACGTACGTCAGCACGGCGCCCGCCCGGTCCGGGTTGCCCAGCGCCACCACCGCCCGCCCGTCCGCCGCCGGGTCGAGCCCGAGCAGGTAGGCGCGCGGGTCCCCCCGCGCGGTCAGCCGCTCGGCGAGCCCGTCGAGGCCGCGCAGGGCCGCCTCGACCCGGGTGAGCCCGGCCAGCCGGGCCAGCTCGGCCGGCCCCGACGGCACCGGGCGCAGCAGCCGGCGACGCCGGGCCGCCAGCTCCGCCCGCCGCTCGGCCAGCAGCAGCCGGTTGGCCTGATCCCGGGCCGCCACCGGCACCCCGTCGAGACCACCCACCCGGGCCGGCTC
The DNA here is from genome assembly GCF_040655175.1 of Micromonospora sp. NPDC050495. NCBI lineage: Bacteria > Bacillati > Actinomycetota > Actinomycetes > Micromonosporales > Micromonosporaceae > Micromonospora > Micromonospora sp. NPDC050495. The sequence goes on along the minus strand of NZ_JBFAJK010000003.1, from coordinate 195,223 downwards.
GTGCCGGACCAGCCACCGCCGCTCGGCCGGGGTGAGCCCGGACCACCAGCGGCTCACCTCGGCGGGGGTGGCCCCCGGCGGCGGCCGCCAGGCGGGCGGCACGCTCACCCAGCCGGTCACCGCGGCCGTCGCCAACCCGGTCAGCCGGCCGGCGGCCTCCCGGTCCGCCGCGCCGGCCAGCGCCAGCGCGCCGCGTACCTCGGCGGCGACCTGGACCACCGCGGGACCGGCCTGCGGCCGGGGACGGCCCGGACCGGGGCGGACCGCGCCCGTCCGGTCGATCGACAGGCCGCCCGCCTCGGCGTGCGCCACGGCGGCGGCGAGCCGGGCCTTCGCCACTCGCAGCCGGGCGGCCAGCTCGGCCAGCGTCTGGTCGACCTCCAGCAGCGCGGGCAGCACGTCGGTCAGGTCGGTCCGGAGCCCGCCGAGCCGCCCCTGCGCGCCGGTGGCCGCCCCGCCGGACCAGCCGGGCCGCAGCGCGGCGGCCCGGGCGTCGAGCGCGTCGGCCCGGTGCCGGAGCGGATCGGTGAGCGCCCGCCAGGCCGCCCCGGCGGCCGACCAGCCGGCCGGGTCGGCCCGCCAGAGCTGGGCGTATCCGACCGGGGTGGCCGGGCCGGTCACCGGGGGATCCCGGTCAGCCGGGCGGCGGCCCGCTCGTCGACCGCCTCGTAGCCGTCGGCGGCGGTGCGGACCGCGTCGGCGGTCCGCGCCAGCCGGGCGGCCAACGACCCGCACCAGCGGTGCACCGCCGCCTCCAGGTCGGCCAGCGCCGCCCCGGCCCGCCACCCGTCCGCCGGGACGAGCAGACCCGGCGCGGCGGCCAGCCCGTGCGCCAGCCGGTACGCGTCGTCGCCCAGCTCCCGGGCCACCGCGCGGAGCAGCTCCGGCTCGACGGTCAACGGCTCCTCGGACATCGAAGCCCTCCCCGGGGGCGACGGGCCGCCGGCGCGGCGGCCGGCGGGAGCGGAACGGACACCGGGGACGCTAGGTGGCGCGGGAGCACCCCGGCCGGCCCTGTGGACGGCGGCCGGCGGCCGTACCGGCGGTTCTCCACAGGGCGTTGCCCCCGGCGTGCCCGGCGGCTAATGTGCGGCTCCCGCCGCCGGTAGGGTGAGCCTCGTGATCGTGGCTGTCGGCATCGACGTGGTGCTGGTGGACCGGTTCGCCCGGTCCCTGGCGCGCACGCCGCTGCTCGCCGATCGCCTGTTCACCGAGACGGAGCGCTACACCCGCACCGGTCACCCGCGCTCGGCGGAGTCGATGGCCGCCCGCTTCGCGGCCAAGGAGGCGGTGGCCAAGGCGCTCGGGGCGCCGGCCGGGCTGAACTGGCACGACTGCGAGGTGGTGGCGGACCCGGCCGGCCGGCCCTGGCTGACCGTCGCCGGCACGGTGGCGGCCGCCGCGGCCGAGCGCGGGATCAACCACTGGCATCTGTCGCTGTCGCACGACGGCGGGATCGCCTCGGCGATGGTGGTCGCGGAACGCTGAGTCGACCGGCGGGCCGGCTGGCCCGACCGGAGGGATACCGACGGGACGGGGTGGCATGGGACCGGTGTGGCGGGTCGCGGACGTACGTGCGGCGGAGGCCGGCCTGATGGCCACCCTCCCGCCCGGGACGCTGATGCAGCGGGCCGCCGCCGGGCTGGCCCGCCGGTGCGCGCTGCTGCTCACCGACCGCTTCGCCCCGCACCGGCCGGGCCGCGGTGCCGCGAGCGGGGTCTACGGCGCCCGGGTGCTGCTGCTGGTCGGCTCCGGGGACAACGGCGGCGACGCGCTCTACGCGGGCGCGCGGCTGGCCCGGCGGGGCGCGGCGGTCGCCGCCCTGCTGCTCACCCCGGGCCGGGCACACGCCGAAGGGCTGGCCGCGTTCCGGGCCGCCGGTGGGCGGGTGGTCGACCGGCCGCCGGCCGTGGTGGACCTGGTGCTCGACGGCATCGTGGGGATCGGCGGCACCGGTGGGCTGCGGGAGACCGCCGACCAGCTCGCCGCGAGCCTGGCCGGGCGGATCGGACGGGACGGCGCGCGCGCCACGGTGGTCGCGGTCGACGTGCCCAGCGGCGTGGTGGTGGACACCGGCCACGTGCCGCTGACCGACTCCGGCCGGCCCTGCGCGGTGCCCGCCGACGTGACGGTGGCCTTCGGCGCGCTGAAGCCGGCCCTGGTGGTCGGCCCGGCCGCCACGCTCGCCGGCCATGTCGAGCTGGTCGACATCGGTCTGGGCCCGTGGCTGCGGGCGGCGCCGGCGCTGCGCGTCGTCGAACGGTCGGACGTCATCGACTGGTGGCCCCGGCTCGGCCCGTCGTCGGAGAAGTACAGCCGGGGGGTGGTCGGGGTGGCGACCGGCTCGGCCACCTATCCGGGCGCGGCGGTGCTCTCCGTGGGCGGCGCGCTGGCCGGCCCCACCGGCATGGTCCGGTACGCGGGCGGCGCCCGGGCGGAGGTGCTGCACCAGCATCCGTCGGTGATCGCCACCGGGCGGGTCGCCGACGCGGGCCGGGTGCAGGCCTGGGTCTGCGGCTCCGGGCTGGGCACCGGCGAGGAGTCCGTGGCCGAGCTGCGCGCGGTGCTGGCCGCCCCGGTGCCGGTGGTGCTCGACGCGGACGCGCTCACCCTGCTGGTCGACGGCAAGATGGCCGACCGGCTGCGGGACCGGGACGCCCCGATCGTGGTGACCCCGCACGACCGGGAGTACGCCCGGCTCTGCGGCGAGACTCCGGGGGCGGACCGGGTGGCGGCGGCGCAGCGGCTGGCCGCCTGGATGAACGCCGTGGTGCTGCTCAAGGGGGACCGCACGATCATCGCCACCCCGGACGGCCGGGCGTACGTCAATCCGACCGGCACCCCGGCGCTGGCCACCGGGGGCACCGGGGACGTGCTGGCCGGGCTGCTCGGCTCGCTGCTCGCCGCCGGGCTGGCGCCCGAGCGGGCCGCGGCCGGGGCGGCGTACCTGCACGGGCTGGCCGGCCGGGAGGCGGCCCGCGGCGGTCCGGTGACCGCGCCCGACGTGGCGACCGCCCTCCGCCCGGTGATCGCCGGCCTGGGCTGACCGCGCCACCGGCCGGCCCGGCCGCGCGGCTCAGGGCCACGGAGATCACCGGCGGAAGTAGGCTGGGAGCATGTGGCAGTCGGAGGTGCGCGTCGACCTGGACGCGATCCGGGAGAACGTGGCCCGGCTCAAGTCGGGCACCAGCGCTGAGCTGATGGCGGTGGTGAAGGCCGACGGCTACGGCCACGGCATGGTGCCGGCCGCCCGGGCGGCCCTCGACGCGGGCGCCGACTGGCTCGGGGTGTGCACCCTCGACGAGGCGCTCGCCCTGCGCCAGCAGGGCGTCAGCGCGCCGGTGCTGGCCTGGCTGCTCGCCCCGGGCCTGCCGCTGCACGACGGCGTCGCGGTCGGCGTGGACCTGGGCTGCGCCAGCCTCGCCCAGCTCGACGAGATGATCGAGGCGGGCCGGCGGGCGGACCGCCCGGCGCGGATCCACCTGAAGATCGACACCGGGCTGTCGCGCGGCGGCGCCACCGTCGCCGACTGGCCGGCGCTGCTGGAGGCTGCCGCGAAGGCCCAGGCCGACGGCCTGGTCGAGGTGGTCGGGGTGTGGAGCCACTTCGTGTACGCCGACTCGCCCGGCCACCCCACCACGGACCGCCAGCTGGCCGTCTTCCACGAAGGGCTGGAGATGGTGGAACGGGCCGGCCTGCGTCCCCGCTACCGGCACCTGGCCAACTCGGCCGCCACCCTGACCCGCCCGGACACCCACTTCGACCTGGTCCGGCCCGGTCTGGCCGTCTACGGCCTGTCGCCGGTCGCGGGCGAGCAGTTCGGGCTGCGCCCGGCGATGACCGCCCGGGCCCGGGTGCTGCTCACCAAGCGGGTCCCGCCCGGCACCGGCGTCTCCTACGGCCACACCTATCTCACCGAGGCCGAGAGCAACCTGGCCGTGGTCCCGCTCGGCTACGCCGACGGGGTGCCCCGGCACGCCTCGAACACCGGCCCGGTCCAGCTCGCCGGCAAGCGGCGGACGATCTCCGGCCGGGTCTGCATGGACCAGTTCGTGATCGACTGCGGCGACGACGAGGTGGCCGCCGGGGACGTGGCGACCCTTTTCGGCAGCGGTGCCGACGGCGAGCCCACCGCCGACGACTGGGCCGAGGCGGTCGGCACCATCAACTACGAGATCGTCACCCGCTTCGGTGGTGTGCGGGTGCCCCGGGTCTACGACGGCGAACGGCCGTGAGCGCGAGGAGTGAGCCGGGGTTGCGAGCCCCGCAGTCGCGAACAAAGGAGGCACCGTGAGTCCGCGGTTCCGGGTGCCCCGGCCGCGGACCGCCGCCGGCCGGGTGGCCGGGGTGGTCGGCGCCGCCGTCGGCGTCGCCGCCGCGGGGCTCGCCGCCGGCGTGGTGAGCGAGCGGGTCCTGGTCCGCCGGTTCAAGAACGACCCCACCGACCGGTACGCCGGCGAGGTCTTCGACCAGCAGCCGTACGACCGGGCGTTCCTGGTGGAGATGCCGGACGGCACCGACATCCAGGTGGAGGTGGTCGAGCCGACCCGGCCGGTCGCCGGGCACCCGACGGTGGTGCTGGTGCACGGCTTCTGCCTGGACATGGGGACGTTCCACTTCCAGCGCAAGATGCTCGCCGCCCGGGGTGACTACCGGGTCGTCGCGTACGACCAGCCCGGGCACGGCCGGTCGGGGCGGCTGGAGACCGGTGACTACGACCTGGCCACGCTGGGCGGGACGCTGCGTCGGGTGATCGACGAGGTGGTTCCGGAGGGTCCGCTGGTGCTCGTCGGCCACTCCATGGGCGGGATGACGATCATGGCGTTGGCCGAGCTGTACCCGGAGCTGTTCGGCGACCGGGTGGTCGGCACCGTGCTGATGGCCACCTCGGGCGGCCTGCTCGCCGAGACCAAGCTGGTCGCCCCGGCGCTGCTCGGCCGGGTCGGCGCGCCGGTGCTCTACATGATGAGCAACGCCACCCGGTACGGCGGCACGGTGATCGACAAGGCGCGGCAGTCCACCTCCAACGTCGCCTGGCTGCTCACCCGCAAGTACGGCTTCGGCACCCCGAAGCCGAGCGCCGCCCTGGTCTCGTACGTCGAGACGATGAACTCGCGTACCTCCGCCGACACGGTCACCCGGTATCTGCGGACCCTGGCCACCCACTCCCGGTTCCCGGCGCTGGCCGCGCTGGCCGGTACGCCGGTGCTGGTGATCGTGGGGGACAAGGACATGATCACGCCGGTGACCCACTCCGAGGAGATCGTCCGGCGGCTGCCGCACGCCGAGTTCGTCAAGATCCACGACAGTGGGCACGTGGTGATGCTGGAGCACGCCGACGAGGTGAACGCGGCGCTGCGACGGTTCCTGGAGGCGTTGTGACCGTGCTGGTGGAGCTGAAGACGGTCGACGACACCCACGACTTCGGCCGCCGGCTGGCCGGGCTGCTGCGCGCGGGCGACCTGCTGCTGCTCAGCGGCCCGCTCGGGGCCGGCAAGACGGCGCTGACCCAGGGCATCGGCGCCGGCCTGGGCGTACGCGGCGACATCACCTCGCCGACCTTCGTGATCGCCCGGGTGCACCGGCCCGACCCGGCCCGGGGCGGCCGGGTGACCCTGGTGCACGCCGACGCGTACCGGTTGGGGGAGTCCGCCGACCCGCGCGCCGAGATCGACGACCTCGACCTGGACGCCTCGGTCGACGAGGCGGTCACCGTGGTGGAGTGGGGCGAGGGCATGGTGGAGCAGTTGGTCGACGCCCACCTGCGGGTCCGGATCGACCGGCGGGACGACGACACCCGGGTGGTGAGCCTGGAACCGGTCGGTGGCGACTGGGCGCGCCGGCTGGCCACCCTGGACTGACGGCTGTCGTACCGGCTGCCTACAGTGCCGGGGACCGATCCGACCGCTGAAAGGCTGCCGATGCCCGACGACGCTCCCACCCTCGACCTGCTGGCGCTGCTGCCCGACGCCTGGCGCGCGGTGCTCACCCCGCACCTGGACCGGGCGCGCACCGCGGCGCTCGCCCAGTTCGTCGCCCGGGAGTACGCCGTCCGGACCGTCTTCCCGCCGGTCGAGGACCTGTTCTCCGCCTACCGGCTGTGCGACCCCGCGCAGACCCGGGTGCTGATCCTCGGGCAGGACCCGTACCACAAGGCGGGGCAGGCGCACGGGCTGAGTTTCAGCGTGCGCGAGGGGGTGACGGTGCCGCCGTCGCTGCGCAACGTCTTCAAGGAGCTGGCGGAGGACCTGGGCGTGCCGAAGCCGCGCAGCGGCAACCTGAACGGCTGGGCCGCGCAGGGCGTGCTGCTGCTCAACTCGGTGCTCACCGTCCGGGAGGCCACCCCCGGTTCGCACGCCAACCAGGGGTGGGAGGAGTTCACCGACGCGACCATCCGGGCCCTGGACGGCCTCGACCAGCGGGTGGTCTTCCTGCTCTGGGGCGGGTACGCCCGCAAGAAGGCCACCCTGGTCACCAACCCGCGGCACGTGGTGCTGGAGGCGGGCCACCCGAGCCCGATGAACCCGCGCGGCTTCCTGGGCAGCCGCCCGTTCAGCGCCGCGAACAAGGCCCTCGCCGACGCCGGGCTGCCCACCATCGACTGGGAGCGCTCAGCCGGCTGACCGGACGGCTGGCGCGGCGTCGGGTTTCAGCGGGCTGAGCCGAGCGCGGCCGGCGCGGTGCCGAGGCGTTGCCGGTGGCGGCGGAGCAGGTCGGCGGCGCGCCGGTCGGTCAGCTCCACCTCGATCAGCGGCTCGACCCGGTAGCTCCGGTCGCCGTGCCGGACCTCGACCGACTCCGGCAGCTCGTCGCACATGCGGGCCCGCAGCTCGCCGTGGCGGGTCTGCCAGCGGTGCTCGCCCGGTTCCGCCGGCTCGAGCCGCAACCCGCCCCACTCCTCCCAGCGGGCATTCCATCGCAGCCCGTACTCCCGCTCGAGAAAGGCGGTGAGGCGGGCCGCGTCCCGCCAGCGCACCGCGACCTCGACGGCCGCCACGGGTAGCGGGACGCCCTGGAGCAGCGCCGCCGTCGCCCCGGTCAGCACGTACGCCAGCTCGCCCAGGGCGTCGAGCGTCCGGTCCAACCCCAGCTCGTCGAGCCGCTCCGCCACCGGCCGTCCGGCCAGGCCGTCGAGCGCGGCGTCGAGGTGGCTGTCCAGCGGCTCCACCGCCAGCCGGAGCTGCCGCCCGAGCGCGGCGAAGAGTCGTTCCACCACCGGCAGGCTCGGCACCCGGTCGCCCCGCTCGATCCGGGCGACCGTGCCCTGGCTCAGCCCGGCCAGGTCGGCCAGGCGCCGCTGGGTGAGTTCCCGGCGCTCCCGCTCGGCCCGCAGCGCGGCGGCGATCTGCCGGGTCAGTCTGCTGTCAGGCATCCCTGAATGATGGACGGGCACTTTTCCGCGATATGCCTCTCCGTCATCTTTATGCCTCTGCGGCATACCGATAAAAAGTTCGGTGGCGGCTGGGCGCCCGTCACGCTCCGCGACGCCCACCGACCCACCGCCGACCCCGCTCCCGCCGGCCGAGCGGCCGCTCTCGCGCGGCCGGCTCGGCCTCGGGGGGAAGCCCGCCGGCTCGGCCCGCCGGGTCGGCGGGTGGGCGGGCTCGGCTCCGCGCGGGGTGCAAGCGGGGGGCGGCGGGCGAGCAGCTCACCGGTGGGCGTCTCCTGGGGACAGGCCGTGACCGGCGGTGACCGGAGGGCGGCTACTCTGGCTTACCGTGCTCGTACTCGTGGTGGACTCCTCGACGCCCGCGGTGACCGCGGCCCTGGTCGAGGTCTCGGCGGACGGCGTGGTGGCCCGCGCCCAGCGGTGCACCGTCGACGCCCGGGCGCACGGCGAACTGCTCGCCCCGCAGGTCGACGCGGTGCTGGCCGACGCCGGCGCCCGCCCCGCCGACCTGGCCGCGATCGTGGCCGGGCTCGGCCCGGGGCCGTTCACCGGGCTGCGGGTCGGCCTGGTCACCGCCGCCACCATGGGCCAGGTGCTCGACGTCCCCACCTACGGGGTCTGCTCGCTGGACGCGATCGGTCACCCGGCGGCCGCCGGCGAGCCGGTGCTGGCCGCGAGCGACGCGCGCCGGCGCGAGATCTACTGGGCCGTCTACGACGGCGCCGGCCAGCGGATCGCCGGCCCGAACGTGGACACCCCGGCGGTCGCCGCCGAGCGGGCCCGGGAACTGGCCGTCACGGTCGCGGTCGGTGACGGCGCCCACCGGTACGCGGACGTCCTCGGTCTGCCGGTCCGCGCCGAGCCGCGGTACCCGGACGCGACGGCGCTGGCCCGGCTCGCCGCCGAGCGGGTCCGCGCGGGCGCCCCCGGTGAGCCGCTCACCCCGCTCTACCTGCGCCGCCCGGACGCCGTCGCGGCCACCGGCCACAAGCCGGTCCTCCCGTGAGCGCGAGGAGTGAGCCGGGCTTGCGAGCCCCGCAGTCGCGAACAAAGGTGGCGCCGTGAGCGCGAGGAGTGAGCCGGGCTTGCGAGCCCCGCAGTCGCGAACAAAGGTGGCGCCGTGAGCGCGAGGAGCGAGCCGGGCCTGCGAGCCCCGCAGTCGCGAACAGAGGTGGCGCCGTGAGCGCGAGGAGTGAGCCGGGCCTGCACCTCGACCGGTTCCGCTGGTGGCACATCGAGCAGGTGCTGCCGATCGAGGCGGACGCCTTCGGCGCCGACCAGTGGTCCCCGGCGATGTTCTGGAACGAGCTGGCCAACGGGCACTTCTACCGGGTGGCCGTGGACGACGACGGCACGGTGCTCGGCTACGCCGGGCTGACCGTGGCCCTGCCCGACGAGGCCTGGGTGCAGACCATCGCGGTCCGCCGGGACGTCCAGCGGCGGGGCATCGGCCGCCTCCTGCTGGAGGCGTTGCTCGCCGAGGCGGCCCGGCTCGGGGCGCGCAGCACGCTGCTGGAGGTGGCCGCCGACAACGCAGCGGCGCAGCGGCTCTACGCGACGTACGGCTTCGAGCCGATCGGCGTGCGTCGCGGCTACTACCAATCGAGCAACACCGACGCGCTGGTCATGCAGCGCAACGAGGACTGACGAGCATGGCTGACGAACCCCTGATCCTCGGCATCGAGACCTCCTGCGACGAGACCGGGGTAGGCATCGTCCGCGGGCACACCCTGCTCGCCGACGCGCTGGCCTCCAGCGTCGAGGAGCACGCCCGGTTCGGCGGCGTGGTGCCCGAGGTGGCCAGCCGGGCCCACCTGGAGGCCATCGTGCCGACCATGGAACGGGCGTTGACCGAGGCCGGCGTGACGATCGCGGACATCGACGCGATCGCCGTCACCGCCGGGCCGGGCCTGGCCGGCGCGCTGCTCGTCGGGGTCGCCGCCGCCAAGGGGTACGCGGTCGCCGCCGAGAAGCCGGTGTACGGGGTCAACCACCTGGCCGCGCACGTCGCGGTGGACACCCTGGAGCACGGCCCGCTGCCCGCGCCGTCGATCGCCCTGCTGGTCTCCGGCGGGCACTCCTCGCTGCTGCGGGTGGACGACCTCGCCCGGGAGGTCACCCCGCTCGGCTCGACCATCGACGACGCGGCCGGCGAGGCGTTCGACAAGGTGGCCCGCCTGCTCGGCCTGCCCTTCCCCGGCGGCCCCTTCATCGACCGGGAGGCCCGCGCCGGCGACCCCGCGGCGATCGCCTTCCCGCGCGGGCTGACCGCCGCCAAGGACCTGGCCGGGCACCGGTACGACTTCTCCTTCTCCGGCCTGAAGACGGCGGTGGCCCGCTGGGTGGAGGCGCGGCAGCGGGCCGGCGAGCCGGTCCCGGTCGCCGACGTGGCCGCGTCCTTCCAGGAGGCGGTCTGCGACGTGCTGGTCGGCAAGGCCCTGGACGCCTGCCGGACCAGCGGCATCGATACCCTCGTGATCGGCGGCGGGGTGGCGGCCAACTCCCGGCTGCGGGCGATGGCCGAGCACCGGGCCGCGAAGCACGGCATCCGGGTGCGTACGCCCCGGCCGGGGCTCTGCACCGACAACGGGGCGATGGTGGCCGCGCTCGGCTCGCACCTGGTCGCCGCCGGCGTCGCGCCCAGCCGCCTGGACCTGCCCGCCGACTCGGCGATGCCGCTGACCGTGGTCAGCGTCTGAGGCGGAAGGGAGCGACGTGATCGTCCGGATGTGGGAGGCGAAGGCCGAGCCGTACGGCTTCGCGGACCTGATCACCTGGGTCTGCGAGACCGCGCTGCCCGAGTTCGAGCACGACCCGCTGCACCTGTCCAGCGAGGTGTTCTCCTCCACCGACCACCGGCTGGTGGTCATCTCGAAGTGGCGGAGCAGCCCCCGGGCCCTGCCGGAGCCGCCGGCCACCCTGGTCGCCCGCCCCCCGCACAGTTGGGACTTCACCCAGGTCGACCGCTGATCCGGCCGGCCGGGTGGCCGGAAACTGGTTGGCGCCCGCCCCGGCCCGGCACTTAGCGTCGGGTGGTCATGCGCTTCGCACCGGCCGGTAATCCCGGCACCCCCGACGCCCGGTCCGCCACCCGTTACCTGGTCTGGCTCGCCGGACGGCACCCGCTGATCTTCGGCGGCGCCATCGCCCTCGGGGTCACCTGGATGGTGGCCCAGGCACTGATGCCGGCCGCGGTCGGCCGGGCCGTCGACGCCGGCCTCACCCAGCGCGACCCGGACGCCCTGCTCCGCTGGGGCCTCGTGCTGCTCGGGCTGGGCGTCGTCCAGGCGATCGCCGGCATCCTGCGGCACCGCTACGCGGTGCACAACTGGCTCGCGGCCGCCTACCGGACCGTGCAGCTCACCGTGGAGGCCACCAACCGGTTAGGCGCCGCGCTGCCCCGCCGGGTCGCCGCCGGCGAGGTGGTGAGCATCGGTACGGCCGACATCGAGCACGTCGGCAGCGCGGTGGACATCACCGCCCGGGGCGCCGGCGCGGTGGTCGCCATCGGCACGGTGTCGGTGATCCTGCTCACCGCGTCGGTGCCGCTCGGTCTCGTGGTGGTGCTCGGGGTGCCGCTGCTCATGGCGCTGGTGGCGCTGCTGATCCGGCCGCTGCACCGGCAGCAGGCCGCGTACCGGGAGTCGACCGGCGAGCTGACCGCCCGGGCCGCCGACATCGTCTCCGGGCTGCGGGTGCTGCGCGGGGTGGGCGGCGAGCCGGTGCTGGGCGCCCGCTACCGGGAGCAGTCCCAGACGCTGCGCGCGGACGGCCTGCGGGTGGCCCGGGTGGAGTCGCTGCTCCAGGCGGCGCAGATCCTGCTGCCCGGCGTCTTCGTGGTGCTGGTGACCTGGCTCGGGGCGCGGTTCGCGCTGCGCGGCGAGATCAGCGCCGGCCAGCTCGTCTCCTTCTACGGCTACACCGCGTTCCTGGTCAGCCCGCTGCGCAACCTCACCGAGGCGGCCGACAAGCTGGCCCGGGGGCACGTGGCGGCCCGCCGGGTGGTGCGGCTGCTCCGCCTCGCCCCCGAGTTCACCGACCCGGCCCGCCCGGTGCCGGTGCCCGCCGGGCCGGGCGAGCTGGTGGACGTGCGGTCCGGGGTGGTGCTGCGGCCGGGCCGGCTCACCGCGCTGGCCGCCACCAGCCCCGAGGAGGCGGTCGAGATCGCCGACCGGCTCGGCCGGTACGCCGACGGGGACGTGACGCTGCACGGCGTACCGCTGCGGGACGTGGCGCTGGCGACGGTGCGCGAGCGGATCCTGGTGGCCGACAACGACGCGCAGCTCTTCAGCGGCACGCTCCGCGCCGAGCTGGACCCGCACGACCGGGGCGACCGCCCGGCGGTCGAGGCGGCGCTGGTCGCGGCGAGCGCGACCGACATCGTCGAGGCGCTCCCAGGCGGCCTGGACGGCGCGGTCGCCGAGCGCGGCCGGGAGTTCTCCGGCGGGCAGCGGCAGCGGCTGCGGCTGGCCCGGGCGCTGGTCGCCGACCCGGAGACGCTGATCCTGGTCGAGCCGACCAGCGCGGTGGACACCCACACCGAGGCGCGGATCGCCGACCGGCTGCCGGCGGCCCGGCGCGGCCGGACCACGCTGGTCTGCACCACCAGCCCGCTGATGCTGGGCCGCGCCGAGCACGTGATCTTCGTGGAGGACGGCAAGATGGTCGCCGAGGGACGGCACGACGAGCTGCTCGCCGCCGAGCCCCGGTACCGGGCCACGGTGAGCCGGGAGGAGGAGCGGTGAGCAACGCCCTGCCCGTCGCCGACGCGCGGCAGGTCCGCCGGTACGCCCGGGAGTTGGCCCGCCGGCACCCGCGCGCCCTGGCCGCCGCGCTCGGCCTGCACGCGCTCGCCGCGGCCGCCGGCCTGGTCGCGCCCCGGCTCCTCGGCGACCTGGTCGAGGGCATCTCGCGCGGGGTCGGCGCGGTCACCGTCGACCGGATCGCGCTGGCCATCGCCGGCTTCGTGATCGCCCAGTCGGTGCTGGTCCGCTTCGCCCACCTGGCGTCGGCCCGGCTCGGCGAGCGGGTCCTCGCGGAGCTGCGCGAGGAGTTCGTCGACCGGGTGCTCGCCCTGCCGCTGTCCACGGTGGAGCGGGCCGGCACGGGTGACCTGCTCACCCGCACCTCCCGGGACGTCGCGGCGCTGTCCCGGACGGTCCGGTTCGCCGCGCCGGAGACGCTGATCGCCGGGGTCACCGTGCTGCTGATCCTCGGCGCGCTGGTGTTGACCGGGCCGCTGCTGGTGCTGCCCTGCGTGCTCGTGGTGCCGCTGCTGGTGGCCGGCACCCGCTGGTACCTGCGCCGGGCGCCGGCGGGGTACCTGCGGGAGAACGCCGCGTACTCCGACATCACCGACGGGCTCAGCGAGACGGCCGAGGGGGCCCGGACCACCGAGGCGCTGCGCCAGCAGGCCCGCCGCCGGGCCCGCACGGCCACCGACATCCGCCGGTCGTACGCGGCCGAGTACTACACGTTGCGGCTGCGGACGGTCTTCTTCCCGATCGCCGAGGTCGGCTACCTGCTGCCGGTGGCCGGCACCCTGCTGCTCGGCGGCTGGTTCTACCTGAAGGGCTGGGCCAGCCTCGGGCAGGTCACCGCCGCGACCCTCTACGCCCAGCAACTGGTCGACCCGGTCGACCGGCTGCTGTCCTGGCTGGACGAGTTCCAGGTCGGCGGCGCCTCGCTGGCCCGGCTGCTCGGGGTGGCGGCCGAGCCCGCCGACCGGCCGGCGCCGGCCGGCGCCCCGTCCCCGGTGCGGCCCGCGGCGACCGACGGCCGGCTGGCCGCCCAGGACGTCCGGTACGCGTACCGGGCCGGCCACGACGTGCTGCACGGGGTGACCCTGGTGCCCCGGCCGGGGGAGAAGCTGGCCATGGTGGGCCCGTCCGGGGCGGGCAAGTCGACCCTGGGCCGGTTGCTGGCCGGGGTGCACGCGCCCCGGTCGGGCGCCGTGACGGTGGACGGCCGGCCGCTCACCGAGCTGCCCCTGGCCGACCTGCGCGGCCACGTCGCGCTGGTTAGCCAGGAGCATCACGTCTTCATCGGCACCCTGGCCGAGAACGTGGCGATGGTCCGTCCGGACGCCGACCCGCCGCGGATCCGCGCCGCGCTGGCCGCGGTCGACGCGCTGGACTGGGCGGCGGCGCTGCCGGACGGGCTGGACACCCGGGTGGGTGCGGGCGGGCATCCGCTCTCCCCGGCCCAGGCGCAGCAGCTCGCGCTGGCCCGGCTGGTGCTCGCCGATCCGCACACCCTGGTGCTCGACGAGGCCACCTCGCTGATCGACCCGCGGGCCGCCCGGGCCCTGGAACGCTCGCTGGCCGCGGTGCTGTCGGGCCGGACCGTCATCGCGATCGCGCACCGGCTCTTCTCGGCGCACGACGCGGACCGGGTGGCGGTGGTCGAGGACGGCCGGATCACCGAGCTGGGTTCGCACGACGAGCTGGTCGCGGCGGGCGGCTCGTACGCGGCCCTCTGGCGGTCCTGGCACGGCTGAGCGGGGTGGGCCGGCGCCCCCGGTCGACGCGGTCCGTCGTGCCGGGGGCGCCGGCCCACCACCTCACGTGCGGCGCAGGATGCGCCAGGTCGCGTAGCCGCCGGTGAGCAGGGCGAGCAGGAAGACCGCCCAGACCACGGTGGTGCTTACCTGCACCCCGCCACCGCTGCCGACGTTGGCCGCGGCGGCGGCGACCAGCGAGTCGCTCTGCGCCGGGGGCAGCGCGGCGGGCGGGAGCTGCTGCCAGCGGACCAGCCCGGTGCTCTCCAGCATGGTCATGTGGTCGTTGACGAACGTGTTGGCCTGCTCGGCGAGCTTGCGCACGATCGGGTCCCGGGTGCTCGCCCGGACCGCGCCGATCACCGGGAAGATCTTGCCGTGGGCGACCCGGAGCCGGGTCACGAAGATCTGGTCGAACCGGGCGCCGGTGGCGTTCTGCATCTCGGTGAGCCACCCCTGCTGCTGGGTGGTCGGTGTGGTCGGCAGGGTGGCGCCCAGCTTGTTCGCCGCCTGGACCACGAGCTGGTCCAGGACGGCGTGCTGGCGGGCGATCTCCGCGCCGATCTCGCGTACCCGCTTCGACTGGCCCTTCTCGGCGGCCATCTGACCGGCCGGCATCTCCCAGAGCCCGGCCAGCCGTACCCCGTTGAGCAGGGTCATGTCGGCGGCGTTGAGCTGCTGGCCGGGCGCGGGGGCGGCCATCGCCGTGCCGGGCAGCACGCCGATCCCCGCGACGAGCGCGAGCAGCAGCAGCGCCAGACGGCGGCGGGCGGATTCCAGCGGTGCCATGGTGGGGGTGCCTCCTCGGTCCGGACCGGTACGCGGATGTCGCGGACGGCCGCACCCGCCGGCCGCCCGTCCGCACACTGGTACGGATCACGGCCCCGATCAGTTCAGCCGGCGTCCAGGGGGTCGGCGAGGAGGCGTTCGAAGGCCAGCTCGGCGGCCCCGATGAGGGCCGCGTCGTCGCCGAGCATCGGGGTACGCAGCCGGACGTGTTCGAGACAGGCCGGCAGCCCGTTGGAGTTGAGCCGGCTGCGCACCTGGGCGGCGGCGGCCAGGTAGAGGTCGCGCATGGTGCCGCCGAAGATGACCATTTCCGGGTTGAAGATGTTGACCAGGTTGGCCACGCCGAAGCCGAGCCAGTCACCGGCCTGCCGGACGGCGGTCTGGGCCCGGGCGTCGCCCCGGTCGGCGGCGTCGAAGACGGCCACCAGCGCGTCCCGGCCCCGGGCGTCGGACCAGCCGGCGGCCCGGAGCAGCCCGTGCTCGCCGATCTCGGTCTCCCAGCAGCCCCGCCGGCCGCAGTCGCAGCGCATCCCGTCGCGAACCACCACCATGTGGCCGACCTCGCCGCTGTAGCCGCCGTGCCCGGTGAGCCGCCGCCCGCCGGCGATGATGCCGGCCCCGACGCCGACGTCCCCGTAGAGGTAGATGACGTTGTCGCAGCCGGCGGCGACGCCCCGGGCGTGTTCGGCGTAGGCGGCCACGTCCGCCACGTTGCCGACCGTGATCGGCACGTCGGTGCCCAGCTCGGCGGCGAGGGCCGCGCCGATCGGCTCGTCCACCCAGCCGGTGGTGGGGCTCAGCCGGACCAGCCCGTCCTCCCGGCGGACCATGCCGCAGACGGCCGCTCCGGCGCCGACGCAGACGGAGCCCGGCGGCACCGACTGGTGCATCTCCTTGACCGCGCCGGCCAGCAGCGGGGCGGCCTCGCCGGCGACCAGGTTGCGCGGCCGGTCCAGTTCCCGGCGGTCGAGCACCTCACCGCCGAGTCCGACCCGCGCGGCCCGCAGCCGGTCCACCTCGACGCTGTACGCGTACGCGTAGACCCGGGCCGACGCGGGCCGGACGACCAGCGACGGTCGTCCGGCCCGGCCGGTCTCCTTCGGCGTCCCCTCGCTGACCAGACCGGCGCCGGCCAGGTCGGCGGTCAGCGCGCCGATGGTGCTGCGGTTGAGCCCGAGCGCGGTGGTCAGCTCGGCGCGGCTGGTGGCACCGTGCACGTGGACGTAGCGGAGCAGCGCGCCCAGGTTCTGCCGGCGGATCTCGTCCTGGCTCGGGCCCGCGCGCATCGCCAACGCCATGTCCACGCCGGGTTCAGCGGTTGCCGGTGGCGGCGGCCCGCCGCCGGGACAGCGCGTCGATGGTGGCGGCGGCGAGCAGGACCACGCCGGTGACCACGTACTTCACGCCCGAGCTGTAACCCATCAGGCCCATGCCGTTGTCGATGACCGCCACCACCGCGCCACCGAGCACGGCGTCGAGGACCCGGCCCTTGCCGCCGAAGAGGCTGGTGCCGCCGATCACCGCCGCGCCGACGGCGTAGAGCAGCACGTTACTGCCACCGGTGTTGGGGTCCACCGAGTTGGCCCGGCTGGCCGCCACGATGCCGCCGATCGCCGCCATGGTGGAGCAGATGACGAAGACGGAGATCCGGATCCGGTCGACGTTGATGCCGGCCCGGCGGGCGGCCTCGGCGTTGCCGCCGACCGCGTAGACGTGCCGGCCGTAGCTGGTGCGGTGCAGCACGAAGGTCCAGAGGACCAGCAGCAGCGCGATGATCGGCACCACGATCGGCACGCCCTTGAGCGAGACGACCAGCACGTTGCGGCTGCGCTCCAGGTTGAGCACGTAGACCGCGGCGCCGAGGATGATCGCCAGGCCGGCGATCCGGGCGGCCACCACCGCGATCGGGTCGGTGAGCAGGCCGCGCGCGGCCCGGTTGCGGTGCCGCAGCAACTGGGTGGCCGCGTACCCGGCGACGGCCACCGCGGTCAGCGCCCAGCCGAGCGCCGGGGTGAGGTTGCGGTTGGCGATGGCGAGGATGGTCTCGTCCCGCACCGAGATGTTGGAGCCCTCCTTCATGAGCATCAGCACGACGCCCTGGAAGGCGAGGAAGCCGGCGAGGGTGACCACGAAGGACGGGATGCCGACCTTCGCCACCAGCAGGCCGAGCACGGTGCCGATCACCACGCCGGTGACGATGGCCGCGAGCATCGCGACGTACCACGGGTAGCCGCGCTCGGTGACCGCGTTGGCCAGGATGGCCGCGCAGACGCCGCTGGCGAAGCCGGCGGAGAGGTCGATCTCGCCGAGCAGCAGGACGAAGACCAGGCCCATCGCGATCAGGGTGGTCGCGGCGCCCTGGGTGAACAGGTTGGCGAAGTTGCCGGCGGTGAAGAACGACGGGCGGGCGACCGAGAAGCCGATCGCCAGCGCGAGAAGCATGAAGACCGCCGGCAGCGCGCCGATGTCGCCGCCGCGTACCCGGCGCAGGTAGGAGCTGAGGTGGAAGCCGACGGTGGGCGCCGGCGCGACCGCGGCGGGGCCCTCCTTCTTCACGGCGGTGGTGGTCATCGGACGGCTCCTGGGGTGGTGTCGGCGGGCGCGGCGCCGGTGCCGTTGCTGCCCGAGTCGGCGAGGCCGAGGTTGCCGGAGCGACCGGCGGTGATCAGCTCAACCACCTGCGAGTGGGTGATGTCGGTGGTCTTCACCTGGGCGACCATCTGGCCGAGGTAGAGCGCGGCGATGCGGTCGGAGACGGCGAAGACGTCGTTCATGTTGTGCGAGATGAGCACCACGGCCAGGCCGTTGTCGGCCAGCCGGCGGACCAGCTCGAGCACCTGGGCGGTCTGCGCGACGCCGAGCGCGGCGGTGGGTTCGTCCAGGATGACCAGCCTGCTGTTCCAGAGCACCGCCTTGGCGATGGCCACGGTCTGCCGCTGCCCGCCGGAGAGGCTGGCCACGTGCTGGCGCAGCGACTTGACGGTACGCACGCTGAGCCCGGCCAGGGTCTCGGCGGCCAGTTGCTCCATGGTCGGTTCGTCGAGCACGATCCCGCTGCGCTTCTCCCTGCCGAGGAACATGTTCTGCACGATGTCGAGGTTGTCGCAGAGCGCGAGGTCCTGGTAGACGACCTCGATGCCGAGCGCGGCCGCGTCGCGCGGGCTGTTGATGCTCACCGGCCGGCCGTCGAAGTGGAACTCGCCGCCGTCGGTGGGGTAGATGCCGCTGATGCACTTGACCAGGGTCGACTTGCCGGCGCCGTTGTCGCCGACCAGCGCGGTCACCTCACCGGGGTAGGCGGTGAAGGCCACGTCGCGCAGCACCTGGACGGGACCGAAGCTCTTGTCGATCCCGCGTAGCTCCAGCAGGGGGGTAGCGGACACGGGGTTCTCCTTTGGCACGGAGGGGAGGGCTCGGAGCCCGTCCGGCGTGGGCGCCGCCCGGCACGGAGATCCGTACCGGGCGGCGCCGCCTGAGGCGGGATGGGTCAGCTGAGGCCGGCGTCGGCGCAGAGCTTGGCGAAGTTACCGGTGCAGAGCTCTTCCTTGGTGACGTAGCCGTCGTCCACGACGTCCTTGACGTTGTCCTTGTAGATGGCCTTCGGCTCCAGCAGGACGGACGGGACGTCCCGGCCACCCTCCGGGTCCTTGACCGTCTGCCCGGTCTCCTTCTTCTCCCCCTTGGCCAGCGCGATGGCCAGGCCGGCGGCGGCGTCCGCCTCCTTCTTGACGGCCTTGTAGACGGTCATGCACTGGTCGCCGAGCAGGATGTTCTGCAGGCCTTCCTTGGTGGCGTCCTGGCCGGTCACCGGGACCTTGCCGTTGAGCTTGTTCTTCTTCAGCACCGAGATGGCCGCGTTGCCGAGACCGTCGTTGGCGGCCAGCACGCCGTCGATCTTGCCGCTGGCCTTGGTGAGCTGCTGTTCGAAGATCGTGGCGGCCTGCGCGTTGTCCCAGTCCGGTACGGAGTCGTCGGCGACCTTCGTGTACTCCTTCGAGTCGAACTTCGGCTTGAGCACCGAGTCGTACCCGTTCTTGAACAGGGTCGCGTTGTTGTCGGTCGGCGAGCCGTTGAGGTAGGCGATCGCCGGGTTCTTGACGCCCTTGTCGGTGAGGCACTTGCTCAGGCCCTCGCCCTGGAGCTTGCCGACGGCCTCGTTGTCGAAGCTGACGTAGTACTGGGCCGAGCCGCCCAGGGTCAGCCGGTCGTAGTCGATGGTCGCCACGCCCTGCGACTTGGCCTTGTCGAGCACGGCCTTGCCGGTGCCGGAGTCCAGGTTGACGATCATCAGCACGTTGACGCCGTTGGTGATCATCTGGTCGGCGATGGTCTGGAAGGCGTTCTTGTCGTTCTGGGCGTTCTGGATGTCGGACTCGACGCCGGCCGCGTCGAACGCCTCCTTGAGGTACTTGCGGTCCGCGCCCTCCCAGCGGGCGGAGGACTTGCTGTCCGGCAGGATGACGCCGATCTTCGGCTTCTTGTCGGTCGAGCCGCCGGCCTTGTCAGAACCGCCGTCGTCGCCGCAGGCGGCCATGCTGCCGGTCGCGAGCAGACCGACGGCCGCGAAGGTGAGGAAGCCCTTGCGCATGTGCACGGGTCCTTTCGGGGGTTGGGGGAGTCGTTGTCGGTGTTTGTTGTGTCCGGCAACGTATTCCCCGCGTCCGGAGCCGCGCAAGGGAGCCGAGATCGGAAGTTTGTTGGCAGCGGTAACAATTCAGCAACGCGATTGTCGCCCCGCTGTCATCCCATGGCCAGCGTTCCCGCGAAGACCTGCGGGAACGCTCCCAGCGCCGGGCGCCGGGCCGGCGCGGTGGACCGGCCGGACCGACGCTCAGCCGGTGGCGATCGGGGCGGTGACGGCGTCGGTCAGTGCCACCAGGTCGGCCGGCGCGAGTTGCAGTTGCAGCCCGCGGCGACCCGCCGAGACGTAGACCGTCGGGTGGTCCAGCGCCGACGCGTCCACCACGGTGGGCAGCCGCTTGCGCTGGCCGAGCGGGCTGATCCCGCCGCGCACGTAACCGGTGGCCCGCTCGGCCACCGTCCGGTCCGCCAGGGCGGCCCGCTTGCCGCCCACCGCGGCGGCGAGCGCCTTGAGGTCCAACTCGCCGGTGACCGGTACGACCGCCACGGTCAGGCCGCCGTCGACCTCGGTGACCAACGACTTGAACACCCGTTCCGGGGGTACGCCGAGCGCCGCCGCGACCAGCCCGCCGTAGTTCGACGCGTCGGGCGAGACGTCGTACGGGTGGGTGCTGTGGGAGATCTTCCGTCGGCTCAGCAGTGCCGTCGCCGGAGTGCCCTGTCCCGCCATGCCCGCCAAGCTAGCCGTCGCCGGGCCGGCGGGCGAGCGGAAACCGTCAGGCGGGAACCGGGCGGCCCAGCAGCACGGTGGGCGCGCCGGCCACCCGGGTCAGCAGCACGCTGGCCGAGCCGTCCCCGGCCAGCCGCAGGTCCCGGCGCAGCTGCTCCGGCTCGAGCGCCGAGCCGCGCTTGAGGATCTCCACCCGGCCGACCCGGCGCTCCCGGAGCAGGGCGCGCAGCCGCTTCAGCGAGAACGGCAGCACGTCGGTCAGCTCCAGGCAGCGGGCGTACGGGGTGGGCCGGGCCTGATCGGCGTAGAGGTAGGCGATGCTCGGGTCGGCCAGGTTCCCGCCCAGCGTGCCGGCCAGCTCGGCGACCAGGTGGGCGCGGACCACCGCCGGGTCCGGGTCGTACAGGAAGCGACGGGTGGGCCCGACCGGCGCCGCTTCGGTGCCGGAGCCGGTGAGGTGCCGAGCGGGGGCCGCGCCGCCACCGGAGACCTTCTCCCGGAGCACGGTGGCGCGGCGGGGCACCTCGGCCAGCGCGCCGCACCAGAGCGCCGCCTCGACCAGGTCGCCGTCCACACTGACCCACTCGGCCTCCGCGCCGGCCGGGATCAGCGCGTGGTCCAGGCCGGGCGCCACCTTGACCACGGTGTACGGCACCCGCTCGGCGAGCCCGGTGACGAAGTCCCAGGGCGGCGCGTAGGCGTTCGGGTCGAAGACGCGCCGTCCCGTGCCGGCCCGGCGCCGGGCCGGATCGCAGAAGACCGCCTCGACCCGGGTCACGTCGAACGCCGTGGCGTCCCCGCACTCGACGGTGAACAGCTCGGCGAGCCCGGCGGCCTCGGCGTTCGCGGCGGCCATCGCGGCGGTCACCGGGTCGGCCTCCACCCCGTACACCCGGATGCCGGCGCGGGCGGCGGCCAGCGCGTCCGCCCCGAGGCCGCAGCCGAGGTCGGCCAGGGTGCCGACCCCGGCGGCGCGCAGCCGGGCGGCCCGCCGGTCGGCGACCACCCGGCGGGTGGCCTGCTCCAGCCCGGGACGGGTGAGGAACATGCCGGCGGCCGCCGGCCCGAACTTGCCCACCGCCCGGCGGCGCAGCTCGGCCTGGGTGAGCGCGGCGGCGGCGAGCCCGGCCGGGAGCCCGGCGGAGCGGAGCGCGGCCGCCGCGGCCAGCGGGTCGCCGCCGGCCACCCGGGCCGCCGCGTCGAGCGCGGCCGACCCCTCGGGGGTACGCAACGCGGCGAACTGTTCCAGGTCCACCCGGGCATTCTCCCGGCCGCCCCCGAGCGGTCGGGTGCCGCCCCGGTGCCGGACCGTCGGGGGCGCCGACTCCGGGCGCCGTGGTCCCGGCGCGCCGCCCGACGCCGGGCGTGTCGCGGGCCCGGACGGCGGTTTCTCCGGCGACACGAGGGGCGGCGCGTTGGCACTCTCCTTGACGGAGTGCTAGCCGAGGAATAACCTGCGATTAGCACTCTCGCCCTGAGGGTGCCAACGCCCGGGCCCTGGTGCCCGGGGGTTGAACGCCAGGCGGACCGGCACCCGCGACGACGGCCCCGCCCGGTGGCATGTGGCAGATTGACGCCGGTCGGCTCGCCGACCGGCAACGACACCAAGTACCCCAGGAGGGTATGCCCGTGACTACCGCGACCAAGGTTGCGATCAAGCCGCTCGAGGACCGCATCGTGGTCCAGGCGAACGAGGCCGAGACCACCACCGCCTCGGGCATCGTGATCCCCGACACCGCCAAGGAGAAGCCGCAGGAGGGCACCGTCCTCGCTGTCGGCCCGGGCCGGATCGACGACAAGGGCAACCGCGTGCCGATCGACGTGAAGGTCGGCGACACCGTCCTCTACTCGAAGTACGGCGGCACCGAGGTCAAGTACGCCGGCGAGGAGTACCTGGTGCTCTCCGCCCGCGACGTCCTCGCGGTCATCGAGAAGTAAGCAACCGATCAGTGTCGTTGCCCCGGTCCGGCTCGCCGGGCCGGGGCAACGTCGCTTCGAAGGGATACAGATGGCGAAGATCCTGAGCTTCTCGGACGACGCCCGGCACCTGCTGGAGCACGGTGTCAACGCCCTCGCGGACGCGGTCAAGGTCACTCTCGGCCCGCGCGGGCGCAACGTCGTCCTGGACAAGAAGTTCGGTGTGCCCACGATCACCAACGACGGCGTGACGATCGCCAAGGAGATCGAGCTCACCAACCCGTACGAGAACCTGGGCGCGCAGCTGGTCAAGGAGGTGGCGACCAAGACCAACGACGTCGCCGGCGACGGGACCACCACCGCGACCGTGCTGGCCCAGGCCATGGTCCGCGAGGGCCTGCGCAACGTGACCGCCGGGTCCAACCCGACCGGCCTGAAGCGGGGCATCGACGCGGCGGCCGGCAAGGTCTCCGAGGCGCTGCTCGGCCGGGCCGCCGAGGTGGCCAGCAAGCAGTCGATCGCGAACGTGGCGACGATCTCCGCGCAGGACGCGACCATCGGCGAGCTGATCGCCGAGGCGATGGAGCGGGTCGGCCGCGACGGTGTCATCACCGTCGAGGAGGGCTCCATGCTCATCACCGAGCTGGAGGTGACCGAGGGTCTCCAGTTCGACAAGGGCTTCATCTCGCCGAACTTCGTCACCGACGTGGAGGCGCAGGAGGCGGTCCTGGAGGACCCGTACATCCTGATCACCACGCAGAAGATCTCGGCGATCGAGGAGCTGCTGCCGCTGCTGGAGAAGGTCCTCCAGAACAGCAAGCCGCTGCTGATCATCGCCGAGGACGTCGAGGGCCAGGCGCTGTCCACCCTGGTGGTCAACGCGCTCCGCAAGACCATCAAGGTCTGCGCGGTCAAGGCCCCCGGCTTCGGCGACCGCCGCAAGGCGATGCTGCAGGACATGGCGATCCTGACCGGCGCCGAGCTGGTCGCCCCGGAGCTGGGCTACAAGCTCGACCAGGTCGGCCTGGAGGTGCTCGGCACCGCCCGCCGCGTGGTGGTCGACAAGGAGAACACCACCGTCGTCGACGGTGGCGGCCAGGCCAGCGAGGTCGCCGACCGGGTCGCGCAGATCCGTAAGGAGATCGAGGCCTCGGACTCCGAGTGGGACCGGGAGAAGCTGGCCGAGCGGCTGGCCAAGCTCTCCGGCGGCGTCGCCGTGATCAAGGTCGGCGCGGCCACCGAGGTCGAGATGAAGGAGCGCAAGCACCGCATCGAGGACGCGATCGCCGCGACCAAGGCGGCGGTCGAGGAGGGTACGGTCCCCGGCGGCGGCGCCGCCCTGGCCCAGATCCTGCCGGTGCTCGACGACGACCTCGGCTACACCGGTGACGAGAAGGTCGGTGTCTCGATCGTGCGCAAGGCGCTGGTCGAGCCGCTGCGCTGGATCGCCCAGAACGCCGGCCACGACGGCTACGTGGTGGTGCAGAAGGTCGCCGCCATGGAGTGGGGCAACGGCCTCGACGCCGCCACCGGCGAGTACGTCGACCTGGTCAAGTCGGGCATCCTCGACCCGGTGAAGGTGACCCGCAACGCGGTCACCAACGCCGCCTCCATCGCCGGCCTGCTGCTCACCACCGAGAGCCTGGTGGTGGAGAAGCCGGAGCAGTCCGAGCCGGCCGCCGCCGGTGGGCACGGCCACTCGCACGGCCACGGCCACCAGCACGGCCCGGGCTTCTGATCCCGCGCCGTACGGCCTGACGGTCAGGGCACACCGCCGACCCGGCGGTGTGCCCTGACCCGTCTCTGCTTACGAAACCCTGACGAGGTTGGCGGTCGTCCGCTCCGGCCGGGGAGACTGGTCGCCGTGAGCAGCATGTCGCGCGGCCGGGCCGCGCTGGCCGGAATCACGGCCGCGGCCGTCGCGATCGGGGTCGCCGAACCGGTGGCCGTCCTCACCGGTCCCCGGTCCGCCCCGCTGATCGCGGTCGGCGGGCTGGTCGTCGACGTGGTGCCGGAGCCGGTCAAGCAGTTCGCCATCGCGGTCTTCGGCCGGTACGACAAGATCGCCCTGCTGGTCGGCACGGCGGTGCTGCTGGCCGCGATCGCGGCGCTGATCGGCGTGCTGGCGGCCCGGCGGCTGCGGATCGGGCTGGCCGGTATCGCCGCGTTCGCCGCCCTCGGGGTGGCCGCCGCGCTGACCCGGGCCGGCGCGGACGCCTTCGACGCGCTGCCCTCCCTGGTCGGCGGCGTCCTGGGCGCGCTCACGCTCTGGGCGTTCGTCGCGGGCCCGCTGGGCGAGGATCGCCGCCCGGGCCCGGTGCGCGAGGCGGTCAGCCCGGGCCCGGTGCGCGGGGCCGACATGTCGAGCCCGCCGCCGGAGGCAGCCACCCGGCCCGCCGTGCCGCCGGCCCTCGCCGCGCTCGCGCCGGACGAGGGCCCGGCCGGGTGGGAGCCGGCGGAGCCCGCCGGGGACGAGTCGCGCCGCCGGTTCCTGCGCGGCGTCGGCCTGCTGGCCGGCACGGCGGCGGTGGCCGGGCTCGGCGGGCACTGGCTGGCCGGGCGGCGCGGCGTCTCGGCGGCCCGCGCGGCGGTACGCCTGCCCGCACCGGTCGCGCCCGCCCCGCCGGTGCCGGCCGGCGCGGACCTGGGGGTGCGCGGGCTCGCCCCGTTCGTCACCCCGAACCGGGAGTTCTACCGGATCGACACGGCCCTCGTGGTGCCGCAGGTCGACCCCGTGACCTGGCGGCTGCGCATCCACGGCCGGGTCCGCAAGCCGCTCGAGCTGAGCTTCGACGACCTGCTCGCCCGGCCGATGGTCGAGCGCGACATCACCCTGGCCTGCGTCTCCAACGAGGTGGGCGGCGACCTGATCGGCAACGCCCGCTGGCTGGGCGTGCCGATCCGGGACCTGCTGGCCGAGGTCGAGCCGGAGGAGGGCGCGGACCAGGTGGTCGGCCGCTCGGTCGACGGCTGGACCTGCGGCACCCCCACGGCGGTGCTGCGGGACGGCCGGGACGCGCTACTGGCGGTCGGGATGAACGGCGAGCCACTGCCGGTGGCGCACGGCTTCCCGGTACGCATGGTGGTGCCCGGCCTCTACGGGTACGTCTCCGCCTGCAAGTGGGTGACCGAGCTGGAGCTGACCAGCTTCGCGGACTTCGACGCGTACTGGGTGCCGCGCGGCTGGTCGGCGCAGGGGCCGATCAAGACGGAGTCCCGGATCGACACGCCCCGCCGGCGCGACGGGCTGACCGCCGGGCCGGTCACGGTCGCCGGGGTGGCCTGGGCCCAGCACCGGGGCATCCGCCGGGTCGAGGTACGCGTCGACGACGGTCCCTGGCACGAGGCCACCCTGGCCCCCACGGTCTCGGTCGACACCTGGGTGCAGTGGTCGTGGCGCTGGGACGCCACGCCGGGCGAGCACACCCTCCGGGTCCGGGCCACGGACGCCACCGGGGAGACGCAGCCGGAGCAGCGCAGCCCGGTCGCCCCGGACGGCGCCACCGGCTGGCACACCCTCCCGGTCACGGTCGGCTGATCCGCCGGGACCGCCGGTGGATCGGCGGTCGGCGGCCCGACCGGTGCCGCGGGTAACGCGACCTCGCACCGGGGGCGGGCGTGCCGGGACGCCGCGCTGGTGCCCGGTGCAACGCGTTGCCACGCTGGTGTCCGGGCGCGTGCCGGGACGCCGCGCTGGTGTCCGGGCGTGGCGCGACGCCGCGCCCCGGGGAGGAGCGCGGCGTCGCGATGGTCGGTGTGGAAGGTCAGGCGACCTTGCGCTGGTCCGGCACGGCGGACTTGTGCGGCCGGCCGAGGCGTGCCTCCAGCCGGGCCACGTCCACCCGGGTCTGCCGGCGGTCGGCCAGGTCCTCCCAGCCGAGTGCGAGCAGCCGCAGCCGCTCGGACTCGCTGAACCCGCCCCAGACCCCGTACGGCTCGCGGACCGACAGGGCGTGCGCGGCGCACTCGGCGCGTACCGGGCAGGCCCGGCAGACCGCCTTGGCACCGGACTCGCGGCGCAGCCGCGACGAGCCGCGCTCGCCGTCCGGGTGGAAGAACTGGGCGCTGTCCCGGCCCCGGCAGGCACCGAGTCGCTGCCAGTCCCAGAGGTCGACGATGGGTCCAGGCAGCCTACGTACGTTCGACATCAGCACCCCTCCTCCCGCGCGGCACCGCGGAGAATCCGTCTGGTGAGCAACCGGGCGGCGGTCCGCGCGGGACACCGGTTCCGGCCTGGACCCCTCGGTACCCGGGCTTTCCCGCGCTCACACATCCGTGATCGAAAAGCTCGGACAGTCGGCGGCATATGCCCCATCTGCCGGAAAAGTTCGGATGATTGCCCGGAACCTCCTCCCCGGCACACCCCGCCGTGGTCTGCTCTGAGGCGGAGAGGAGACCACTGTGCGTAGCGTTCTCGTGTGCGTTCGGACACCACTCGCGGCTCAGCACCTGACCTCCGCGGCGGCGCGGCTCGGGCTGTCCGGCGTCGTCCGGACGGCCGTCTCCGATCCCGAGGTGATGCTCCGGCTCGCCGAGCGGCCGGTCGACGTGGTGCTTGCCGATACCGCCCTGACCCGGCCCGACAGCGCGGGCTTCGTCCGCCGGGTGCTGGCCCGGGCGCCGCAGGCCGCCGTGGTGCTGCTCGGCACCGAGGAGTCCGAGGCCGCGGCGGCGAGCATCAATGCCGGTGCCCGTGGCCTGATCCAGGGCGCCGACCACGACCTGACCAGCGCGGTCGCCAAGGCGCTGCTGCTGCTCTCCGCGCCCGGACGGCCGGTGCGCAGCCGGGTCACCGACCCGGCCCGGGACGCCGCCGCGGTCGGCGGACCCACCCGGTCGGCGGTGCCCGGGCGTACCCCGGCGGGACCGCCACCGGCCCGCTCGGCGGAGCCGCCCGGCAACAACTCCACCATGGTCCCGGTGCAGCGCGGCGACGACCCGGCCGACCCGGCCGCCGGCGAGGCGGAGCCGACGGCCACCGCGCCCCGGTCCACCGGACGGGGCGCCCGCAGCGCCATCGGGCTCACGGAGCGTGAGCTTCAGGTGCTGCTCGGCATGGCCGAGGGGAAGAGCAACGCGGAGATCGGGCGGGAGCTGTTCGTCTCCGAGGACACCGTGAAGACCCACGCCCGGCGGCTCTTCCGCAAGCTGGGCGCCCGGGACCGGGCGCACGCCGTGGCGGCGGGCTTCCGCGCCGGTCTGGTCGCCTGACCCGCCGAACCGGTCACTCCCCGGCGGCGTCCTCGGTGTCCTCGGTGCCCTCGGTCAGGGTGTCGTGCACCCCGTCGGCGTAGCCCCGGGCGTAGTCCCAGCTGACGTAGTGGTCCGGGTCCGGGTCGTAGGCCGGCTCGTGCACCCGGGGCCGGCCCGAGCTGAGCAGGTGGCGCAGGTTGCCGCGAAGCAGGTCCCAGTCGAAGTAGTGCGGCTCGCGGCAGTCCTCGCACTCGATGACCAGGCCGCGGACCCCGATCGGCTGGAGCAGCGCCTGGTAGATCTCCAGGTCGGCAAGGTCTTCCAGGACGTCCTGCCGCTCGACCTCGGTCAGCGGGTCGAGCTGGTCGTCCTCGCGCGGGTCGTGCAGGCCGGCAGCCGGATCGGCCGGGTCGCCGTTGAACGGGTCGATGGGCTCGTCGTGCACCCCCTCACCGTAGTCCCCGACGCGCCGGTTGGCCCGCCCGCGGCGAGTCCCTGTGGCACCGCCTACCCCGGCCCGCCGCTGCCAAGGGCGGCGCAGCTCAATGGGTACGATGAGACGACGCGCCGTCACCTGGCGCGCGCCGGTGCCCGCGCGCGCCGTCTCGCCTCAGCCCGTCCGACCAGCTCAGGGGAGCAATCGTGGAGAATTCGCCCAGCACCGAACTGCCGGCCGGCGTCGACGGTGGTCACCTGCCGGAGCTGCCCGCCGGGTCGGCGCGGGCGGTGCCGCTCGGGCTGACCTTCGACGACGTGCTGCTCCAGCCGGGCGAGTCGGACGTGGTGCCCAGCCGGGTCAACACCCGCACCCGGCTCACCCGCAACGTCGAGCTGACCATCCCGCTGCTCTCCAGCGCCATGGACACCGTCACCGAGGCGCGGATGGCGATCGCCATGGCCCGCCAGGGTGGCATCGGCGTACTGCACCGCAACCTCTCGGTGGAGGACCAGGCGCTCCAGGTCGACCTGGTCAAGCGCTCCGAGTCCGGCATGATCACCAATCCGGTGACCGCCAGCCCGGACGACACCCTGCGCGAGGTCGACGCGCTGTGCGGGCGCTACCGCATCTCCGGCGTCCCGGTGGTCGACGGCGAGGGCCAGTTGGTCGGCATCGTCACCAACCGGGACATGCGCTTCGTCTCCGACCCGGCCACCCCGGTCCGCGAGATCATGACCCGGACCCCGCTGATCACCGCCCAGGTCGGGGTCGGCAAGGACGAGGCGCTGGGCCTGCTGCGCCAGCACAAGGTCGAGAAGCTGCCGATCGTCGACGCGTCCGGGAAGCTGCGCGGGCTGATCACCGTCAAGGACTTCACCAAGAGCGAGCAGTACCCGGAGGCCACCAAGGACGATGCCGGTCGGCTCCGGGTGGCCGCCGCCATCGGGGTGGGCGAGGACGCGTACAAGCGGGCCCGCACCCTGGTCGACGCGGGCGTCGACGTGGTGATCGTGGACACCGCGCACGGCCACCAGCGGGCCGTGCTGGAGATGGTCGCCCGGCTCAAGAAGGACGTCGCCATCGACATCGTCGGTGGCAACATCGCCACGTACGCGGGCGCCCGGGCCCTGGTCGAGGCGGGCGCGGACGGCGTCAAGGTGGGCGTCGGCCCGGGTGCCATCTGCACCACCCGGATCGTCGCCGGGGTCGGCGTACCGCAGATCACGGCGATCATGGAGGCCGCCCGGGCCGCCCGCCCGGCCGGGGTGCCGGTGATCGGCGACGGCGGCATCCAGTACTCGGGCGACATCGCCAAGGCCCTGGTGGCCGGCGCCGACACGGTGATGCTGGGCGGCCTGCTCGCCGGCTGCGAGGAGAGCCCGGGCGAGCTGCTCTTCATCAACGGCAAGCAGTACAAGGCCTACCGGGGGATGGGTTCGCTCGGCGCCATGCAGTCCCGGGGCCAGGCCAAGTCGTACTCCAAGGACCGCTACTTCCAGCAGGACGTGACCAGCGACGAGAAGCTGGTCCCCGAGGGCGTCGAGGGTCAGGTGCCCTACCGGGGGCCGCTGGCCCAGGTCGCCCACCAGCTCGTCGGCGGGCTGCGGCTGGCGATGGGCTACTCCGGCGCCGAGAGCATCCCGGAGCTGCACCGGCGTGGCCAGCTCATCCGGATCACCGCGGCGGGCCTCAAGGAGAGCCACCCGCACGACATCCAGATGACGGTCGAGGCGCCCAACTACCACACCCGCTGACCCCACACCCCCAACCACCTGGAGTCCCCATGCGTGACGTGGTCGAGATCGGGCTGGGCAAGACCGCGCAGCGCGGCTACCACCTGGACGAGATCGCCATCGTGCCGAGCCGCCGCACCCGGGACGTCGACGACGTCTCCACCGCGTGGCAGCTCGACGCCTACCAGTTCGGCATCCCCTGCGTCGGGCACCCGTCCGACGCCACGATGAGCCCGTCCTCGGCGGTCCGGCTCGGCCAGCTCGGCGGCCTGGGCGTGCTCAACGTCGAGGGCCTGTGGACCCGGTACGAGAACCCGGCCAAGGCCCTCGAGGAGCTGGCCGGTCTCGACGAGGACGCCCGGGCGACGAAGCGCCTCCAGGAGGTCTACGCGGAGCCGATCCGCCCCGACCTGATCGCCGAGCGGGTCCGCGAGCTACGGGCCGGCGGCGGCACGGTGGCCGTCCGGGTCTCCCCGCAGCACACCCTCGCGCTCGCCCCGGTGATCCTCGACGCCGGCGTGGACATCCTGGTCATCCAGGGCACCATCGTCTCGGCGGAGCACGTCTCCACCACCGACGAGCCGCTGAACCTGAAGGAGTTCATCGCCGACCTGGACCTGCCGGTCATCGTCGGCGGCTGCACCGACTACAAGACCGCGCTGCACCTGATGCGGACCGGCGCGGCCGGCGTGATCGTGGGCATCGGCGGCGACGACTGGTCGACCACCGAGTCGGTGCTCGGCATCCGGGTGCCGATGGCCACCGCGATCGCCGACGCCGCCGCGGCCCGCCGCGACTACCTGGACGAGACCGGCGGCCGGTACGTGCACCTGATCGCCGACGGCGACATCCAGACCTCCGGTGACATCGCCAAGGCGCTCGGCTGCGGCGCGGACGCGGTGATGCTCGGCGAGCCGCTCTCGCTCTGCGAGGAGGCCCCGGCCGGCGGAGCCTGGTGGCACTCGGCGGCCAGCCACCCGTCCCTGCCGCGCGGCGCGTTCGAGGCGGCCGGTGAGCCGCTCGGCTCGATGGAGAAGCTGCTCTTCGGCCCGGCCGACGAGCCGGACGGTCAGCTCAACCTCTTCGGCGGCCTGCGCCGCGCGATGGCCAAGTGCGGCTACCGCGACCTCAAGGAATTCCAAAAAGTAGGCCTGGTCCTCGACCGCTGACCGCACCGTCGATCATGGAGTTGTGGTTCCCGGATCGCCCCGGATCTTCCGGTTGGCGTACCGCCACAACTCCATGATCGACGCGGTGCGGGTTTTAGGGTCGCGGGGTGGGGGTTTTGCGGGGGCGGGGGAGTTGGTGGGGGGTTGGGGCGCTCCTGGTGGGGGTGCTCGTGGTGGGTGGGTGTACCGATGAGGGGTTTCGGGCGGGGGCGGGGGACGCGGGGGATCCGTACGTGCCGGGGGCCGGCAACGGGGGTTACGACGTCGACCACTACGGGCTCACGATCCGCTACGACCCGGCCGACGACCGGCTCACCGGGCAGGCCACCGTCACCGCCACCGCCACCCAGGGCCTGTCCCGGTTCCAGCTCGACCTCGCCGGCCTGACCGTCGACCGGGTACGCGTCGACGGCGACCCGGCCCGGCACCGGCGCGACGGCCGGGAACTGGTCGTCACCCCGGCGCACGGCCTGCCGGCCGGCCGGCGGTTCACCGTCGAGGTGGCGTACGGCGGGGTGCCGCGGCAACTGCCCAGCGGTGAGCTGGGCGGCGGCGGTTTCCTGGCCACCCCCGACGGGGCGATCGCGCTCGGCCAGCCCGAGTCGGCGAGCACCTGGTTCCCGGTCAACGACCACCCCTCCGACAAGGCCACCTACGACCTGGCGGTGACCGTCCCGGACGGGCTCGCCGCGCTGGCCAACGGGGTGCCGAAGGGGACGGAGAGCCGGGCCGGCTGGACCACCTGGCGCTGGTCCGAGGGGTCCCCGATGGCCAGCTACCTGGCCACCCTGGTGATCGGGAAGTACCGGGTCTCCACCGGCACCCACGCCGGCAAACCGCTGGTCAGCGCGGTCGCCGCCGGGCTGCCCGCGGACGGGCCGGCGGCCGCCTCGGTGGCCCGCACCGGTGAGATCGCCGACTTCCTGGCGGCCCGCTTCGGGCCGTACCCGTTCGACGCGTACGGCGGGATCGTGGTCGCCGACGAGCGGATCCGGTACGCGCTGGAGACCCAGACCCGCCCGGTCTACGGGCCGGGTTTCTTCCGGGGCGGCCGGCCCAACCCGGTGGTGATCGCGCACGAGCTGGCCCACCAGTGGTTCGGCGACAGCGTGGGGCTGGCCCGGTGGCGCGACATCTGGCTCAACGAGGGCTTCGCCACGTACGCGGAATGGCTCTGGGACGAGCACGACGGCGGCCGGGGCGTCGCGGCGGCCTTCGCCGACGCCTACGCGGCCACCGACTGGGCGAAGCCGTCGGTGGACCCGGGCCGGGCCGGGATGTTCGGCGACGCGGTGTACCAGCGTGGCGCGCTCGCCCTGCACGCGCTGCGTCGCGCGGTCGGCGACGAGACGTTCTTCCGGATCCTGCGCGGCTGGGCGACCGAGCGGCGCGGCGGCACCGCCACCACGGACGACTTCGTCGGGTACGCCGCCCGGGTGGCCGGCCGCCCGCTGCGCCCGCTGCTGGACGCCTGGCTGGTCGGGCCGACCGCGCCCGCCCTGCCGTGACGCGCGCGTGACCGGCGCTCGGTAGGCTGCCGCGGGCGGAGTGGCCCAGGCGGGGCGCGGTGTCGTGCCCGGGGAAGGGATCGAGGCGATGACGCTGGCGCAGCGACGACTGCTCGGGGTGCTGGTTGCCGGCGCGCTGGTGCTCGGCGGCTGCGGCGCCCCGGACGCCGAGCGGACCGCCCCGGTGCCGGAGCAGCCCGCGCCGACGGCCTCGCGGCGGTTCGCGCCCGGCGCGCCCGGCGCCGGCGACCCGTACTTCCCGAGCTACGGAAACGGCGGCTACGACGTCGGCAACTACGCCCTCAAGATCCGCTATGACCCGGCGACCGACCGGCTCAGCGGCACGGCAACCCTGCGCGCCACCGCCACCGCCAACCTCTCCGCCTTCAACCTGGACCTGGCCGGGCTGACCGTGCGGTCGGTGACCGTGGACGGGGTCAAGGCCCGGCACGCCCGCAGCGGCGACGAGCTGGTGGTCACCCCGGCCACCGGCCTGACCTCCGGCAACGGCTTCGTCGCCGAGATCCGGTACGACGGCGAGCCGGCCGCGCTGGACAACGAGGCGCTCGGTGGGGGCGGCTGGCTGCACACCTCCGACGGGGCCGTCGCCCTCGGCCAGCCGGAGTCGGCGAGCACCTGGTTCCCGGTCAACGACCACCCCTCGGACAAGGCCACCTACGACGTCGAGATCACCGTGCCGAAGCGGCTGACCGCGGTCGGCAACGGGGTCCCGAAGGGACGGACGATCCGGGGCGACTGGATCACCTGGTCCTGGTCCGAGAGCGCGCCGATGGCCAGTTACCTGGCCATGGTGGTGATCGGGAAGTTCCGGGTGACCACCGCCGAGCACAAGGGACGGCCGGTGTTCAGCGCGGTCACCACGAAGGTCGCCGACGGCGCCCCGGACCGGTCGATCGCCCGCACCGTCGAGGTCGCCGACTACCTGGAGAGCATCTTCGGGCCCTACCCGTTCGACGCGTACGGCGGGGTGGTGGTCGCCGACGACCGGGTCCGGTACGCGTTGGAGACGCAGAGCCGCCCGGTCTACTCGGCCGGCTTCTTCCGGCAGGGCGACAACACCGGCGTGGTCGCGCACGAGCTGGCCCACCAGTGGTACGGCGACAGCGTCTCGCTGACCAGATGGCAGGACATCTGGCTCAACGAGGGGCTGGCCACGTACGCCGAGTGGCTCTGGGCCGAGCACACCGGCTCGTCGAGCGTGCAGCACACCTTCGACCAGAAGTACGCGGGCGCGTCCGGTCAGGTGTGGCGGACCCCGCCGGGCCGGCCGGGGGTGGCGAACCTGTTCAGCGAGTCGGTGTACGAGCGGGGCGGGATGGCTGTGCACGCGCTGCGGGTCGCGGTGGGCGACAGCGCCTTCTTCACCATCCTGCGGACCTGGGCGGCGGAGCAGCGCCACGGCAACGCCACCATCGCCGATTTCGTGGCGCTCGCCGAGCGGATCTCGCGGAAGAAGCTGGACCGGCTCGTCGACACCTGGCTCTACGGCACCGAACGCCCGTCCGCCCCGAAACCCCTGTAGGGCAGCGGGCGCCGGCGGTCGTTCAGTTCTTCACCCGCAGCGCCGGGTGGGCGGCGAGGAACGCCGCCTCGGTGCCGCCGCGCAGCGCCGCGAGGAACTGGCGGCCCACCGGCTGGAGTTGTTCGCCCCGGTACGACCCGCCGTGGCCCACCGCGGCGCCGGGGAGCCCGACCAGCACGAAGCCGTCCGCGGGCAGCCCGCCCAGGGCGTAGGCGAAGTCGACGAGTTTGGGTCCGTTGCCGACGTAGACGAGGGTCTGCCCGAGCGCGGCGACCACCTGCTGCACCCGGTCCGGGTCCCGGGCCAGGCCCTGGTCCAGGATCTTGCCGGCCAGCGCCCGGATGAGCTGCTGCTGGTGGCGCTGCCGGGTGTAGTCGCCGCCGGCGGTGTAGCGCTGCCGGGCGTAGTCCAGCGCCTGCCAGCCGGTGAGGTGCCGGTTGCCGGGCAGGTAGACCATCTGCGGCCCGGTGTAGGTGCTGCCGACCAGGTTCCGCAGGTGCCCGTCCGGGCGGCGGTGCTTCGAGGCGACCCGCTGGTCGACGTAGAGGTCCACCCCGCCGAGGGTGTCCACCAGCTTGTCGAAGCCGCCGAAGGTGATCACCGCGCCGGCGTCGATGCGCAGCCCGGTGTACCGGCTGACCGTGGTCCGCAGCAGTTCGTACCCCTGGGCGGTGCTGGGGTGCGCCTTGTCGTTGGGGACCCGGCTGCCGTAGCTCATCGCGTGGGTGAGCTTGGTGCGGCCGCCGGGGTAGCGGGAGCGTGGGTAGGCCGGGATGTCCACCACCAGGTCGCGGGGGAGGGAGAACAGGTACGCCCGGCCCAGCCCGGCGGGCACGTGCAGCACCAGCACCGCGTCGGCGTGCGGCTCCCAGCCGGGCACGCTGATCCGGGTGTCCACGCCGACCAGCAGCAGGTTGAGCGGTCCGGTGAGGCCGGCCCCGGGCGGCGGGGTGGGGCTGGCCGGGCTCGGCGTGGGCGGCGTGGCCGGGCTGGCCGGGCTCGCCGAACCGGAGCCGGTGACCGCGGCGGGCGTGCCGTGGCCGGTCAGCCGGGCGGTCACCACCGCGCCCGCGGCGACCAGCAGCACCGCCAGCAGGGCGGCCACTGCGAGCAGCCGTTGTCGTCGGGTCATTCCGGGCTCCTTCCCCCCGTGTCCACTCGACGCGTCAGGGGGCGCCAGAGGTTGCATCGGCGGGATTCCCGGTATCGAGCGCTCTGCATGATCTGCGAAAAACTCTTGCTGGCGCTAGCGCTACTCGTCAGTAATGATGCGTGCATGCGGTATGACGTGCTCGTCATCGGGTCCGGCTTCGGTGGCAGCGTCACCGCGCTCCGCCTCGCCGAGAAGGGCTACTCCGTCGGGGTGCTGGAGGCCGGCCGGCGCTTCGCCGACGACGAGTTCCCCAAGACGTCCTGGCGGGCCCGCCGCTTCCTGTGGGCGCCGAAGCTCGGCTGCTACGGCCTGCAACGGATCACCCTGCTCCGCTCCGCCGACCGGAAGTCCGGGGGCGGGGTGCTGGTGCTCTCCGGCGCCGGGGTGGGCGGCGGCTCCCTGGTCTACGCCAACACCCTCTACGAGCCGCTCGACGCGTTCTACGCCGACCGGCAGTGGCGGGACATCACCGACTGGCGCGACGAGTTGGCCCGCCACTACGACCAGGCGAAGCGGATGCTCGGCGTCACCACGTACCCGACCGTCACCGGGGCGGACCGGGCGATGCGGGCGGTGGCCGAGCGGATGGGGGTGGGGCACACCTTCCACGCCACCCCGGTCGGCGTGCACATCGGCCGCCCCGGCGAGCGGGTGCCCGACCCGTACTTCGGCGGGGTCGGCCCGGAGCGGACCGGGTGCAGCCACTGCGGCTCGTGCATGACCGGCTGCCGGCACGGTGCGAAGAACACCTTGGTCAAGAACTATCTCTGGCTGGCCGAGCGGATCGGCGTGCAGGTCCATCCGCTCACCACGGCGACCGCGGTCCGGCCGGCGCCCGGCGGCGGCTACCAGGTGCACACCGAGCGCACCGGCGCCTGGCTGCGCAAGCGCCGCGCGGTGATCCACGCCGACCAGGTGGTCTTCGCGGCGGGGGCGCTGGGCACCCAACGGTTGCTGCACGAGATGAAGGCCACCGGCGCGCTGCCCGGCCTCTCGCCGCGCCTCGGCGAGCTGACCCGGACCAACTCGGAGGCGATCCTCGGCGCGTCGGTCGGGCCGCGGCAGGCCCGGCAGCGCGGGCTGGACTTCACCGAGGGGGTGGCGATCACCAGTTCGTTCCACCCCGACCCGCAGACCCACATCGAGCCGGTCCGCTACGGCAAGGGCTCCAACGCCATGGGGCTGCTCCAGTCGTTGCTGGTCGACGGCGGGCCGCGCCGGATCCGGCGCTGGCTGGGCAGCATCGTCTCGCAACCCGGGCTGGCCGCCCGGATGATCTCCGTCC
This sequence comes from Micromonospora sp. NPDC050495, assembly GCF_040655175.1. Classification (NCBI taxonomy): domain Bacteria; kingdom Bacillati; phylum Actinomycetota; class Actinomycetes; order Micromonosporales; family Micromonosporaceae; genus Micromonospora; species Micromonospora sp. NPDC050495. The sequence goes on along the minus strand of NZ_JBFAJK010000003.1, from coordinate 159,294 downwards.
GGGGCTGGTCCGAGCGGACCGTGATCGCCCTGGTCATGCAGTCGGTGGACAACTCGCTCACCACCCGGTTCCACCGGGGCTGGTTCGGCCGCCGGCTGGTCTCCGGCCCGGGACACGGCGCGCCCAACCCGACCTGGATCCCGGCCGGCAACGAGGCGGCGCGGCTGCTCGCCGAGGAGATCGGCGGCACTCCCGGCGGTGCCGTCACCGAGCCGTTCAACGTCCCGGTGACCGCGCACATCCTCGGCGGCGCGGCGATCGGCGACTCCCCGGAGCGCGGCGTGATCGACCCCTACCACCGGGTCTACGGCCACCCCGGGCTGCACGTGGTGGACGGGGCCGCCGTCTCGGCCAACCTGGGCGTCAACCCGTCGCTGACCATCACGGCGCAGGCCGAGCGGGCGATGTCCTTCTGGCCCAACAAGGGCGAGGCCGACCCGCGCCCGTCGCTCGGTTCGGCGTACCGGCGGCTCGACCCGGTGCCGCCCCGGCAGCCGGCCGTGCCGGCGCACGCGCCCGCCGCGCTGCGTCCCTGACCACCGCCCGCCGGCGGCACGACGCGCGACACACCGGGGCGCGACCCGGGGCGGGGGTGACTGTCGGTAGGCTTTCTGCACATGAGCACGCCTCGCCCCGTCCTCGTGGTGGACTTCGGAGCCCAGTACGCCCAGCTCATCGCGCGCCGCGTCCGCGAGGCGAAGGTCTACTCGGAGATCGTCCCGCACTCCATGCCGGTGTCCGAGATGCTGGCGAAGAACCCGGCCGCGATCATCCTGTCCGGCGGCCCGGCCAGCGTCTACGCGCCCGACGCGCCGCAGATCGACGCCGGGATGTTCACCGCCGACGTGCCGGTCTTCGGCATCTGCTACGGCTTCCAGGCGATGGCCCAGGCGCTCGGCGGCACGGTCGCGCACACCGGCAACCGCGAGTACGGCGGCACCCCGCTGCGGGCGCGTGCCGAGGCCGGCGTGCTGCTCCGCGACCTGCCGGCCGACCTGCCGGTCTGGATGAGCCACGGTGACTGCGTCACCGAGGCCCCGGCCGGCTTCGCGGTCACCGCGGAGTCGGCGGGCGCGCCGGTCGCCGCGTTCGAGGACCTGGCCGGCCGCCGGGCCGGCGTGCAGTTCCACCCCGAGGTCGGGCACACCGCGCACGGCCAGGAGATGCTCACCCGCTTCCTCTACGACATCGCGGGGATCGAGCCGACCTGGACGCCGGAGAACATCATCGACGAGCAGGTGGCCCGGATCCGGGCGCAGGTCGGCGACAAGGAGGTCATCTGCGGCCTGAGCGGCGGTGTCGACTCGGCGGTCGCCGCGGCGCTGGTGCACAAGGCCGTCGGCGACCAGCTCACCTGCGTCTTCGTCGACCACGGCCTGCTCCGGGCCGGCGAGGCCGAGCAGGTGGAGAAGGACTACGTGGCGGCCACCGGCATCACGCTCAAGGTGGTCGACGCCCGGGAGCGGTTCCTCGGGGCGCTGGCCGGGGTGACCGACCCGGAGCAGAAGCGCAAGATCATCGGCCGGGAGTTCATCCGGGTCTTCGAGGCCGCCGCCCGGGAGATCGCCGCGCACGGCGACGTCGAGTTCCTGGTGCAGGGCACGCTCTACCCGGACGTGGTGGAGTCCGGCGGCGGCACCGGCACCGCCAACATCAAGAGCCACCACAACGTCGGCGGCCTGCCCGAGGACCTGAAGTTCGCCCTGGTCGAGCCGCTGCGCACGCTCTTCAAGGACGAGGTCCGCACGCTCGGCCTCCAGCTCGGGCTGCCCGAGGCGATGGTCTGGCGGCACCCGTTCCCGGGCCCCGGCCTGGCCATCCGGATCATCGGCGCGGTCGACGAGGAGCGGCTCGCCGTGCTCCGCAAGGCCGACCTGATCGCCCGGCAGGAGCTGAGCGCGGCCGGCCTGGACCGGGGTGTCTGGCAGTTCCCGGTGGTGCTGTTGGCCGACGTCCGCAGCGTCGGCGTGCAGGGCGACGGGCGCAGCTACGGCCATCCCGTGGTGCTCCGCCCGGTCTCCAGCGAGGACGCCATGACCGCCGACTGGTCCCGGCTGCCCTACGACGTGATCGCCAAGATCTCCACCCGGATCACCAACGAGGTGGCCGAGGTGAACCGGGTGGTCCTGGACGTCACCAGCAAGCCGCCGGGCACCATCGAGTGGGAGTGACCCGGCCTCACGCGGCCGGCGGCTGAGCGGTGGGCCCGGGCGCCGGCTGCGGCGTCGGTCCCGGCTGCGTCGTGGGCCAGGGGCCGCCGGTGGCCGGCTGCGGCGGGACGGGCGGCCAGCCCGGCGCGGTGCCCGCCGGGTGCGGCCAGGCGGGCGCGCCCGCCGGCTCCTCCGGCATCAGGAACCACATGATCGGGTACGCCAGTGCGGCGAGCCCGCCGGTGAGCAGGGTGGCCACGGCGAAGGCCACCCGGACCAGCGTCGGGTCGACGGCGAAGTACCGCCCGACGCCGCTGGCCACCCCGGCGACCATCCGGTCGGTCACGGGTCGGCGGAGCTGCTTGTACGGGGCTTGGGGAGGGGTCGTGTAGGTCATGTCCCCACGGTCCCGCGCGGGGCGGCGGACGACCTCGGTGACCGCCCGGACTCCTACCCTGACCGATCCCTGAGGTGCCAGCCATCAGTCAGGAATCTGACTCTTTTCGATGGAGGTAACCGGGGGCGGGGAGAATTTCCTCCCGTGACCACCTCGCTGGAGCCGCTGCGCAGGATCGCGGCATACGCAGTTTGTGCTGATTCAAACGGCCGAGTGTTGCTGGTCCGCGCATCGGAGCGCTCCGGCACCCCCGGCACCTGGTCGCTGCCCGGTGGGGCGGTCGACCACGGGGAGGACCCGAACCACACCGTCGTGCGGGAGACCGCCGCGGAGACCGGCCTCTCGGTCGCCGTGTCCGGCCTCCAGGACGTGCTCGCCGACATGCGGGCGCTGCCCGATCGGGGCATCACCATCCACACCGACCGCCTGCTCTACACGGTCTCGGTGCGGGGCGGGACGCTCGCCGACCGGGTCGACCGGCCCACCGACCTGGCCCGCTGGTTCACCCTCGACGAGGCCCGGGAGCTGCCGCTGCGGTCGTTCACCGCGCGCGCCCTCGGGCTGCCCACCTCCAGCGACGACATCGTCCCGGAGGAGGTGCCGGAGTTCCCCTCGTTCTACGCCGTACCCGGCCCCGACGGCCTGCACCGGGCCCAACGCTTCGCCGCGTACGCCGTGGTGACCGATCCGGAGGAGCGGGTGCTGCTCACCCGGGTCTCCGACGGGTACCCGGGCGCCGGCTGCTGGCACCTGCCCGGGGGCGGCACCGACTACGGCGAGCAGCCCGCTGCCGCGCTGATCCGGGAACTGGTCGAGGAGACCGGCCAGACCGGCCGCCTGGTCGAGCTGCTCGGGGTGGTTAGTCACCGGGACGCCGCCTCGCTCGGCCCCGAGGGCTACCCGATCGACTGGCACGGCGTACGCGCCTTCTACCGGGTCGTGGTGGACCAGCCGGCCCCGCCCACCGTGGCCGACGTCGGCGGCTCCACCTGCGAGGCCCGCTGGTGGAGCCGCGAGGAACTCGGCGCCCTCCCCACCGACCGCCTCACCGAGGTGACCGCCGAAGCCGTCCACGCCGCCCACCTCCTCTGACCCTCCGGCCCCAACCCCACCCCCAGCCGCACCCCGAACCGGCGATCATGAAGTTGTTGCCGGGGACACGCGGTTCCGGCCGCACTAGGTTCATGATCGACGAACCGCGGTGGTGCTGTGTGCCCCGGCTCCGGCCGGGGTGGGGGAGTGGTGGGTGTGGTGGGTGTGGCGGAGCAGTGGCGGCGAATCGGGGCGTACGGGGTGCTGCGGGACGGGGCCGGGCGGGTGCTGTTGGCGCGCCGGTCGGACCGGAGTCCGTCCCCGGGGGCGTGGCAGCTGCCCGGCGGCGGGATCGAGCACGCCGAGCACCCGGCGCGGGCCGTCGAGCGGAGCTTCGCCGCGCAGGCGGGGCTGGCCGTCGCGGCCGCCGGGATCCGGGCCGCGGTGGCCGACGTGGCCACCTTTCCCGCCGAGGGCGTCGCGCTGCACACCGACCGGCTGGTCTTCGACGTCGAGGTGCGCGCCGGTGGGTCGGGCCCGGCCGGCGGCAGCGACGAGCTGAGCTGGTGCACCCCCGGGGAGGCGGCGGCCCGGCCGCTGGTGCCGTTCACCGCCGAGCTGCTCGGGCTGCCGGTGGCACCCCTGCCGGCTGGCCCGCCCCGGGCGCTGCCGCCCGACCTGGCCGCACCGGACCGCGACCGTCGCCAGCGCTTCGCCGCGTACGGGCTGGTCACCGACCCGGCCGGCCGGGTGCTGCTCACCATGATCGCCGACGGCTATCCGGGAGCCGGTCGGTGGCACCTGCCCGGCGGCGGCACCGACCACGGCGAGCAGCCGGCCGCCGGGCTGCTCCGCGAGCTGGTCGAGGAGGCCGGCCAGCTCGGCCGGGTGGTTGAGTTGATCGCCGTGGACAACCTGCACAACCCGGCCGCGCTCGGGCCGGAGGGGCGCCCGCTGGACTGGCATGGCGTCCGGGTGATCTATCGGGTCCGTGTCGACGCCCCCACCGAGGCGGTGGTGACGGAACTCGCCGGCGGCTCCACGGCAAAGGCCGCCTGGTTCGCGCCGGAGCAGGTCAGCGGCCTGTCGATGACCGACGTGGCGGCCCGGGCAACCGGACAACGGGGCAGGTAGCACCCGCTCACCCGACCGGGACGGGTCAGCTCCGGTACAGTCGGAGTTAGGACGGGTGGACGAAAACGGGCGATGAAGCCCGAGATGGGAATAACTGAGCGGTTCGCGCGGTTAAGGATGTTATAAGTACCGCCGGCAGCTATCGCCAAGCCCCTATCCCCTGTGCAATGGTGTACTCCGCAAAAAGGGCTGCCGGACTCGAGAGGTCCGGCACGAGACAGCCGGACACCCGCCCCTGGCGGTAAGCCGATCCGGTGATGGAGGAAACGTGCCGAGAGCCCCATGGCGCCGGCGTCGTACGACTGACAGTCCGCGCCCCGCAGGGCGTCGCTGGGCGGGCAGGTTGCGCCGCAGCAGCACGTTCGCCCGCCAGGTGCTGCTGGTCCGGGTGGGCCGTCGGGACGGGGTCACCGCCCCCGGCACCGACCTGGTCACCCCGGACCACCGATGGACCGACCGCCAGCGGCGCCGGTACGGCCGGTTCGACGCCGAGGTCGAGGCGGTGATGCCGGTCAGCCCGGCGCTCGCCCCGAGCACCTCGGTCGACGAGGCCTCGGTGATGTCGATCCCGCTGCTGCCGGGCGAGCGGTCCGCCGCCCGCCGGGCCAAGTTCGCCCTGGTCAACGCCTGCACGCTGAGCAGCCTCATGCTCGGCATGCTGGCGATCTTCCTGGCCATGCAGGGCGACGTACGCACCGCGGCGCTCTGCCTGATCGCCTGCGTCGCGTTCGACGGCCTGGACGGCGCGCTGGCCCGCAAGCTCGGCGTCGCCAGCCCGTTCGGCGCCCAGATGGACTCGCTGGCCGACATGTGTTCGTTCGGCCTGGCCGCCCCGGTCGTGGTCTACGCCTCGCTGGCCGGCTCGGTGCCGCCGGCGGCCGCCGCGGTGGCCTGCGCGCTCGTCGCCGGCTGCGCCGCGATCCGGCTCGCCCGGTTCAACGTCTCGCCCAAGGACGGCCGGTTCTTCTGCGGCGTACCGACCACCATGGCGGCGGCCGTGCTGGCCCTCACCGTGGCGATCGGGCTGCCGGTCTCCGGCCTGGTGATGGTCGCCGGGGTGGCCCTGCTCGCCTTCGCCATGGTCTCCAGCTTCCCGTACGCGAAGCTGGCCCGGCTGCTGAAGCTGCCGCCGTGGATCTGGCTGGCCCCGGTGGTCGGCGCGCTGGTCGACATCCGGATCACCTTCGCCCTCGTGGTGGTGGGCTACCTGGTCAGCGGCCCGGTCCTCTGGCTGCACCAGCGCCGGGCCTGACCGGGCTGCACCAGCGCCGGGCCTGACCGGGCGGCACCGCCGGGACCGACCCGAGCCGAGCGCAGCGGGCACCGGGACCGACCGGAGCCGAGAGCAGAAGAAAGGGGCGCCGCGACGAGCGGCGCCCCTTTCGTATGCGCCCGTTCAGCGCCAGCGGGCGATCACCGTGGCGCCGCCGACCACCTTGTCGCCCGGGCCGACCAGCGGCTCCGCCGCGTCCGCCGGCAGGTAGACGTCGGTGCGCGAGCCGAACCGGATCAGCCCGAACCGCTCACCCCTGGCCAGCAGCGCCCCGACCGGTGCCCGCTGCACGATGCGCCGGGCGATCAGGCCGGTCCGCTGCGCGACCACCACGGTGCCGTGCTCGGTGTCGAGCACCGTGTACGCGGCCACGTTGTGCTCGGCGTCCGGCTTCATCGCGTTGACGAAACCACCGTCGGCGACGAAGTAGTCGACCACCTTGCCGGCCACCGGCGAGCGGTTGACGTGCACGTCGAGCACCGACAGGAAGACCGCGACGCGCAACCACTCCCCGTCGCCGAAGCGCTCGTCGTGCAGCCGCTGCACCGAGAGGACCTGGCCGTCCGCCGCGGCGACCACGGCCGACGGGTCCTCCGGGACGTCCCGCTCCGGGTCCCGGAAGAACGCGGCCACCGGCGCGGCGGCCAGCGCCGGGAGCAGCCAGAGCTTCGACTTCGGCCGGGCGGCCCGGGCCAGCGCGGCCAGCCCGAGGCTGATGCCGGCCGCGGCGACCCCGTTGGAGTCGATGTGCATGCTCCGGGTCAGCGGCACGCTCGACGGCCGGTACGCCGGGGCGAGCTTCGCGGCCAGCGCGGCGCCGGCCGGGGTGAAGCGGAGGTGGTGCACCCGTACCGGCGGGGAGTTGCGCAGCACCAGGTCGGTGCGAACGCCGTGCAGCACGCCCTGCCGGTCCAGTTCGGCGGCGGCGCCCTCGGTGCGGAACACCGGTGCGGCCACGCTCAGCACGGCGCCGTCGGTGAGGTACTTGGTGAGGCCGTCGACGGCGCCGCGGGCCTCGTCGGCGGTGCCGGTGAACGGTTCGGCGGCGATGACCACCTCGGCGGCGTCCGCCTCGGCGATGGTGTCGACCACCCGTACCCGGTCGGCGACCCAACGGCCCTGGGCCGTGACGTGCTCGCGGAGCACCGCCGGGGTGGCGCCCTCGGCCGGCACGACGGTGAGCCGGTCGCCGGGGAGCAGCGCGTCGATCGCCGCGGCGAGCACCGCGGAATCGGGGGTCGCGCCGACCACCAGGCCGGCCTTCGAGTCGTTGCGCCGGGCTAGCTCGGAGACGAGGGTACGGGCGGCGCGCTCGCCGAGGCGGGCCGGACCGGACAGGCCGGGGACGCGCACGGCGGGGGACTGGGTCATGTCGGACGGGCTCCTGACTCCGGTGACGACAGAACGCGGTTGGACCGCCACGGCGACCTGGCGGCCGGGCCGCGGACCGGGGCCCGGCGATTGACGCGCCGGCCGCGGCCGGGGCGCCGGCGGGGCCGGCCGGCGGAGGCGGAACCTCCACCAGCCAGCATAGGGGGCGCCGCCGCGGCGCCGCACCGCCGTGCTCAGCCCGGCCGCTGGCCCCCGGGGCCCGCGTCGTCCCCGCCGGTACGCCGCTCGCCGCCCGGCCCGTCCGGGTCGTCGGTGCGGGGCAGTTCGCGGGTGGTGGACGCGTCGTGCCCGGCCGGGTCGTCGGTGACCGGCAGTTCCCGGGTGACGGGGGCGTCCTCGCCGACCGGCGGCCTGGCCGGGGACCAGCGCGGCTCGCCTCCGCCTCCGTAGGGATGGTCCTCCCGGGCCGGGGCGAGGTCGTCGGTGACGGCCGTCCCGGGCCACTCGTCGGCCTCCACCCCGCCGGTGACGCCGCTGGTCGGCGTCGCGTCCTCGTACGGCGCCGCGACGGTGGCCACCGGCTGCGGTGCGGTGCCGTCCCCGGCGTGCCGCCCGGAGCGCAGCGCCCCGAGCAGGCCGAGCAGGCCGATGAGGATGAGCGCGCCGGCCAGGAACCAGCCGACCGGGGGCAGGGTGAGCCCGAGGATCCGGGCGAGCAGCCACCAGAGGGCGAGGGCCAGGAAGACCAGCCCGAAGGCGAACGACACGAGGTCGGTGCGGTGGGCCTTCACCGGGTCACCTCCAGGTTGCCGGCGTTCACGTGGACGATCAGCCGCAGGGTGCCGCCGCCGCGGCCGTCGGCGCCGAGGTCGGTGTTCTCCCACTGGCGTCCGTTCAGCCCGCCCGTGCGCCGGCCGAAGACCGTGGCGTCGCCGGCGTTCACGTCGGCCACCGTGGTGACGTCGACCTTCGGCGGTACGACCACGGTGACCTCACCGAAGTTGACTGCCACCGTCACCTGGGTGTCCTTCTTGTCGAAGTCGATCGCGCGCAGGTCCAGCACCGCGTCGCCGAAGTTGTTCTCGTAGCGGTTCGCCAGGTCCCGGAAGTCGACCGGGGCCCAGGTGACGTCGCCGTCGATGCCGCGTACCCGGTCGTAGGACTCGGCCACGGTGGCGAAGCCGAGCGCCACCGCGGTCACCAGGCCGAGCGCGATCAGCCAGCGGGCCCGGCCGAACCAGGTGCCCACCAGCAACCCGAGGCCGATGGTGGCCAGCGCGGCGGCGAAGTAGCCGGCGGCGCCCACCGGGAAGACGTCCAGCAGGTCGAGCACGCCCACCACGCCGAGCGCCAGGAAGATCAGCGAGAAGGTCACCGGGCCGAGGGCGGAGCGCTCCTTCGGCCGCTTCGGGGCGCGGACCGGCCGGGCCGGGGGCGCCGGCACCGGCGGCGGCGTCGGCCCGGCGTACGGGCCGTGCGGCGCGAAGGGCGGCCGGTAGCCGCCCGATGGCAGCGGCGCGCCTGCCGGAGCCGGCACGGCCACCGGCTCCCCGACCGGTGCGCCGGTGGTCGGCGCGCCTGGCCAGCCCGGCGTGCCGGCGGCCGGCCAGGTGGTGCCGGTCCGGCCGCCGGAGACCGGCGTCGACTCCGGGTAGCCGCCGGCCGACCAGGCCGGCTGCGCGGTGGTGGGTGCGGAGCCGGACCAGGCCGGCTGGGCGGTCGTGGGGTCGGCGAGGGTGGGGTCGTAGCCGGCGGGCGGCCCGGAGGCGGCCGCGGCGACGGTCGGGTCCGGCGCGGCGGCCGGCGTCGACCAGGCCGGCTGCGCGGCGGCGGGCGGCGCCCAGGGGTCCGGAGTCGCCGCGCCCGCCGGCGGGGTCGGGGACGGCCCGGGCCAGGTGGCGGCGGCCGGTGTGGTGGCGGCCGACGGCACCGGGCCGGGCGGCGTGCCGGGCCCGGCGGGCGCGGGCTGGCCGGCGCCGGGGCCGCGGGCGTCCCGGTTGAGCATCAGCGCACCGCCGATCAGGATCACCGCGCCGAGCAGGATCGCCCGGAACGCGTTGGTGACGACGTACCCGAAGCCGACGGCGACCACGATGCTGAGCACGATCACGGTGACCGGGGACATGCTGGACCGGCCGCGGCCGAGCATCGACTCCACCGGGGAGGCGGTGTCGCCCTCACCGGGGATGATCAGCCAGGCGGTGACGTACACCAGGATGCCGATCCCGCCGAAGAAGCCCAGCACCGCGAGGAGCACCCGCCAGAGCACCGGGTCGGTGTTCGTGGCCCGGCCGATCGCCGCGCAGACCCCGGCCAGGTACCGGCCGTCGCGCGGGCGGACCAGCCCGTACCGGGACGTGAAGCCGGCGCCGCCGGGTGGCGGAGCGTACCCGGCCGGCGGCGCGCCGGGGAACGGCGCGGAACCGGCGGTCTGCGCCCCCGGTGGCGGCGCGGCCGAGGGACCGGCGGTGGTGGGTGCCGGCCCCGGTGGGGGTGGTGGTGGCCCGTCCTGTGCTGCCGCCCCGGGCTGGGGCGGACGGGCGGCGTCCTCGCTCATGCTGTAGATCCTGCTGCGCCGGCCGCCCGAACGACCTCCGGACCCGACCCTGACGCCACCCTGAGATCCGCGGCCGGTGAATGTCGGGGGCGTCCCCGTGGTCCCGGCGGGCCCGGGCGTGTGACGATCGGGACGGCGCTGGTGCAGACCGGCCCGCATCACCCGTCCCCCCGACCCGGGAGCCTCCGATCAGCAGCACCGTGACCCCGCAACCGCGGCGCCTCTACCGGGCCACCGAGCACCGGCTGGCCGCCGGGGTGGCCGCCGGCCTCGCCGAGCACCTCGGCATCTCGGTGCTCCGGGTCCGGATCGCCTTCATGGTGCTGCTCGGCCTGAACGGCCTCGGGTTGCTGCTGTACGCCGCGTTCTGGGCGGTCGTGCCGCCCCGGCCGGGCGACACCGCCCTGCCGCCCCGCCGGGACCTCGGCCAGCTGCTGCCGTTCGTGGCCATCGGGCTGGGCGTGCTGATGATCCAGGTGCTCGCCTTCCACTCGGTGGGCGCGGCCGGCACGGCCGGCTGGCTCGTCGCGATCATCGCGGTCGGCGCCGGCGTGATCTGGCACCAGTCCGCGCCGGAGCGCCGCCGCCAGTGGGGCGACACGGTGCCGGTGCCCTGGCTGGGCGCGGTCGTGGAGGAGAGCGACCGGCGGGCGTTCGTGCTCCGGTTCATCGGCGGCGGACTGCTCGTCGCCGTCGGGATCATCGGCGTCGCCGCGGTCTACTCCCCGGCGCAGAACTTCGACGCGATCCTCAACGGCGTGATCTTCGCGCTGGTCGGCCTGGCCGGGGTCGGTGTGGTGACCGGCCCGGTGCTCTGGCGCACCTGGAACCAGCTCCGCTCCGAGCGCGAGGGGCGCATCCGGGAGCAGGAGCGGGCCGAGCTGGCCGCCATGGTGCACGACCAGGTGCTGCACACCCTGGCGCTGATCCAGCGCAACGCCAGCGACGTCAAGACGGTGCAGCGGCTGGCCCGAGGTCAGGAACGGTCACTGCGCAACTGGCTCTACAAGCCGACCGCCTCGCCCACCGAGCGGCTCGCCGCCGCGCTGGAGCAGGCCGCCGCCGAGGTGGAGGACACCTTCGCGATCACCGTCGAGGCGGTGGTGGTGGGCGACCGGGAGACCGACGAGCGGGTCGGCGCGCTGGTCGCGGCGGCCCGCGAGGCGCTGGTCAACGCGGCCCGGCACGCCGAGGTGCAGACCGTCTCGCTCTACGCCGAGGTGGAGCCCGACCAGGTCAGTGTCTTCGTCCGGGACCGGGGCAAGGGCTTCGACCCGGATACCGTGGAGGATCACCGGCACGGCGTCCGGGGTTCGATCATCGGGCGGATGAAGCGGCACGGCGGCCGGGCGGAGATCCGGTCCGAGCCGGGGGAGGGGACCGAGGTCCGGCTGATCCTGCCGATCAGCGGCAACGGCTCCACAGCGGAAAGGGACAAATGACCATGGCCGAGCAGGAACCCGTCGACCTGGCGGCGCGGGACGGACGGCTGCGGGTCTTCCTCGTCGACGACCACGCCATGTTCCGTGCGGGGGTACGCGCGGAACTCGGCGCGCACGTCGAGGTGGTGGGGGAGGCGAGCACGGTGGCCGAGGCGGTCAGCCGGATCGCGGCCACCCAGCCCGACGTGGTGCTGCTCGACGTGCACATGCCGGACGGCGGTGGCCGGGCGGTGCTGGAGGCGATGCGCCGTACCCACCCGCAGGTGCGGTTCCTGGCGCTGAGCGTGTCCGACGCGGCCGAGGACGTGATCGGGCTGATCCGGGCCGGCGCCCGGGGGTACGTCACGAAGACCATCTCGCCGGACGAGCTGACCGACGCGATCCGCCGGGTGGCCGACGGGGACGCGGTGTTCAGCCCTCGGCTGGCCGGGTTCGTGCTGGACGCCTTCGCGGCCCGTCCGGACGCCCCGGTCGCCGACCCGGAGCTGGATCAGCTCACCAACCGGGAGCGCGAGGTGCTGCGGCTGCTGGCCCGAGGGTACGCGTACAAGGAGATCGCCAAGGAGCTGTTCATCTCGATCAAGACGGTCGAGACGCACGTCTCCAACGTGCTGCGCAAGCTCCAGATGTCCAACCGGTACGAGCTGTCCCGCTGGGCGGCCGACCGCCGGCTGGTCTGAGCGGCCGCCGCACCCGGCCGCTGATCGCTACCGGTCGCCGGGCTCACTCGGTGCGCAGCACGGTGAACGCCTCGGCCAGCCGGCCGGCGGGGAGGCCGGCGTTGTCCGCCATGGTGGTGAGCCGGTCCCGGACCCAGGTCGGCACGTCCAGGTGCGCGGTCTGGGAGTGGTGTGCCCGCATCGCGGCGATCCGGCGGTCGAGCTGGTCGGTCACGTCGACCACGTGGTCCGGGCCGGGGCCGCCGGCGTACCAGATCTCCCGGACCACCCAGGGCGCCAGCCCCGCGTCGAGCAGCTCGGGGAAGGCGAAGCGGTTGCGCGAGTCGGGGTAGACCGCGCAGGTGGTGGCCTCGCCGACCGCCAGGTGATCGGGGTGGCTCGGGCCGGCCAGGTGCTCCCAGCGGCGCAGCGGGGAGCTGGTCAGCACCCGGTCCGGCCGGAACCGGCGGATCGCCGCGGTGATCTGGCGGCGCAGCTCCAGGCTGGCCGTCAGGGTGCCGTCGTGGTGGCCGTCGAGGAAGTCGACCCGGCGTACGCCGACCGCCGCGGCGGCGGCCCGCTGCTCGGCCTCGCGCCGGGCGGGCATCTGCTCGCGCGGGGTCTCGTCGAAGCCGCCGGAGTCACCCCGGGTGACAATCAGGTACGCCACCTCGACGCCCTCGTCCACCCAGCGGGCGACGGTGCCCGCACAGCCGAAGTCCACATCATCCGGATGGGCAAAAACCGCGAGGGCCCGCCGGACGTCGGGAAGGGGCGGAGCGGAGGGCGGGAAGCTCACAGCACCTCAGCCTACGCGTCCGGAGTCGCCCGAAGTGGCGCTGTCCTGCCTGTTCGCGGCGGTACGACCAGCCCCTTTCATGATCTTTTTTCAAGTATCGGCAACGTGGCGGCCAACTAACGTCTTGATAACGGCACCTTCACGGAAAGGGCTGGTGGGTGTCACAGTGGCAGCACCTCACCCCCGGTGTGGGGCACCCCGTCGGGCCCGCCGACCACGTGACGCTGCCTTCCGCGTGACGCCGCGTGGCTGTCGACCCTGCGCGGTGGCGTTCACCGAGGATGTGGTGCCCGGCGGATCGGTGCCCTTGGGGGTGTCCCGATTTCCCCTGCGGTAAACCGCCGACCTGTGCTTCGGGCCGGCGGTGGCGTCACCCCCCAAACGTGCGTGAAACCCACGACGGAACCAGGTTAGAAAGAGGAGGCCCCTCGGAATGAGAGTCTCGAAGCGGGCGAGCGGCGCGCTCGCGGTGGGCGCGGCATTCGCGCTCATCGCGTCCGGCTGCTCCAGCGGCGACAACGAAGGTGGCGACGCCGGCGCCAGCGCGGACGGCGCCATCGTCATCGACGGCACCCAGCCGGAGAACCCCCTGGTTCCGGCGAACACCACCGAGACCGGTGGCGGCAAGATCATCGACTGGATGTGGACCGGCCTGGTCGAGTACCCCAACAACGGTGGCGCGCCGCAGAACGCGCTCGCCGAGTCGATCGAGACGAGCGACTCCAAGGTCTTCAAGATCAAGATCAAGCAGAACACCAAGTTCCACGACGGCAGCACCGTCAAGGCCGAGAGCTTCGTCAAGGCCTGGAACTGGGCTGCGTACGGCCCGAACGGCGCGCAGAACGCCAGCTTCTTCTCCGACATCCAGGGCTTCAACGACACCTACACCGAGGACCCGGACGGCCCGGACGGCCCGAAGAAGGCCGCCGAGCCGAAGGTCAAGGAGATGTCCGGCCTGAAGGTCGTCGACGACTGGAACTTCGAGGTCACGCTCTCCGCGCCGACCGCCGTGTTCCCGACCAAGCTCGGCTACAGCGCCTTCATGCCGCTGCCGGACGCCTTCTTCTCGCAGAAGCCCGAGGAGTTCGGCAAGAAGCCGATCGGTAACGGCCCGGTCAAGCTGGTGTCGTGGCAGGACGACGTCGAGATCAAGCTCACCCGCTTCGACGACTACAACCTGCGCGACAAGATGAAGATCAAGGACGTCACCGTCAAGATCTACCAGGACGACACGGCCGCTTACAGCGACCTGGTCTCCGGCAACCTGGACTTCCAGCAGCAGGTCCCGGTCTCCTCGCTGGCCGGCGACAAGTGGAAGACCGACCTGGGCGACCGGGCGATCGCGTCGACCACCCCGTCGACGGGCATCATCGCCTTCCCGATCTACGACCCGAAGTTCAAGAACGCGAAGCTCCGGGCCGCGATCTCGCACTCCATCGACCGGCAGCAGATCACCGATAAGATCTTCTTCGGTAACCGCAAGCCGGCCGACAGCTGGGCCAACCCGCTGACCCCGGGCGCCGAGCCGGGCAACTGCACCGCCTGCAAGTTCGACCCGGCCCGGGCGAAGCAGCTCCTGCAGGAGGCCGGTGGCTTCACCGGCAAGCTGACCCTGTCGTACAACGCGGACGCCAGCCACAAGGAGTGGATGGAGGCCGTCGCCCAGCAGATCAAGACCAACCTGGGCATCGACGCGGTCGCCGTCGGCGTGCCGACCTTCGCGGTCTTCCGGGCCAACATCAACGCCCACAAGCAGACCGGTGCCTACCGTGCCGGCTGGCAGCAGGACTACCCGGACGTGGAGAACTGGATCAACCCGCTCTACGTGACCGGCGGTTCCTCGAACGACGGTCTGTACAGCAACCCGCAGGTCGACGCCCTCGCCAAGGAGGCCTCCGCGGCCCCCAGCCTCGAGGAGTCGCACAAGAAGTTCGCTGAGGCCGTCAAGCTCATCGACCAGGACGTCCCGTCGATGCCGATCTACTTCGGTGGCCAGCAGTCCGGCCACTCCGAGAAGATCAAGAAGATGGAGCTGACCAACGTCGGCGAGCTCGACATCACCTCGGTCGAGCTCTGATCCGAACGGTCTGACCCCGGGTCGGGCTCGCCTACCGGTGAGCCCGACCCGGGGCCGTTCCGCGAGGGGGTGTACAACAAGCCCCTCGCACGTTTGTCACCACCGTGTCGGCCGTCCGACGCGCCCCCTGTCTGGAGGACCACCCCATGGGCCGTTATCTGTTGAGACGGCTGCTGCAACTCGTGCCGGTCTTCATCGGCACGACCTTCCTGATCTACTGGCTCGTCTGGTCGGTGCCCGGCGACCCCTTCGCCGGCAAGTGCGGCGACCGCGGTTGCCCGGACAACTTCCGGGCGATGATGACCGAGAAGTACCACCTCGACCAGTCGATCTGGGTGCAGTACGCCAGCTACATGAAGAACCTTTTCCAGGGTGATTTCGGCGCCACGTACAGTGGTCGCGAGATCGGCGACATCATCGCCACGTCGTACCCCAACACCCTGAAGCTGGCGGTGGTGGCGCTGGTCATCGAGGCCGTGATCGGTCTCGGCGCGGGTGTGCTGACCGGTCTGCGGCGCAACGGGTTCCTGGACAACCTGGTCCTCGTCTCGTCGCTCTTCCTGATCGCGCTGCCGGTCTTCGTCATCGGCTTCATGCTCCAGTGGTTCCTCGGGGTCAAGTGGGGCATCATCACCCCGACCGTCTCCAACGAGATGCGGCTCAGCGAGCTGATCGTGCCGGGCTTCGTGCTGGGCAGCGCCTCGTCGGCGTACATCGCGCGGGTGGCGCGGACCAGCATCGCGGAGAACCGCCGCGCCGACTACGTCCGTACCGCCATCGCCAAGGGCCTCCCGATGCGCCGGGTGGTCGGCGTGCACCTGCTGCGCAACTCGCTGATCCCGGTGGTCACCCTGCTCGGCACCGACCTCGGTGCCCTGATGGGAGGCGCCATCATCACCGAGGGCATCTTCGGCATCAACGGCATCGGCCGCCAGGTGCTGCGGGCGATTGTCACGAAGGAGAGCGCTACCGTTGTCGGCATCGTGGTGGTCCTGGTGCTCGTCTATCTGGTGATGAACCTGCTGGTGGACCTGCTCTACGCCGCCCTTGACCCGAGGATCCGCTATGAGTGACCCGAGTACCGCGTCGATCGTCTCGACCCCGCCCGCGACCATGCCGACCGAGGCCGGCTCCGGTGCGCCCACGAACGCCGGCCTGCCGGAGAGCGCGAAGCGGGAGAAGCCGCGCAGCCTGCTCGGCGACGCGTGGCGCGACCTGCGGCGCAAGCCGCTGTTCTGGATCTCCGCGGTCATCATCGTGGTGTTCGTCTTGATGGCCGCCTTCCCGTGGTTGTTCACCAGCGGTGACGCGGTCAACGGTGACCTGGCGCGCAGCCGGGTCGACCCCTCGTCGTCGGCCTGGTTCGGCTACGACGTGCAGGGCCGGGACGTCTACGCCCGGACCATCTACGGTGCCCGCGCCTCCATCGTGGTGGCGCTGCTCTCCGTGATCGGCACGCTGCTGATCGGCGGCACCATGGGCATCATCGCCGGCTACCGCGGCGGCTGGGTGGACGCGCTGCTCTCGCGGGCCGCGGACATCTTCTTCGGCCTGCCGTTCGTGCTCGGCTCGATCGTCATCCTGACCACCTTCAACGGGTCGGGCACCGACAACGGTGAATGGACGATCATGGGCCTGGTGATCGCGTCGCTGACCGTGCTGACCTGGCCGGTTGTGATGCGGTTGATGCGCTCCTCGGTGCTGGCCACCAAGGAGGCCGACTACATCGTCGCGGCCCGAGCCCTGGGCGCCGGCACGGGGCGGATCATCCTCAAGCACCTGCTGCCGAACTGCCTGGCGCCGCTGCTGGTCTACGGCACGATCATGGTCGGCTCGTTCATCGGCGCCGAGGCCACGCTCTCCTTCCTGGGTATCGGCCTGAAGACCCCCGTGGTGTCCTGGGGCATCATGATCAGCGAGGCGCAGAACTACATCCGGGTCTCGCCGTTCCTGCTGTTCTTCCCGGCCGCGTTCCTCGTCACCGCCGTGCTGAGCTTCGTGATGCTCGGTGAGGCGGTCCGCGAGGCCCTCGACCCGAAGCTCCGATAGGGGAACTGAGATGTCCGACATTCTCGTGTCCGAGCAGTCCGCGCCGGGCGCCGACGGCTCCGGCCGCCCCGCCGGCCGGTTGCTCGAGGTCGACGACCTCCGGGTGGAGTTCCGTACCCGGGACGGCGTCGCCAAGGTCATCAACGGGGTGACGTACCACGTCGACGCGGGGGAGACCCTCGCCGTGCTCGGCGAGTCCGGCTCCGGCAAGAGCGTCACCGCGCAGACCATCATGGGCATCCTCGACACCCCGCCCGGCTTCGTCACCGGTGGCCGGGTCCGCTTCCACGGCAAGGACATGCTCAAGATGTCCGCCGAGCAGCGGCGTCGGATCCGTGGCGAGGGCATTGCGATGATCTTCCAGGACTCGCTCTCCGCCCTCAACCCGGTTTTCACCGTCGGCTTCCAGATCGCCGAGCAGTTCCGCATCCGGCGCGGCATGAGCCGCGGGGACGCCAAGAAGCGCGCGATCGAGATGCTCGACCAGGTGAAGATCCCCAACGCCAAGGGTCGGTACAGCAACTACCCGCACCAGTTCTCCGGCGGTATGCGGCAGCGCGCGATGATCGCGATGTCGCTGGCGCTCGACCCCGAGGTGCTGATCGCGGACGAGCCGACCACCGCCCTGGACGTGACCGTGCAGGCCCAGATCATGGACCTGCTCGGCGAGCTCCAGCGGGAGCGGCAGATGGGCATGATCCTGATCACCCACGACCTCGGCGTGGTCGCCGACGTCGCGGACCGGATCGCGGTCATGTACGCCGGCCGGATCGTCGAGGAAGCCGACGTGTACGAGCTGTACGCCAAGCCGGCGCACCCCTACACGCTCGGCCTGCTCAACTCGATCCCGCGGATGGACGAGAAGGGGCAGGAGCTCCGGACGATCAAGGGGCTCCCGCCGAACCTGATGAACATCCCGCCGGGCTGCCCGTTCAACCCGCGCTGCCCGATGGCGCAGCCGGTGTGCCGGGAGAAGGTGCCCCCGCTGCTGCAGATCGGCAGCGGCCGGGCCAGCGCCTGCCACTTCGCCGAGGAGCTCGTGAGCCGTGACTGAGAACATCATCGAGGTCCGTGACCTGGTCAAGCACTACCCGGTGACCCAGGGCATCGTGTTCAAGAAGACCATCGGTCAGGTCAAGGCTGTCGACGGCGTCTCCTTCGAGCTGAAGGCCGGGGAGACCCTCGGCGTCGTGGGCGAGTCCGGCTGCGGCAAGTCGACGCTGGCCCGGGTCCTGATGAACCTGGAGAAGCCGACCGCCGGTCAGGTGCTCTACAAGGGGCAGGACATCTCCCAGCTCCGGGGCGGCGCGCTGCGCCGGCTGCGCCGGCAGATCCAGCTGGTGATGCAGGACCCCTACACCTCGCTGAACCCGCGGATGACAGTCGGTGACCTGATCGGCGAGCCGTTCGAGATCCACCCGGAGGTGGCCCCGAAGAACTCCCGCCGCACCAAGGTCAAGGAACTGCTCGACCTGGTCGGTCTGAACCCGGAGCACATCAACCGGTACCCGCACCAGTTCTCCGGCGGCCAGCGGCAGCGCATCGGCATCGCCCGGGCGCTGGCCCTGCGGCCGGAGATCATCGTCTGTGACGAGCCGGTGTCCGCCCTGGACGTCTCCATCCAGGCCCAGGTGATGAACCTGCTGGAGAAGCTCCAGGCGGAGTTCGGGCTGTCGTACGTCTTCATCGCCCACGACCTGTCGGTCGTGCGCCACCTCTCCGACCGGGTCGCGGTGATGTACCTCGGCAAGATGGTGGAGATCGGCACCGAGGACGAGATCTACGAGCGCCCGACGCACCCGTACACCCAGGCGCTGCTGTCGGCGGTGCCGGTGCCGGACCCGACGCTGCGGGACAACAAGGCGATCATCCGGCTCACCGGTGACGTCCCCTCCCCGGTCAGCCCGCCCTCGGGCTGCCGGTTCCGCACCCGGTGCTGGAAGGCGCAGGACGTCTGTGCCCAGGAGGTGCCGCTGCTCCAGATCCGGCGGGGCTCGGACCACCCGAGCGCCTGCCACTTCGCCGAGCGGCGGGAGATCGTGCCGACCCACGAGGCGGCCTGATCCAACCCGGACCGCCTGCCGGCGTCACGCTGACGCCGGCAGGCGGTCCGTCGTATCCGGGGTCGGTGCGGCCGCGTCCACGCCGCCGCCGCACCCCGTCACAGGGGGCCGCGGCCGGCCCGCAGCAGCAGCAACGCCAACTGGGTGCCGTCCGCGCCGAGCGCCTGCCGGAACCGCTCCAGGATCTCCCGCTCGCGGGAGAGCACCAGCCGGGTGCCGCCGGACGCCATCCGGGTGGCCCCGACCTCCTGGGACAGCGCGGCCCGCTCCTGCCAGAGCGCGATGATCGTGCGGTCGATCTCGTCGATCCGCTCCCGGATGGCCACGATCCGCTCGGCGGCGGCCGAGTCGTCGGTGCCGGTGCCGGTGCCGGCCGCCGCCCCGGTCGGCTCGGTGCCGTCGGTCCGGCCGGGCCGCGCCAGGCCGCCGCTGGACTCCACCACGTCAGTCATCATCGTCGTCCCTCTCGGGTCTCGGGCCCGGTGCCCGGATCCCGGGACGAAAAAGCCCCGGGCTCTCCGAGCCCGGGGCTTTGCAGGTCTGTGATCAGGCGCGACCTACGGCTGCCGGACTCCCGGTGCCGTAGTAAAAGTAGAAGCGCTGATCGAACACGCCGTCGAGTATGCCGACCCGCGGGCGCGGTGCGCAAGGAAAGTCGTCAACTGGTGGGACGTGACTCCTCGGTCGCGTCGGGGCCGCGCGGTCGGGAAGTGTCCGGCGCGCGGCATAGACTCGCCGTGCGATGCATCCTCTCTTCGACATCCCCGCGTCCCCGCCCGAGCCCGCGCCGCACGACGACGCCGGCCCTCCTTCCGCCTCGCCACCGGTGGGCGGCGCTCCGGGCCGTGTGGCGGCCGGTGCGGCGCTGCGGCGTGGGGTGGGGTCGCCGGGTGCCCGGCCGGGCCCGGAGGCCCTCCTCGACGGGCTGAACGGGCCGCAGCGGGACGCGGTCACCCACGCCGGCTCGCCGCTGCTGATCGTGGCCGGCGCCGGATCCGGCAAGACCCGGGTGCTGACCAACCGGATCGCGTACCTGCTCGCCGCGCGGGACGTGCACCCGGGCGAGATCATCGCGATCACCTTCACCAACAAGGCCGCCGGCGAGATGAAGGAGCGGGTGGCCGCCCTGGTCGGCCCGCGCGCCCGGCTCATGTGGGTGTCGACCTTCCACTCGGCCTGCGTCCGGATCCTGCGCGCCGAGCACGAGCACGCCGGCCTGAAGTCGACCTTCTCGATCTACGACGCCGACGACTCCCGCCGGCTGATGCAGCTCGTCACCCGCGAGCTGGACCTCGACCCCAAGCGCTACCCGGCGCGCGGCCTGGCCGCCCAGGTCTCCAACCTCAAGAACGAGCTGGTCGACCCGGAGGAGTTCGCCGGCCGGGCCAAGGGTCCCAACGAGCGCGCCCTGGCCGAGGCCTACACGCTCTACCAGCGGCGGCTGCGCGAGGCGCACGCGCTGGACTTCGACGACCTGATCATGACGACCGTGCACCTGCTCCAGTCGCACCCGCACGTGGCGGAGAGCTACCGGCGCCGGTTCCGGCACGTCCTCGTCGACGAGTACCAGGACACCAACCACGCCCAGTACGTGCTGATCAAGGAGCTGGTCTCCGGCACCGAAGGGCTGCCGCCGGCCGAGCTCTGCGTGGTCGGCGACGCCGACCAGTCGATCTACGCGTTCCGCGGCGCGACCATCCGCAACATCCTTGAGTTCGAGCGCGACTTCACCGACGCCCGGACGATCCTGCTGGAGCAGAACTACCGCTCCACCCAGACCATCCTCAACGCCGCCAACGCGGTGATCGACCGGAACACCTCCCGCAAGCCCAAGCGGCTGTGGAGCGACGCCGGGGCCGGCGAGCAGATCGTCGGCTACGTCGCCGACACCGAGCACGCCGAGGCCGACTGGGTGGCCCGGGAGATCGACCGGCTGGTCGACGAGGGGGACACCCGCCCCGCCGACGTGGCGGTCTTCTACCGCACCAACGCGATGTCCCGCGTCTTCGAGGAGGTGTTCATCCGGGTCGGCCTGCCGTACAAGGTCGTCGGCGGGGTGCGCTTCTACGAGCGCAAGGAGGTCCGGGACGCGCTGGCCTACCTGCGCGCCGTGGTCAACCCCGACGACACGGTCAGCGTGCGCCGGATCCTGAACACCCCGCGCCGGGGCATCGGCGACCGGGCCGAGGCGTGCGTCGAGGCGCTGGCGAGCCGGGACCGGATCTCCTTCGGCGCGGCGCTGCGCCGGGCCAAGGACGCCCCGGGGATCTCCACCCGGGCCGCCAACGGCATCGCCGAGTTCGTCGCCCTCCTCGACGGCGCCCGCGAGCTGGCCGACACCGGCACCCCGGAGGAGGTGCTGGAGGCGCTGCTGACCCGCTCGGGCTACCTGAGCGAGCTGGAGGAGAGCCTCGACCCGCAGGACGCCGGCCGGGTGGACAACCTCCAGGAGCTGGTGAGCGTCGCCCGGGAGTACACCGAGCGGATCGAGGCGCTGGGCGGCGAGGACGAGCGGGCCACCGTGGCGGGCTTCCTGGAGCAGGTGGCGCTGGTCGCCGACGCCGACCAGATCCCCGCCGACGACCCGGACCACCAGGGTGTGGTCACCCTGATGACGCTGCACACCGCGAAGGGCCTGGAGTTCCCGGTGGTCTTCCTGAGCGGCCTGGAGGACGGCGTCTTCCCCCACCTGCGCTCGCTGGGCGACACCCGGGAGCTGGAGGAGGAGCGCCGACTCGCGTACGTGGGCATCACCCGCGCCCGGCAGCGGCTCTACCTGTCCCGGGCGGTCACCCGGTCGGCCTGGGGCGCGCCCGCGTACAACCCGCCGTCGCGCTTCCTGGAGGAGCTGCCGCCGGACCTGGTCCGCTGGGAGCGGACCGAGGGGTCGTACACCTCGTGGGCCGGCGGGGGCGGCGGCGTCGGCGGCCGCGCGGACCGCGTGCCCGGCGGGCGGGCCGGCTTCACCGGGGGTACGCCCAAGGCGACCCAGCTCGCCAAGCGGCTCGGGGTGGACGCCAGCCGGCTGTCCACGGCCAGCGAGCTGAAGCAGGCCCCGAAGGTGGCGGCGGGGGACCGGGTCAACCACCAGCGGTACGGGCTGGGCCGGGTGCTGGCCGTCGAGGGGCACGGCCCGGGCGCCCGGGCGCAGATCGACTTCGGCGACCAGACCATGTGGCTGGTGCTCCGGCACGCCCCGATCGACAAGCTCTGACCACGAGCGACGGCCCGGCCCGGCGAGACGCCGGACCGGGCCGTCGCCCGTGCCGGTGCGGTCAGCAGGCCACGTCGATGCCCCGGGCGCGCAGGAACGGCGCCGGGTCGATCTGGTTCCACATCTGGCCCTGGTGCACCTCGAAGTGCAGGTGCGGGCCGGTGGCGTCGCCGGTGGCGCCCTCGTAGCCGATGACCTGGCCGGCGCTCACCCGGTCGCCGACGCTGACGATCAGCCGGCTCTGGTGCGCGTAGTGGGTCAGGTAGCCGTTGTGGTGGTCGACGAAGACCGAGTTGCCGTACCCGTCGCCGGCGTCCCCGGCCTTGACCACCGTGCCCGCGAAGGCGGCGTGGATCGGGGTGCCCGCGGGCATCGCGAAGTCGATGCCCGCGTGCAGGGTGCCCCACCGCTGCCCGTAGCAGGAGGTGATGGCGGCACCCTTCATCGGGATGACCCAGGTGGGCTTCGGCTTCGCCACCTTCTTCGGCTTGGGCTTCGCGGCGGCGGTCTTCGTCGGCTTCGGGCTGGCCGTGCTCGGGCTCGGCGACGGGCTGGCCGGGGTGGCGGACGGGGTGACCGGCGCGGTCGACTCGCGGGCCGAGCGGTCGGCGCGCGCGGCGGCCTCGGCGCGCGCCTCGGCCTCCAGATCGACGGCGGCGGCCGGTTTCGGGGTGCCGTGGTCGGCGGTGACGACGGAGACGCCGCCGAGGCCGAGCGCGACCAGCGCGACCGCGCCGACGGCCAGGTATGTGGTGCGCCGGACCGGGTGCTTGCGCCGGTGCCGGGCGGGGGCGTCCAAGGTGTTCTCGTTCTGGCGGGAGTTGTCTTCCTGCACGGGGACCTTCATCAGTCGAGGGGCACGTTGACCTCGAAATACTGGTGTCGGCCGTGCCTTCGCCGGGTACGGGCTCCCGGTGCGACGTCCGGCCACCGACGGCTGCTCGCCGGCTTCGTGCCCGTCCGGGCGGTTCCCGCCGGAAAAGGATCATGCAGGGGTGTGCCGCCGCTCACACTTCTTCCTGTGACCTGGCAGACTTTGCCGTAACGAAAACCGCCCGGATCGACTGATCCGGGCGGTCAATGGGCGATACGCAGCGTCAGGACGCGGCTACATCGGCGTAGATTGCCTCGACTTGCAGCTTGATGTCCACTCCGCGGTCCGCCAGCCACGGCACCGGGTCCAGCGGCTGCCCGTTGACATGGATCTCCAGGTGCAGGTGCGAGCCGTAGGAGTGGCCCGTGTTGCCCACCAGGCCGAGCTGGTCGCCGGCCTTCACCTGCTGGCCCTCCCGCACGTTGACCGCGGAGGAGTGGCCGTAGATGGCCTCGCTGCCGTCGGCGTGCTGGACGATGACCGTGTAGCCGTACCCGCCGCACCAGCCGGCCTTGGTGACCGTGCCGTCGTGGATCGCGAGGTACGGCGTGCCCTCCGCCGCCACCAGGTCGATGCCGGTGTGCAGCTTGCCCCAGCGCATGCCGTAGGGCCCGTTGAAGTCGTAGCCGTGCAGCGGGAGCAGCCAGACGTCCTGCTCGGTGGCGGCCTTGCTCTCGGCGCGGTCGTCACGCGTGGCGCGGTCCGCGGAGTCGGCACGGGCGGCGGCGTCCTGGCTGGTGACCGAGGCCTGGCGGAGCTCGTCGAGGACCGACGGGCTGACGCTCTTGGCGTCCGGGAGGGCGTTCGCGCCGAGGGCGACGATGCCGGCTCCGACGAAGGCGGTGGTGACGACCGCGGCGTAGCGGCTCCGCGGGGGGGTGGGTACGCGGCGGCGGCCGCGATATCTATCGGGCTCAGACGACAGGCGCTGGCGCACGCATACCCTCCGTTGTCGGGGATCCGATGCGACCTCGGACCGTTCGGTGAAGCTCGGTTGAACGTCCGCTGGCCGCGTCATCACCCGTCCGTGGACTTGATGACAACCGTGGACACGTTAGCCAACCGCCACTCCTGTCACAAGCCGAAGCGCCGAATTGGGGTTTCATTCTGTCCGTTTCCGTCCGGCCTTGTCATAGCTCGTGCCGCCGGTCGGGTGGCCCGGTAACTGCCCGTTCGTCGCGCACAGTGACCGTTCGGCGGAGGCGTCCGGCTTCCCGCCGGGCGGATCCGCCGCTAATGGGACTCCTATCGCGGGTAGGGGTCGGCCCGGGTTTCCGGCCGCGGCCCGGCCGGGTTACCGTTCGTTCAGTCGAGGAGTGCGGTAGCCGGGGAAAGGTGTGCGCTGATGAGCTCTCGGATCCGGGTCGTCGTCGCGAAGCCCGGCCTGGACGGCCACGACCGGGGCGCGAAGGTCGTCGCGCGTGCCCTGCGGGACGCCGGCATGGAGGTCATCTACACCGGGCTGCACCAGACGCCGGAGCAGATCGTGGAGACCGCGATCCAGGAGGACGCCGACGCCGTCGGCCTCTCCGTGCTCTCCGGCGCGCACATGACCCTCTTCAAGCGGGTGCTCGAGCTGCTCGCCGAGCGCGACGCCACCGACATCGTGGTGTTCGGCGGCGGCATCATCCCCGACGCCGACATCCCCGAGCTGGAGCAGCTCGGCGTCGCGAAGATCTTCACCCCGGGCGCGACCACCCAGTCGATCGTGGACTGGGTCCGGGCCAACGTCGCCCAGCCGGTCGCCTGACCCGGTAGGCGCGGCTGCGCCGGGGGCCGGTGCCGGTGTCCGGGCAGGGGGAGAGGCCGGACGCACCCCTCACACGCCCGGCCCCTCTATGCACGATGCCCCGCCGCCACCCCTCGACCGACAGGGCATCGGCCGTCTCCCGCCGTCGCGCTTGACCAGCGCTCCGACATCAGACTCAACGACGCCCTCACCAGGGGGTTACGCACCTCCCCCAACATCCCCCGTACGGCTGAACCGGCCCCTCCGTTCCCGCGTGCCGGGGGTCGATTCCGGGCGTTGAGGCGCCGCCCGCCGGGTTGCCGCCGCGCCGCCCGCCGCGTTGGTCGCAGGGCTGCCCGCCGCGTTGGTCGTCGCAGGGCGCAAGGTGCGGCAATCTGGTGTTTCCCGACGCGCGGAGACCGCGATTCTCGGCATGTTGTCGTTTCGCGGCGGGCGGCGCGGCTCTCCGACCCGGTAGCGGGGCCAGGGCACGCCCGGGGCGGCCGGGGAGGGGGCGCGGGGGCCGCGGGGGCCGCGGGGCCGCGGCGCGGAGGGCGGGGATCGTATGGTGTGGCTGCCCGTACCGCGTCCGCACTCGACGACCTTGCCGGGAGCCCGCCGTGACCCAGCCGTCGCACCCCGCCTCGAATCCGGAGCCGGGGGAGCCGCCGACCGCCGGCGCGGCGCAGCCACCACCGGAGGGTCACGGCTCACCGCAGTCGGCCGGCGCTGTCCCGCCGCAACCGGCCGGACCCGTCCCGTCACAGCCGGCCGCCCAGGTCCCGCAGCCGCCGGGCGGTGCGGGCTGGCCGGCACACCCTGGGCCGCCGGGCCAGCCGGCGCAGCCGGGGCAGCCCGGGCTGCCGGGCCAGGCGCCGTCCGGAGCGGGCCAGCCGACGTCCGCGCCGGGGCAGTCCGGGCTGCCGGGCCAGGCGCCGCCCGGAGCGGGCCAGCCGACGTCCGCGCCGGGGCAGCCCGGGCTACCGGCCCAGGCATCGCCCGGAGCGAGCCAGCCAACGTCCGCGCCGGGCTGGTCGCCACCGCCGGGCGGCGGGGGTTGGCCGGCACAGCCGGGTAACGCGGCTTGGCCGGCACAGCCGCGTAACGCGGTTTGGCCGGGACAGCCCGGCAGCGCGGGTGGGCCGGCGCAGTACCCCGCCGGGCCGGGGTATCCGGCGCAGCCGCCGGGCTGGACGGCACCACCCCAGGGCTGGGCGCCGCAGCCGCAGCACCCCGGCCCCCCTGGTCAGCCGGCCCGGCTGGTCCGCCCGCCGCTGCCGGGCCAGCCCGGCGCAGCCGCGCACCCCGCCGGCGGCCCCGGGTACCCCGGCGCACCGACGTACCCCGGCGGCCCGGCGCACCCCGGCGGCCCGTCGTACCCCGGCGGCCCGTCGTACCCCGGCGGCCCGGCGCACCCCGGCGCACCGTCGTACCCCGGCGCAGCGGCGTACCCGGGCGGGGTGGGGCCGACCGCGGTGACGACCCGGCGGATCCCCGAGGACCTGCCGTTCGTGCTCCGGCAGAGCGTGGGCAAGCGGGCCCTGCTCTTCGGGGTGCTGACCCTGCTCATCGGCCTGATGCTGGGCTGCCCGCTCGGGGCGGCGGTCTCCGGCGGCGAAGCCGACCGGCTGGTGCTGCTCGCCGTCCCGGCGTTCATGCTGCTGTTCGCGCTGCTGCTCGGCTTCCAGCTCTGGATGATCACCTCCGGTGGCCCGGTGCTCGCGGTCGGGCCGCACGGGCTGTGGATCAAGACCCGGCCGACCCGGGGGCAGGCGATCTGGCTGCCGTGGGCGGCGATCGAGCACATCTACCCGCGCCGGTGGGCGCTGGAGCGGATGCTCTGCGTCAAGCCGCGCGACCCGCGGGTCGCCGCCGGCCTGGGCGCCTTCACGGCGTTGGACTCGGGCCTGCAACAGGCCTTCTACGGCACCGGCTTCACCGCGACGATCAATTTCGCCGACCGGCCGGAGGAGGAGATCATGCGAGCGGTCGTCGGCTACGCGGCGGGCCGCTGCCGGGTCGGCTGATCTCCCGGACGCCGCCGGTTGTGCATTACCGCACACCGCGCACCCGCTCGGTTGCCGCCGGTTCCCATCTCGTTAGGCTGCGGCAAATGACCTGTCTCTTCTGATGACAGGCGTCAAACTGATTTTCCGAAGCTGGTGGCGGCGCGACGGCGCGCCGCGGAGACGGGACGGGACGCGCAATCGTGGACCTGTACGAGTACCAGGGGCGGGACCTGTTCGAGCGGCACGGCTTGCCCGTGCTCGCCGGCGGCGTCGCCACGACCCCGGAGGAGGCCCGCGCGATCGCCGAACGCCTCGGCGGCCGGGTGGTCGTCAAGGCGCAGGTGAAGGTCGGTGGCCGCGGCAAGGCCGGCGGCGTGAAGCTGGCCGAGGGCGCCGAGGAGACGGTGGCCCGGGCCACCGACATCCTCGGCATGGACATCAAGGGTCACACCGTCCACAAGGTCATGATCACCGTGACCGCGGACGTGGCCGAGGAGTACTACTTCTCGTACCTGCTCGACCGGGCGAACCGCACCTTCCTCTGCATCGCCAGCGTGGCCGGCGGCATGGACATCGAGCAGGTCGCCGCGGCGACCCCCGAGAAGGTCGTCAAGGCCCCGATCGACGCCAACACGGGCGTGGACGAGGCGAAGGCGCGCGAGATCGTGAGCGCGGCCGGTTTCCCGGCCGAGGTCGCCGACCAGGTCGTCGAGGTCGCGGTCAAGCTGTGGCAGGCGTTCGTCGCCGAGGACGCCACGCTGGTCGAGGTGAACCCGCTGGCCACGACCAAGGACGGCAAGCTGCTGCTGCTGGACGCCAAGGTCACCCTGGACGAGAACGCCGCGTTCCGGCACCCGGACCACGAGGCCCTGGTCGACCAGGCCGCGGTGGACCCGCTGGAGCAGGCCGCCAAGGAGAAGGACCTCAACTACGTCAAGCTCGACGGCGCCGTCGGCATCATCGGCAACGGCGCGGGCCTGGTCATGTCCACCCTCGACGTGGTGGCGTACGCGGGCGAGCGGCACGGCGGCGTGAAGCCGGCCAACTTCCTCGACATCGGCGGCGGCGCGAGCGCCGCGGTGATGGCGAACGGCCTGGAGATCGTCCTCTCCGACCCGTCGGTGAAGAGCGTCTTCGTCAACGTCTTCGGCGGCATCACCGCCTGCGACGCGGTCGCCAACGGCATCGTGCAGGCGCTGGCCCTGCTCGAGCAGCGGGGCGAGCAGGTCACCAAGCCGCTCGTCGTCCGGCTCGACGGCAACAACGCCGAGGCCGGTCGGGCGATCCTCGACGGCGCGAACAACCCGCTGATCGAGCGGGTCGACACCATGGATGGCGCGGCCGAGCGGGCCGCCGAGCTGGCCGCTGCGGGGGTCTGACAATGGCAATCTGGCTGACCAAGGACTCCAAGGTCATCGTGCAGGGGATGACCGGCTCCGAGGGTTCCAAGCACACCCGGCGGATGCTGGCCGCCGGCACCAACATCGTCGGCGGCACCAACCCGCGTAAGGCGGGGCAGACCGTCGACTTCGACGGCACCGAGCTGCCGGTCTTCGCGACCGTGGCCGACGCCATGAAGGAGACCGGGGCGGACGTCACGGTCATCTTCGTGCCGCCGCAGTTCACCAAGGCCGCGGTCGTCGAGGCGATCGACGCCGGGATCGACCTGGCCGTGGTGATCACCGAGGGCGTGCCGGTGCACGACACCGCCGCGTTCTGGGCGTACAACGTGGCCAAGGGGGAGCGGACCCGGATCATCGGGCCGAACTGCCCGGGCATCGCCTCGCCGGGCGCCTCCAACGCCGGCATCATCCCGGCCGACATCACCGGCTCCGGCCGGATCGGCCTGGTCAGCAAGAGCGGCACGCTGACCTACCAGATGATGTACGAGCTGCGGGACATCGGCTTCTCGACCTGCGTCGGCATCGGCGGTGACCCGATCATCGGGACCACCCACATCGACGCCCTGGCCGCGTTCGAGGCCGACCCGGAGACCGACGCGATCGTGATGATCGGCGAGATCGGCGGCGACGCCGAGGAGCGCGCGGCCGAGTTCATCAAGGCCAACGTCACCAAGCCGGTGGTCGGCTACATCGCCGGTTTCACCGCCCCGCCCGGCAAGACCATGGGCCACGCGGGCGCGATCATCTCCGGCTCGGCGGGCACCGCCGACGCGAAGAAGTCGGCGCTCGAGGCCGTCGGCGTGAAGGTCGGCAAGACCCCGACCGAGACCGCCAAGCTGATGCGGGAGATCATGTCCAACCGCTGAGCGGTCCGTGACGTGCCGAGGGGGTCGACCGTCCCGGTCGGCCCCCTTCCGCGTCCTACCGGTACCAGTACGGGTAGTAGTAGCTGCCCCGGGCCCGGATGATGGCGCTGGCGATGATGTTGATGACGCCGAACGCGATGGCCAGCCAGCCGAGCAGTTGGGACTTGCCGAACCGGCGGGCGTCGCGGATCGACAGGTAGCCGAAGACGATGCCCAGCAGGCCGCAGCAGAGCAGGCCGGTGATGATCCCGAGGATGCCCCAGAGGGTGGTCCGGTCCCGGCCGGCGGCCGGTCGCGGTGGCGGCGGCGGATACGGAGCGTTCACGGCTTCCTCCGAGCGGTCGGTGCCGCGACGGAAGGTCGCGTCCTGGCCCGAGGCTAAACCGGATTCGAGGCCGGGAAAGCGTGGATCACGGAACTCGCCGTCGCCCCCACGGCGGTATCGGACTGCCGGCACCGCCCCGGCATGCCAGAGTAGAGCCGATGTCACCCGTCACCCCTGACCAGCCCCGCCGTACCGCCGATGCCCGACCCGCCGACGCCCGGCCCGCCGACCGTGACGGGCGCGGGCCGCGGGTGCCCGCGCCCCGGTCCGGGGAGGCGCCGCGTGGCCGGGCCCCGCTGCCGGTCGCCGCCGGGGTGGCGGCGCTCTGGGCGGCCGTGACGTCCTGGCTGCCGGTGGCCCTGGTGCTCGGCCTGGCCCAGCTCAGTGAGGACGCCGGCGGGCTGGCCGGGGCGGCCCGTGCCGGCCTGGCCGGCTGGCTGCTCGGGCACGGGGTGCCGCTGGAGACCTCCGCCGGTCCGCTGGGCCTGGCGCCGCTCGCGCTCAGCGCGCTCGCCGTCTGGCGGCTCACCCGGGCCGGGGTGCACGTCACCCGGGCCATCGGCGCCCGCGGTGGCCGGTCGGTCCGGCAGGCGCTCACCGTCGCGGTCGCGGTCGGCATCGGGTACGCGCTGCTCGGCGTCCTCGCCGCGGTCCTCGTGAGCGCCGGTGGCCTGCGGGTGTCCCCGTCCCGCGCCGGGGTGACCTGCGCCGTGGTCGGCGCGCTCGCCGCGCTGGTCGGTGCGGCCCGGACCACCGGGGTGTCGGTGCTGCTGGCGCACCGCGCCGCCCCCGCCCTGCGCAACGGCGTGCGGACCGGGTTGGTGGCCGGGCTGCTGCTGCTCGGCGCCGGCGCCGGGGCGGCCGGGCTGTCGGTGGCGACCGGCGGCGGTGACGCCGCGGACATGATCGGGGCGTACCGGACCGGGGTGGCCGGTCAGGCCGGGATCACCCTGGTCAGCCTGGCGTACGCGCCGAACGCCACGGTCTGGTCGGCCAGTTACCTGCTCGGTCCCGGCTTCGCCATGGGCACCGACACGGCCGTGCGGACCAGCGAGGTGTCGGTGGGCGCGCTGCCGGCCGTACCGCTGCTCGCCGGCCTGCCGCGCGGCCCGGTCGACGGGCTCGGGGTGGGGCTGCTCGCGGTGCCCGTGCTGGCCGGGATGGCCGCCGGCTGGCTGCTGGCCCGGCGGCTGCTGCGGGCCGCCGGCGACGGGCGGACGCTGCCCGGCTGGCCCCCGCTGCTCGCCTCGGCGGCGCTTGCCGGCCCGGTCGCGGGGCTGCTGCTCGGCGCGGCCGCCGCGCTCTCCGGCGGGCCGCTCGGCGGCGGCCGGCTGGCCGAGATCGGCCCGGCGCCGTGGCTGGTGGCCG
Source organism: Micromonospora sp. NPDC050495 (assembly GCF_040655175.1). Classification (NCBI taxonomy): domain Bacteria; kingdom Bacillati; phylum Actinomycetota; class Actinomycetes; order Micromonosporales; family Micromonosporaceae; genus Micromonospora; species Micromonospora sp. NPDC050495. Next base: position 128,542 of record NZ_JBFAJK010000003.1, on the reverse strand, counting down.
GGGTGGCGACCCTGGTCGTCGCCGCCGGCGCGCTGCTCGGCGCCGCCGCCACCCGGGCGCTCACCCGCACCGCCACTGTCTCCCGCTGACCGGCGGCGGATCCGGCGAAGGGGGCGTCCCACGGGTGGACGCCCCCTTCGTTCGGCCGGTTCAGGAGCCGATGTTGTTCAGGTTGATCGCGGCGCCGGCGACCGCGCTGATGATGGAGAGCACGATGCCGACGCCGCCGCAGATCAGCGCGGCCTTGGCCTGGCCCCCGTTGGTCGCCTGGCCCTGCTGGACCTTCTTCTGGCCCAGGATGCCGAGCACCACGCCGGCGATGCCGCCGATGATGCCCAGCGGGGTGCAGCAGAGCGCGAACACGATGGACGCGATGCCGGCGATCATGCCGATCAGGCCGAGGGTGTTGTTGTTCTGCCCCTGCCCGGTCGGGTAGCCGGCCGCCGGGTACTGCGGGGCGGCGCCGTACGGCTGCTGCTGCTGGGCGTACGGGTCCTGCCCGTAGGGCTGGCCGGAGGTGGGCTGGCCGTACGGCTGGCCCGAGGTCGGCTGCTGGCCGTACTGCGGGGCCTGCGGCGGCTGCGCGTACGGGTCCTGCCCGTAGGGCTGACCCGAGGTCGGCTGCTGCCCGTACTGCGGGGCCTGCGGCGGCTGCGCGTACGGGTCGTACTGCGGGGAGGTCGGGTCCTGGTGGGGCTGCTGCTGGCCGTACGGGTCCTGACCGGGGTAACCGGGCTGCATTGCTGGTTGCTCCTCAAACTGGGGGTCGACGGTCCATGGTCGGTCGCTGCCGCTCATCATTCCGCCCAGCACCGGGACACCGCGACACACGGGCCCGGGACCAAGGTCACGATGTCGACGCCGGGCCGGGCGTACGCCGGCACCGGGCGTCGGCAGCGTATCGTGTCGCCGCCACCGGGGAGATCAGCCGCGATGCCGCGCCCGAACGCTGGACGGCCGGCCCGGCCCGATAGGGTTGCCCGGTGACCGAGCCCGCGTCCGTCGCCCGCCTCGTCGTCCTCGTCTCCGGTTCCGGCAGCAACCTCCAGGCCCTGCTGGACGCCACCGCCGACCCCGGCTACGGGGCGCGGGTCGTCGCCGTCGGCGCCGACCGGGACGGGATCGCCGGTCTGGACCGGGCCGCGGCGGCCGGGGTGCCCTCCTTCGTCGAGCGGCTCAAGGACCATCCGTCCCGGGAGGACTGGGACAAGGCGCTGACCGCCCGGGTCGCCGAGCACGAGCCGGACCTGGTGATCAGTGCGGGTTTCCTCAAGCTGGTCGGCCCGCACTTCCTGGGCGCGTTCGGCGACCGCTACCTCAACACGCACAACACCCTGCTGCCGGCGTTCCCCGGCATCCACGGCCCCCGGGACGCGCTCGAGTACGGCGTGAAGGTCACCGGGGCCACCCTGTTCTTCGTCGACGCCGGGATGGACACCGGCCCGATCGTCGCCCAGGTCGCCGTCCCGGTGCTGGACGACGACGACGAGGAGACGCTCACCGAGCGCATCAAGTCCGCCGAGCGGCGCCAGCTCGTCGAGCAGGTCGGTCGGCTGGTCCGTGACGGTTGGACGATCACCGGCAGAAAGGTCACTGTTCCGTGAGCACGACTGAGGACGTCCGGCGCCCGATCCGGCGGGCACTGGTCAGCGTCTACGACAAGACCGGCCTGGTCGAGCTGGCCGGCGCCCTGCACCAGGCGGGGGTGGAGATCGTCTCCACCGGCAGCACCGCCGCGACGATCGCGGGCGCGGGCGTGCCGGTGACGCCGGTGGAGCAGGTGACCGGCTTCCCGGAGATCCTCGACGGCCGGGTGAAGACGCTGCACCCGAAGATCCACGGTGGTCTCCTCGCCGACCTGCGCAAGGACGCGCACGCCGCCCAGCTCGACGAGCACGGCATCGCCGGCATCGACCTGCTGGTGTCCAACCTCTACCCGTTCCAGGCCACGGTCGCCTCCGGCGCCAGCCGGGACGAGTGCGTCGAGCAGATCGACATCGGTGGGCCGGCGATGGTCCGGGCCGCGGCGAAGAACCACGCCTCGGTGGCCGTGGTGACCGACCCGGCGGCGTACCCGGCGCTGCTCGACGCCCTCGCCGAGGGCGGCTTCACGCCGGCCCAGCGGCGGGCGCTGGCGGCCCGCGCGTTCGCCGACATCGCCGAGTACGACGTGGCCGTGGCCGAGTGGTTCGCCCAGGACCCGGCGGACGCCGACTGGCCGCCGCGTTTCGCCGGGCTGGCCCTGCGCCGCCAGGCGGTGCTGCGCTACGGGGAGAACCCGCACCAGGCGGCGGCCCTCTACGCCGACCCGGCCGGCCCGGCGGGTCTCGCGCAGGCCGAGCAGCTGCACGGCAAGGAGATGTCCTACAACAACTACGTGGACGCCGACGCTGCCTGGCGGGCCGCGCACGACTTCCCGGAGCAGCCGGCGGTGGCCGTCATCAAGCACGCCAACCCGTGCGGCATCGCGGTCGGCGCGGACGTGGCCGAGGCGCACCGCAAGGCGCACGCCTGCGACCCGGTCTCCGCGTACGGCGGGGTGATCGCGGTGAACCGGCCGGTCAGCGTGGAGCTGGCCCGCCAGGTCGCGGAGATCTTCACCGAGGTGCTGGTGGCGCCGGGCTTCGACGAGGGCGCGGTGGAGATCCTCCAGGCGAAGAAGAACATCCGGCTGCTGCGGGCGCCCTCCTTCACGCCGGCGGCGACCGAGTGGCGGCAGGTCAGCGGCGGGGTGCTGGTGCAGCGGCGGGACGCCATCGACGCGGCGGGCGACGACCCGGCCACCTGGACGCTGGCCACTGGTACGGCGGCCGACGAGGCGACCCTGCGCGATCTCGCGTTCGCCTGGCGGGCGGTCCGCGCGGTGAAGAGCAACGCCATCCTGCTGGCCCGTGACGGCGCCACCGTCGGCGTCGGGATGGGACAGGTCAACCGGGTGGACTCGGCGCGGCTCGCGGTGAGCCGGGCCGGCGCCGACCGGGCCCGCGGCTCGGTCTGCGCCTCGGACGCGTTCTTCCCGTTCGCCGACGGTCCGGCGATCCTCATCGAGGCCGGCGTCCGGGCGATCGTGCAGCCCGGCGGCTCGATCCGGGACGAGGAGACGATCGCGGCGTGCAAGGAGGCCGGGGTCACGTTGTACCTCACCGGCACCCGGCACTTCTTCCACTGACAGCTCGACGACAGGGGCGCGGCCGACCCGGCCGCGCCCCTGTTTCATGTGTTGACGCTCCTTGTCGGAGCGATGTCACGAGTGCGAGGCTGACCAGCCGAAAGTACGACGGTCGCCCATTGTCGGGTTGCGAAAGTTGTTGCTAGCGTTGTCCCGCAGCAAGCGATTGACCCTCCCCGTTCTCTCCGTCGCCCTGCTCCCGTCGGCCGGCCCCGCGCCGCCCGCCCGAGCGGCTCGCCCTCCCCCAGGTGTGCCCATGCGCGTGTTGGACCGGCTGACCGCCGCCGTGGCCGCGCTGGCGTTCGTCCTGGCCGGCCTCGGCGCGCCCGCTGTGGAGGGGACCCCTGATCCCGGCGCGGTGGTCACCGCCGCGCACCGGTCGATCGTCCACGACGGCCCGTCCGTTCTTCTTCCGGACGGACGGACCGGGCGACGACTCCCGCTCGGCGTGTCCGACGCCGCGCCACGACGTGGAGTCGTCGTCGACACACCGGTCTCCCTGCCGGACCGTCCCACCCCGCTCCCCGGCGACCCCCGAGCCGTCGACGCGTGCCGCACGCCTTCCGACGCTCCGCCGGTGCGGTGGACGGAGTTCCTCGGCGGAGCCGGTGGTGACCACCGCGCCGGCGTCGAATCCGACGGACCGGACGACCTCCTCCTCGCGGCGCCCGTGCGCGTCGACGGCACGCCCGCCGAGACGGTCGCCGCGATCCGCTACCGGCAGCCGGCCCTGCCGCTGCCGCCGCGCGGCACCCTCTCCGGTCGGGCTCCGCCGGCCGTCGGCTGACCTCTCGCCACCCTGCCCGCCGCGGCCGGCGGTCTTCGCCGCGCGCCGGGTCGACAGCGGACGGTGTCCGTCCGATCACGAACGCACCGTGGGCGCCGATCGGCCGCCCCGGTTTCCACCCGGGCCATCCGCCCCGGATCCCTTGAATCCCGGAGGATTCACATGTCCAAGTTCCGCTGGCGTAAGCCGGCGACCATCGCGGGCGCGCTGGTGCTCACCGCCGCGCTCGGTGGCGTCGTCGCCACCAACCACGAGGTGCGGGAAGCCCTCGGCCTGGCCGAGGAGCCGGGCGCCAACATGCCCTGGCATCCCAGGGAGTTCATGGAGATGGCGGCCGGCGAGTCGTCCGAGGAGGCCGGCGAGGAGGCCTTCGAGGCCCGCACCATCGCCGAGCAGTTCGCCCAGGCTCGGTACGCCCCGGGCATCGTGTCGCCCGGCGCGTACTCGAACGCGCTGAGCCAGCTCAACGGGCTCGCCAGGACCGGCGGCAGCTGGCGCGAGGTCACCAAGATCAAGTACGACGGCGACGACCCCCGCTACCGCGACTACGCGTCGAACTCCTCCGGGGGCGCCGGCCTGGTCACCGGCCGGATCACCGGCCTGGCCTCGGACAACAGCGGTTACGTCTACGCGGCCGGCGCGGACGGCGGCGTGTGGCGCTCCTCGATCGGCGGCCGGAGCTGGACGCCGATCACGGACGCGCTGCCCACGCTCTCCAGCGGCGACATCGTGCTCGCCGGCGACGGTTCGCTCTGGTACGCCACCGGCGAGGGGAACACCGGCGGCACCTCGTACGTCGGTGCCGGCGTGTACCGGCTGGCCAACCCGAAGTCGGGCGCGTTCAAGCCGACCGACCGGGTCGGCGGGACCGAGTTGGAGAGCACGGTCATCAACAAGCTGCGCTTCTTCGACGGCAAGGTCTGGGTCGCCACCAACCGGGGCCTCTTCTCGCACCCGATGAGCAGCACGTCCGGCGCGTGGAAACAGGAGTTCGCGCCGAACCCCGGCTACCTGCCGGGCGGGGCCGACGCGGGCGACGCGAACGCCGCGTACAAGAACATCGTCAACGACGTGGCCCAGGACCCGCGCAACCCGAAGCACGTGGTGGTCGCCTCGGCCTGGCGCTCCGGCGACACCTACAACGGCTTCTACGAGACCGCCGACTACACGGCCGGCGGCTGGACGAAGGTCAACCCGACCGGCGCCATGCCGGCCGACGACATCGGCTACGTGACGTTCGCCTTCTCCGCCGACGGCGGGAAGCTCTACGCGATCAACCAGTCGCCGCGGCTGCTCAACAAGCCGGCCGGCAACGTCAACAGCTACCTGGACGGCATCTACGTCTCCAACACCGGCAACCCGGCCGGCCCGTGGAACAAGATCGCCGACTCGTCGAAGCTGGGCAACTCCGGCTCCGCGCTCAAGCAGACCGTGATCGGCAAGGGCTACGGCCCGGGCATCCAGGCCTGGTACAACCAGTTCCTGGCGGTGGACCCGGCCAACCCGAACCACGTCTGGGCGGGTCTGGAGGAGGTCTACGAGTCCACCGACGCCGGCGCCAACTGGAAGACCATCGGTCCGTACTGGAACTTCAACTTCTCCTGCTGGAACATCCACGACGCGCAGAACACCTGCCACAAGACCACCCACTCCGACCAGCACTCGGTGGCGGTCGGCAACGGCTTCGTCTACGTCGGCAACGACGGCGGTGTGTACCGCCGGCCGATCAACGGCAGGACCGACAAGGACGGGCACGCCACCGACTGGCAGAGTTTGAACGACGGCACCATCGACGCCCTCCAGTACTACTCGGTGGCGCTGGGCAGGGACCCGGCGAAGGCCGGCACCATCGTCTCCGGTGGCCTGCAGGACAACGGCACCTCGATCCTGCGCCCCGGTGACACGGTGATGGGCTCGCACTTCGGCGGTGACGGCGGCGACTCGCAGGCCGACCCGGCGAACGGCTGCCGGCAGGTCCAGGAGTACACCAACCTGGCCATGCGGGTGACCGAGAACTGCAACGCCAACACCGGCTCCGGCACGCTGGCGGACTCCACCTCGCGGGACATCCAGCCGTACACCTCCCGTCCGGGCGACGAGTTGGCCCGGTTCATCGCGCCGTTCGCCCCCGACGACCACGACGCGAAGGTCTGGGTCGCCGGTGGCCAGCACGTCTGGGTGAACACCAAGGGCTACGCCATCCAGGACGGCAAGGGCTGGACCAACGTGTTCGACCTGGGCGCCGGACACACCGCCACCTCCGTCGCGGTCTCCGGCGGGACGGCGTACGTCGGCTGGTGCGGCCCGTGCAACAACGCCGGGTTCGCCCGAGGGCTCGCGGTCGGCAAGGTGAACGACCCGGCCAGCTGGCACCAGGTCACCCTGCCGGGTGACTTCCCGAACCGGTTCCTGCAGGGCGCCGGGATCGACCCGGCCAACCCGGCGCACGCCTACCTCGCGGTCAACGGCTTCTCCCGCCGGTTCACCGAGGGGCCGGGCGCCGGCGTCGGGCACGTCTTCGAGACCACCGACGCGGGTGCGACCTGGAAGGACGTCTCGGCGAACCTGCCGGACGTGCCGGCCAGCTCGATCAAGGAGCTGTCGAACGGCGCTCTGGTGCTCGCCACCGACCTGGCCACGTTCTACCGCGCGCCCGGCGCCACCGACTGGCAGCGGCTCGGCACCGGCCTGCCGCTGACCGTCGGCATGGACGTCGAGTACAACGCGGCGGACAACTCGGTCTACGTGGCGACCCACGGTCGCGGGATCTGGGCGTTCGACCTCGCCCAGCTCTGAGCCGTCGTCCGGTCCGGCCCGGCTCCCGATCCGGGCCGGACCGGGCGGCAGAAGGACCCGTCCCGTTCCGGACGGGTCCTTCGTCGTGCCCGGCCCGGAACCGGCGGCGGCTGCCTTACGGCCCCCGCCGGGGCCGGGCCGCCGCGAGGGCGACGGGGCTCAGCCGGCCGGGCGCACCTCGGCGAAGTGGCAGGCCGACGGGTGCGGGTCGGCCGCCCGCAGCACCGTGTGCGGCTCCTGGGTGGCGCAGACCTCCTGCGCCTTCCAGCAGCGGGTCCGGAACCGGCAGCCCGACGGCGGGTCGGCCGGGCTCGGCACGTCGCCGGTGAGCCGGATGATGTTCCGGTCCGTCCGGGCGTCCGGGTCGGGCACCGGCACCGCCGAGAGCAGCGCCTGGGTGTACGGGTGGGTGGCCCGCTCGTAGATCTCGTCCTCGGTGCCGATCTCCACGATCTTGCCGAGGTACATCACGGCGACCCGGTCGGAGATGTGCCGGACCACCGACAGGTCGTGGGCGATGAAGATGTACGACAACCCGAACTCGTCCTGGAGCTGCTCGAGCAGGTTGATCACCTGGGCCTGGATGGAGACGTCCAGGGCGGACACCGGCTCGTCACAGACGATGATCTCGGGCCGCAGGGCCAGCGCCCGGGCGATGCCGATGCGCTGCCGCTGGCCGCCGGAGAACTGGTGCGGGTAGCGGTTGATGTGCTCGGGGTTGAGCCCGACCACGTCCAGCAGTTCCTGCACCCGCCCCCGCTTGCTGCCCTTCGGGGCCGCGTCGGGGTGGATGTCGAACGGCTCGCCGATGATGTCGCCGACCGTCATCCGCGGGTTGAGCGAGGTGTACGGGTCCTGCATCACCATCTGCATGTTCCGGCGCAGCCGGCGCAGCTCGGAGCCGGAGGCCTTGAACAGGTCCCGCCCCTCCAGGGTGGCCCGGCCGGCGGTCGGCGTCTCCAGCCGCATGAGCAGCCGGGCCAGGGTGGACTTGCCGCAACCGGACTCGCCGACCACGCCGAGGGTCTCGCCGCGGCGCAGTTCGAAGCTGACCCCGTCGACGGCCTTCACCGCGCCGATCTGCTTCTTGAACAGCACCCCCTGGCTGATCGGGAAGTGCTTGTGCAGGTTGTCGACGGAGAGGATCGTATCGCCGCGGACCTTGGTCGGGCTAGCGGGCGCTGTCATCGCGGACCTCCTGGGCGAAGTGGCACGCGCTGGTCCGGCCGTCGCCGAGGACCAGGTCGTGCGGCACCTCGTCCACGCAGACCTGCTGCGCGTACGGGCACCGGGGGTGGAACGGGCAGCCGGAGGGGATCCGCATGAGGTTCGGCGGCAGCCCCTTGATCGTGGCGAGCGCCTGGCCGCGGACGTCCAGCCGCGGGATCGACTCCAGCAGACCCTTGGTGTACGGGTGCGCCGGCGCCCGGTACAGCGAGCGCACGTCGGCGTGCTCGACGATCCGGCCGGCGTACATGACCGCGATCCGGTCCGCCACGCCGGCCACCACGCCGAGGTCGTGGGTGATCAGGATCATCGCCATGTCGAGGTCGCGGCGCAGGTCGGCCAGCAGGTCCATGATCTGGGCCTGCACGGTGACGTCGAGCGCCGTGGTGGGCTCGTCGGCGATCAGCACCTTCGGGTTCAGGGCGAGCGCCATCGCGATCATCACGCGTTGGCGCATGCCGCCGGAGAACTGGTGCGGGTAGTCGCCGAGCCGCTTCGCCGCGGCCGGGATCTTCACCAGGTCCATCAGCTCGACCGCCCGGCGGCGGGCGTCGGCCCGGGACATCCCCTCGCGCTGGCGCAGCGTCTCGCCGATCTGCCAGCCGACCGGGAAGACCGGGTTCAACGCCGACAGCGCGTCCTGGAAGATCATCGCGATCTCCTTGCCGCGTACCTGCCGGCGCTGCTCCTCGGACCGGGTCAGCAGGTCCTGGCCCTGGTAGAGGATCTGACCGGCGGTGATGTGCGCCGGCGGAGTGTCCAGGATGCCCATGATCGCCTGGGCGGTCACCGACTTGCCGGAGCCGGACTCGCCGAGCACGGCCAGGGTCTCGCCCGCGTCGAGGTGGTACGACACCCCGTTGATCACCTTGGCCACGCCCTCCCGGGTGCGGAACTCGATGTGCAGGTCCCGTACGTCGAGCAGGTGGCCGCCGGGCGGGGTGGGGGAGGCCGGCGTGGGCCGGACCGCGGACTCAGTCATCAGGTTCACCGCAGCTTCGGGTCGAAGGCGTCGCGGATCGCGTCGCCCAGCATGATGAAGGCGAGCACGGTCAGCGCGAGGAAGGCCGAGGGGACGATCAGCGGGGTCGCCGACTCCCGCATGTGGATGCGGCCGGTGTCGATGTCCTGGCCCCAGGAGATGGTCGGGGCCTTCAGGCCGATGCCGAGGAAGCTCAGGGTCGCCTCGGCCGCGATGAACGAGCCGAGCGCGATGGTGAGCACCACGATCGCCGGGGCGAGCGCGTTCGGCAGGATGTGCCGCCACATGATCCGGCCGTTGCCGGCGCCGAGCATCCGGGCCGCGGCCACGTAGTCCTGCTCCTTGGCGGTGATCACCGAGGAGCGGACCACCCGGGCCGCGGTGGTCCAGCCGAGTACCGCCAGTACGAAGATCACCGCGAACAGCCGGACGTTGTCGCTGCTGGTGCTGACCCGCTTGAGCAGCACGATCGCGGCGAGCAGCAGCGGGATGCCGAGCACGATGTCGATCACGCGGGAGAGCACCGCGTCCACCCAGCCGCCGAAGTAGCCGGCGAGCATGCCGACCAGCAGCGCGATCACGCCGGTGGCCAGCGCGGCGATCGCACCGACCAGCAGCGAGGCCCGGGTGCCGTAGACCGCCCGGGCGTAGACGTCGCAGCCCTGGAAGTCGTACCCGAGGATGGCCGCGCCGGACGGCCCGGCGTGCTGCCGGGAGAGCAGGCAGTCACGCGGGTCGTTGCCGGTGAACAGCGACGGCACGGCGGCCATCGCGGTGAAGAGCACGACCAGGCCCAGGCTGATCCAGAAGATCGGGTTGCGGCGCAGGTCCCGCCAGGCGTCGCCGGCCAGGCTGCGCGGCTTCTGCGGGGCGCCGACCTGGTTGGGCGTGCCGGGCTCGCCGGAGACGCCGCGCCGCGCGGCCTGGTTCTCCGTGGCCGCCACGGTCTCGAAATCGCTCATGCCCGCACCTCGTTCCGCTCGGCGCGGCCACGAGCGGTCCGGCACACCGCGTTGTTGATTCGTTCGCTGCGCTCACTCATAGCGGATCCTCGGATCGAGTACGGCGTACAGGACGTCCACCACCAGGTTGGAGATCAGGTAGACCACGACGAGCACGCTGACGATGCCGACCACCAGCGGGCCGTCTTCGGTGCGGATGCCGCGGAACAGGTTGAAGCCGACGCCGGGGATGTTGAACACGCCCTCGGTGATGATCGCGCCGCTCATCAGGTTGCCCAGCTCGACGCCGAGGAAGGTGATCACCGGGATGAGCGAGTTGCGCAGCACGTGCACGCTGACGATCCGCCGCTTGACCAGGCCCTTCGACCGGGCGGTCCGGACGTAGTCGGCGCGCAGGTTCTCCGCCACCGAGGTGCGGGTCAGCCGCAGGGCGGTGGCCAGCGACAGGGAGCCGAGCACGATGCCGGGCAGCAGCAGCGCGTAGAGGCTCGGTTGGGCCCCGGCGGTGGGCGGGAAGAGCTGCCACTTGACGCCGAGGAAGTACTGCGCGAGCGGGGCCAGGACGATGGTCGGGATGCCCAGCACCAGCAGGGTGAGCACCAGCGTCGAGTTGTCGAAGATGCTCGCCCGGCGGATACCGGCGATCACGCCGGCCGTGACGCCGAAGAGGATGGCCACGGCGAGCGCGATGAGCGCCAGCCGGACGGTGACCGGCCAGGCCTGCTGGAGGATGTCGCCGATCTGCCGGCCGGTGAGCGACTGGCCCAGATCGCCCTGGAGCAGGTTCTTGACGTAGTCGAAGTAGCGGTAGAAGAAGCCGCCGACGCCGGTGGCGTCCAGGTGGTACTTCTCCGTGAGATATGCCCGCTGGGCCGCGGTCACCGGGCGCTCCCCGGCGAGGGCCTGGATCGGGTCGCCCTGCCCGGCGAACATCAGCGCGTAGACGATCAGCGTGGTCCCGAAGAACGCGAGGACCATCTGCAGGAGGCGCCGCAGGATGAAGCGGAACATGCTTGCCAGTCTCTCCGGAATAGCGCGAAAGGGGCGCAGGATGACATCTCTGGTGTACCGGAAATTAGCCACCGGCCCCCTCGGGCCGGCGCGGCCCGTGCCGGGATCGGCCCCGCGGGCCGCCGGCGGGCCGCACCGCCACGTGCGCCGGGCCACCCGGGTCGCCCCGGGTGGCCCGTGCCGTGGTCAGCTCAGCCGGCCGCCTCGATCTTGACGAGGTTGACCCGCTGGAACAGGTCCATCTGGACGTTCTTGACCTTGTTGGAGTGCCCGAACACGTTCTCGCCGAAGCGGAGCGGGATCACCGGCATGTCCTTGGCCAGGATGTCCTCGGCCTGCTGGTACTTCTTGATCGCCTCTTCCTGGGTGGGCGCGGCCGAGCCCTCCTTGACCAGGCGGTCGAACTCCGGGTTGCTGTAGCCGTAGTAGTTCGACGAACCGTTGGTGCTGTACAGCGGGCCGAGGTAGTCCTCCATGGACGGGTAGTCCATGACCCAGCCCATCCGGAACAGACCCACCGGCTGCTTCTTCTCGACCTTGGTCAGCAGGTCGGCGAACTTCGGCTCGGCCGAGCCGACGCAGTCGACGCCCAGGTTGGCCTTGAGCTGGTTGCAGGTCGCGTCGACCCAGTCCTTGTGGCCGCCGTCCCCGTTGTAGGAGATGGTGATCTTCGACGGGCCGCCCGCGGCCTGGTAGAGCTTCTTGGCCTCGGTCGGGTTGAACTGGCCCGCGGCGCCCGTGGTGTTGTCCCGGTAGCCCGGCAGGACCGGCGAGACGAACGAGCGGGCGGACTGCTGGGACTCCTTGAAGATCGACTTGGTGATCTCGTCCCGGTCGATCGCCATCGAGATCGCCTTGCGCACGTCCGGCTTGCTGTATTCCTTCTCGAACGTGGGGAAGGCCAGGAACTGGAACGACGACATCGGGCTGGTCTGGTAGTTGTCGCCCAGGTCGCTCTGCGCGGTGCTCAGGTTCTCCGTCGGGATGGTCGGCAGCACGTCGAGGTTGTCCGACTGCAGGTCCGAGTACGCGGCGGTGAGCTGCTGGTACACCCGGAACTCGACGTCCTTCACCCGGGGCTTCTCGCCCGGGTAGGCGTCGTAGCGCTCGACCTCGAGCTTGCTGTCGTGCTGCCAGGCGCCCTTCATCTTGAACGGGCCCTGGCCGATCGGCGCCTGCTCGTACGAGTCGTTGAGCACGCCCGGCGCGGAGAACGCGGCCTTCGGCAGCGGGTAGAACGCGGTGTAGCCGAGCATCGACTTGAAGTCGATGTACGGCTCGGAGAGCGTCACCCGGAAGGTGAGGTCATCCACCTTCTCCAGGCCGGACATCGTGGTCGCCTTCGGCTTCTCACCCTGCAGGTCCTGGTAGCCCGCGATCTTCTCGAAGAAGTAGCTGGCGCCCTGGCCGTTGGGCGCGTACGCGCCGTAGTTCCAGGCGTTGATGTAGTCGTCCGACGTGACCTTCTGGCCGTCGTGGAAGGTGAAGCCGTCCTTGAGCTTGATCGTCCAGACCTTGTTGTCGGACGACGTCACCGACTCGGCGGCCACCTCGTAAGGCTTGTTCTGCGCGTCGTAGTCGACGAGCGGGCTGAACAGGCCGGCGAGCACCTGCGAGCCGGACGTTTCGGTGGTGTTGGTGGGAACCAGGTGCTGCGGCTCCGCGATCTGGATGCTGACGCCCGCACCCTGGCCGCTGCCGCTCGAGTCACCGTTCCCGCCGCTGCCGCAGGCCGCCAGGCCCAGCGTCACCACGAGCGGGAGGGCGGCCCAGGCGGCGAGTCTACGAACACGCATGAACTCTCCTCATCTCCTCACGCTGCGCAGTCAGGCCCGACGCTGGGTAACGCTGCGCAACGATCGGTAACGGTAGGTCGCGCGCCGACGATCGACAACGGAAGGGTTGCGAACCGGTAACGGAAAGTGCCGACCGGGCTTGTCGCCGCCGGGCCGGCGTGGTACGGCAAAACTCGTGAAAGGCCCCGGCCAGGGCCTATGTGCCGGACGGCTGCGCGATACGGTGTGATCACGATGCGGCCGGGTTGATCCGGCGAGGCTGTCCCGGTCGTCCGGTCCGGTGCCCTGACGTCCGGCTCCGGTGTGGTCTGCGGCACATTTGGTGACTCTCGGTGACAATCGCCACCTGACGGATCGTCACCGTTCGCCGTCGGCGACCCGCCCGGCGCGCGCCGTGAGACGATCCATGCGTGACGGCGACCATCCTCGACGGCAAGGCGACCGCGGCGGAGATCAAGGACGAGCTGCGGGCACGGGTCAAGGCGCTGGCGGAGCGGGGCATCACCCCCGGACTGGGCACGGTCCTGGTCGGGGCGGATCCCGGCTCCCAGGCGTACGTCAACGGCAAGCACCGGGACTGCGCCGAGGTGGGCATCGCCTCGATCCGGCGCGAGCTGCCCGCCGACGCCACCCAGGAGCAGCTCGACGCGGTGCTGGCCGAGCTGAACGCCGACCCGGCCTGCCACGGCTACATCGTCCAGCTGCCGCTCCCGGCGCACCTGGACACCCAGCGGACGCTCGAGCTGATCGACCCCGCCAAGGACGCCGACGGGCTGCACCCGGTCAACCTGGGCCGCCTCGTCCTCGGCTACGACGCCCCGCTGCCCTGCACCCCGCGCGGCATCATCGAGCTGCTGCGCCGGCATGACGTGCCGCTGCGCGGCGCCCGGGTGGCCCTGGTCGGCCGGGGCAACACGGTCGGCCGACCGCTCGGCCTGCTGCTGACCCGGCGCAGCGAGAACGCGACGGTGACCCTCTGCCACACCGGCACGCTGGACCTGGCCGCGCGCACCCGCGAGGCGGAGATCGTGATCGTGGCGGCCGGGGTGCCGGGCCTGCTCACCGCCGACATGGTCAGCCCCGGCGCGACCGTGGTGGACGTGGGCATCACCCGGGTGGTCGGCGCGGACGGCAAGGGCCGCTACACCGGCGACGTGGACCCGGAGGTGGCCGAGGTGGCGGGCAAGCTGGTGCCGATGCCGGGCGGGGTCGGCCCGATGACCCGGGCCATGCTGCTGACCAACGTGGTCGAGCGCGCGGAGCGGCAGGACTGACCCGCCCAGGCATGTCATAACTGTCCGCCCCTGGCCCGATCAGTGCCAGGATGGCTGATACGGTCCGGAAAACCGACTGGTATCAGGGAGTGGGACGACCATGGGTAAGAAGGTCACTGTCGTCGGGGCCGGCTTCTACGGCTCCACCACCGCACAGCGCCTGGCCGAGTACGACGTCTTCGACACCGTCGTGATCACCGACATCGTGGAGGGCAAGCCGGCGGGCCTCGCGCTGGACCTCAACCAGTCGCGGGCCGTCGAGGGCTTCGAGACCAAGGTCGTCGGCGTCACCACCGGTCCCAACGGCGAGGGCTACGAGGCCATTGAGGGGTCGGACGTCGTGGTCATCACCGCGGGCCTGCCGCGCAAGCCGGGCATGAGCCGGATGGACCTGCTGGAGACCAACGCCAAGATCGTCCGCCAGGTCGCCGAGAACGTGGCCAAGTACGCCCCGAACGCCGTCGTCATCGTCGTCTCCAACCCGCTCGACGAGATGACCGCGCTGGCCCAGCTCGCCACCCAGTTCCCCAAGAACCGGGTGCTCGGCCAGGCCGGCATGCTGGACACCGCCCGCTTCACCAACTTCGTCGCCGAGGCGCTGAACGCACCGGTCAAGTCGGTGAAGACGCTGACCCTCGGCTCGCACGGCGACACCATGGTCCCGGTCCCGTCCAAGAGCACCGTGAACGGCAAGCCGCTGCGCGACATGATGCCGGCCGAGCAGATCGAGGACCTGGTCGTCAAGACCCGCAACGGTGGCGCCGAGGTGGTCGCGCTGCTCAAGACCGGTTCGGCGTACTACGCCCCGTCCGCCGCGGCGGCCCGGATGGCGAAGGCCGTGGCCGAGGACTCCGGCGACGTCATGCCGGTCTGCGCCTGGGTCGACGGGCAGTACGGCATCGCCGGCGTCTACCTGGGCGTCGAGGCCGAGATCGGCGCCGAGGGCGTCAAGCGGGTCGTCGAGACCGACCTGGACGCCGACGAGCTGGCCGCCCTCAAGGAGGCCGCCGAGGCGGTCCGCGCCAAGCAGGCCGACGTCGCCAACATGTGACCCAAGCCCACCCACCCCACCCACCCGGCCGTGTTGAGCATGAAGTGGTAGCGGTCCGCCGTGCCCCGCCGGGGCGACAAGTTCACGATCAACAAGGCGGGGGGTGGGTGGTGGGGGAGTCCCGGGCGGTTTCCAGTACGCTCGTACTGCTTGAGCACGTGTCCCCCGAGAGGAGCGCCGGCCGATGGCGAAGATCAAGGTAAACAACCCGGTCGTGGAAATCGACGGCGACGAGATGACCCGGATCATCTGGAAGCAGATCCGGGAGCAGCTGATCCTGCCCTACCTCGACGTCGACCTGCACTACTACGACCTGTCGATCGAGCACCGCGATGCCACCGACGACCAGGTCACCGTCGACGCCGCCAACGCCATCAAGGAGCACGGCGTCGGCGTCAAGTGCGCCACCATCACCCCGGACGAGGCCCGGGTGGAGGAGTTCGGCCTGAAGAAGATGTGGCGGTCGCCGAACGGCACCATCCGCAACATCCTCGGCGGCGTGGTCTTCCGCGAGCCGATCATCATGTCGAACGTGCCGCGGCTCGTCCCGGGCTGGACCAAGCCGATCATCATCGGCCGGCACGCGCACGGCGACCAGTACAAGGCCACCGACTTCGTCGTCCCCGGCCCGGGCACGGTGACCATCACCTACACCCCGGCCGACGGCGGCGCGCCGATGGAGATGGAGGTCGCCAACTTCCCCGGCGGCGGCGTCGCCATGGGCATGTACAACTTCGACGAGTCGATCCGGGACTTCGCCCGCGCCTCGATGCGCTACGGCCTGGACCGCGGCTACCCGGTCTACCTGTCCACCAAGAACACCATCCTCAAGGCGTACGACGGCCGGTTCAAGGACATCTTCGCCGAGGTGTTCGAGAACGAGTTCAGGTCGGACTTCGAGGCCGCCGGCATCACCTACGAGCACCGGCTGATCGACGACATGGTCGCCGCCGCGCTCAAGTGGGAGGGCGGGTTCGTCTGGGCCTGCAAGAACTACGACGGTGACGTGCAGTCCGACACCGTCGCGCAGGGCTTCGGCTCGCTGGGCCTGATGACGTCGGTGCTGATGACCCCGGACGGCCGTACGGTCGAGGCCGAGGCCGCGCACGGCACCGTCACCCGGCACTACCGGCAGTACCAGAAGGGCGAGAAGACCTCGACCAACCCGATCGCCTCGATCTACGCCTGGACCCGGGGCCTGGCCCACCGGGGCAAGCTGGACGGCACCCCGGCGGTCACCGAGTTCGCCAACACCCTGGAGCAGGTCATCGTCGACACCGTCGAGGGCGGCCAGATGACCAAGGACCTGGCGCTGCTCATCTCGCGGGACGCCCCGTGGCTGACCACCGACGAGTTCATGAACGCGCTGGACGAGAACCTGGCCCGCCGGCTCGCCGGCTGACCGTTCCGTTCGCCCGGAAGCCCGTCGACCGCCCGGTCGGCGGGCTTCCGCGTACCCGAGGCCGCGTCACCTCGACGTGGCACGCCTCGTTGAACAGGGTGGACGCGATGCCAGTCCCGTCCAGGAAGGCTGACGCGGTCGTCTCGCGGCGATCAGCCAGCCGTTCCCCGGCTGTCACGCACAGCCAGCCGTCCCTTCCCTTGCGGGGGGCCCTGTCCCGGGCCCCCCGCGCCCTGTTCTCCGGCGCGAACCGGGCCCAGCCGGCTCGGTCGGCTCAGGCGTTGAGCAGGGGTCCCGGCACCACCGCAGGCGTCAAGCGGGACCCCTCCTGTCACGCGGCGCGGAGCAGTTCCGCGGCCCGCTCGGGCGCGATGTCGTTGATGAAGACGCCCATCGCCGACTCCGTGCCGGCCAGGTACTTCAGCTTGTCCTTGGCCCGCCGGATGCTGAACAGCTGCAGGTGCAGGTGGCCCAGCTCGCGGTCGATCCGCACCGGTGCCTGGTGCCAGGCCGCGATGTACGGCATCGGCAGGTCGAACAGCCCGTCGAAGCGGCGCAGCACGTCCAGGTAGAGCGGGCCGAAGGCGTCCCGTTCGGCGTCGTCCAGCGCCGGGATGTCCGGCACCGGCCGGTGCGGGGCCAGGTGCACCTCGAACGGCCAGCGGGCGGCCGCCGGCACGTACGCGGTCCAGTGGTCGTTGGCCGCCACCACCCGGTCCCCGGCGGCGCGCTCCGCGGCGAGCACGTCGGCGTAGAGGTTGCCGCCGGTGCGCTCGGCGTGCCGGCGGGCGGCGGCGAGCATGGTGCGGGTCCGCGGCGTCACGAAGGGAAACGCGTAGATCTGCCCGTGCGGATGGTGCAGGGTCACGCCGATCTCCACCCCGCGGTTCTCGAACGGGAAGACCTGCTCGACGCCGGGCAGGGCGCTCAGCGCGGTGGTCCGGTCGGCGAGCGCGTCCAGCACGGTGCGCACCCGGCGGGGGGAGAGGCTGGCGAACGAGGCGTTGTGGTCGTCGGTGAAGCAGACCACCTCGCACCGGCCGCGTCCGGGGCGGACCGGGGTGAACGGGGTGATCTCGGTGGCCGGTTCATCGGCGAGCCGCTGGCTCAGCGACGGGAAGCGGTTCTCGAAGACCACCACGTCGTAGTCCGGGGCCGGGATCTCGCTGAGCCGGTCGCCCCGGGACGGGCAGAGCGGGCACTCGTCGGCCGGGGGCAGGAAGGTGCGGGTCTGCCGGTGCACCGCCACCGCCACCCACTCGTCGGTGAGCGGGTCGTACCGGAGTTGGGAGGCCGGCGGCGGCGGGGGCAGGTCGCGCCGGTCCGGCTGGTCGCGGACCGCGTCGTCCCGCTCGTCGAAGTAGATCAACTCACGGCCGTCGGCCAGCTCGATCTGCGTACGCTTCACTGCGCCCCCTCCGTGGCCGGCACGATGACCAGCTCACCCACCCTGTCCCCGAGTACCCGCCGTGCGTCGGGCGCCAACCGGTCGTCGCTGACCAGCACGTCCGCCGCGTCGAGGCCGACGATCGAGGAGATGCCGACCGTGCCCCACTTGGTGTGGTCGGCGAGCACCACCAGCCGGTCCGCGGCGGCCACGAGCGCCCGGTCGGTGTCCGCCTCCATCAGGTTCGGGGTGGTGAACCCGGCCCGTTCGCTGATCCCGTGCACGCCGAGGAAGAGCAGGTCCAGGTGGAGCGCCCCGAGCGCCGCCACGGCCAGCGGGCCGACCAGCGCGTCCGAGGGGGTGCGTACGCCGCCGGTGAGCACCACGGTCTGGTCGGGCCGGCCGCCGACGTGCAGGATCTCGGCCACCGGCAGCGAGTTCGTCACCACCGTGAGGCCGGGCACGTCGACCAGGCGGCGGGCCAGCCCGGCCGTGGTGGTGCCGGCGGAGAGCGCGACCGCCGCGCCGGGCGGGACGAGCTGCGCGGCCCGGGCCGCGATGGCCGCCTTCTCGCCGGCCTGGCGGACCGACTTGGCGTGGAAGCCGGGCTCGTCGGTGGAGCCGGGACCGGCGAGCGTGGCGCCACCGTGCACCTTGGCCAGCAGGCCCTGCTCGTGCAGCGTCTCCAGGTCGCGCCGGATGGTCATGTCGGAGACGCCGAACTCGCCGGCCAGGTCGGTGACCCGTACCCCGCCGGCGGCGCGGACCCGTTCCAGGATGGCCGCCTGCCGTTGCCGCGCCAGCACCCGCCCCACCTCCCGCCACCACGTCTCCACGCGGTCGAACGCGTTCCAACAAAGACGAACACTAGCGCGCACCAGCGCACGACGGAAGGAAGGGGTGCGGACCTGCCCCAGCCGACCCCGGCGCGGGGCGGCCGCGACCGGACCAGCCGGCCCGCGCGCGGGTCGGACGGCCCCCGAGGCGCAGGCCAGGCGGCACCCACCGCAGGCCAGGCGGCGGTCGGCGGGCCAGCGCCGGCCGGCCGGCGCGCGGCGGTCAGGCGGCGGGGCGGTCAGGCCGAGCGGAGGCGGGGCTCCACCCAGCCCGCCTCGACGAGGTGGTCCATCACCTGCTGCACCGCCTCGTCGACGGCCAGGTCGGAGGTGTCCACCATCAGGTCCGCGTCGGTCGGCTCCTCGTAGGGGTCGTCGATGCCGGTCATCCCGGTGAGCAGTCCGGCGCGGGCGCGGGCGTACAGGCCCTTGCGGTCCCGCTGCTCGCACACCTCGAGCGGGGTGGCCACGTGGACCAGCAGGAAACCCGCCCCGGCCGCGTGCGCCATCTCCCGGGCGGTGGCCCGGGCGGCCGCGTACGGGGCGATCGGACAGCAGATGCCGACGCCCCGGTGCCGGGCGATCTCGGCGGCCACCCAGCCGATCCGGCGCACGTTGGCGTCCCGGTCGGCCTTGCTGAAGCCCAGCCCGGCGGAGAGCTCCCGGCGCACCACGTCCCCGTCCAGCAGGGTGACGGTCCGGTCGCCGTTCTCCCGGAGCAGGTCGGCCAGCCCGCGGGCGATGGTCGACTTGCCCGAGCCGGAGAGGCCGGTCAGGAAGATCACCAGGCCCCGGTGCCGGCGG
Organism: Micromonospora sp. NPDC050495; assembly: GCF_040655175.1. Lineage (NCBI taxonomy): Bacteria > Bacillati > Actinomycetota > Actinomycetes > Micromonosporales > Micromonosporaceae > Micromonospora > Micromonospora sp. NPDC050495. The sequence continues at coordinate 109,058 of NZ_JBFAJK010000003.1, read as the reverse complement.
GGCGGGCGGGCCCGGGCCAGCTCCTTGGCCACCGCCGGCGGGGTGTGCCATTCCGGCAGCGGGAAGCCCCGGTCCAGCAGGTCGTCGATCTCCTCCTGGCTCAGCGCCAGCCGCCGGTTGCGCGGCGGGATGTCCTCCCGCCAGCGCCACTGCCCGTCCCGGTTGTCGTAGGCCAGCTCCCGGGGCACCAGCACCCGCAGGCCGGCGCCGGAGAGCATGCCCTCGGTGGAGAGCAGGTGGGTCACCCCGTACGCGGCGGCGACCCGGGCCCGCAGCAGGGCGTCGCTGATCTCGTCGCGCCGCCGGGCCAGCGGCACCGCCACCAGGGTGGCCGGGGGCATCCGGTCCCGGGCCGCGAAGACGCCGCGGACCAGCGCCTCGGCCGGCAGCCCGCCGGTCGCCTCCTCGCCCACCGGGATCAGCACCAGCAGGTGCGCGCCGAGGGTGCGGGCGGCGTGGGCGATCTGCGCGAGTTGCGGGCGGTGCAGCGGACGGTCGGCGAAGACGCCGAGCACCCGCCCCGGGGGCAGCAGCGCGCGGATCTCCTCGGGGCTGCGCCGCAGCCGCTGGAACGGCCCGTGACCGCCGTCGCCCAGCCGGCGGACCGTGCCCCCCACGCCCACCACGCCCTCACGGGTCGGCCAGACGTCGGTCACGTCCATGGCGGCGACCGGCGCGCCCTCGCCGTCGGTCAGCACCAGCGCCCGGCGCGGCGGATCGTCCAGCGTGAGCCCGTCGGCCAGTCCGGCCGGCACCTGCAGGGTCACCGGCACCGACCACGGGGTGCCGTCGGCCAGCCGGCCACGCCGGCCCACCGCGACCAGGTCGGCGCGGGTCATGAAGCCGGTCAGCGGGGCGTACGCCCCGGTCAGCAGCAACTCCAGATCGGCCAGCTCAGCGTTGCGGAGCGCGTACGTCGGCGCATCCCGCAACACGTCCTCGGGCAGCACCCACCCGTTGTTCATCGAACCCCCAAGTCACCGGCCGGCACACAGTTTCTCAGCCCACCGGCGATCGGTCGAGAGCGCCACTCCCGACCCGGTCCGCCGCGTCCGGCGTCGGGGCGGAATCAGGGGCAACCCCGAGCGTTTCCCGATACCCGGGACCGCCCCGACTTTCTAGGCTGTCGGGGTGACACTGCTCGCGACCGAGTCGCTGACCAAGACGTACGGAGGCCGGGTCACCGCGTTGGCCGACCTCACGGTGTCGGTCGAGCCGGGGATCATCGGGCTGGTGGGCGCCAACGGCGCCGGCAAGTCCACCCTGATCAAGATCCTGCTGGGCCTGCTCGCCCCGACCACCGGCCGGGTCAGCGTGCTCGGCCTCGACCCCACCACCGACCCGGCGGCGGTCCGCGCCCGGGTCGGCTACATGCCCGAGCACGACGCCCTGCCGCCCGACCTCACCGCCGCCGAGCTGGTGACCCACCTGGGCCGGATGAGCGGCCTGCCGCGCACGGTCGCCCGGGAACGGGCCTCCGAGGCGCTGCGTCACGTCGGCCTGCACGAGGAGCGGCACCGGGCCGTCGGTGGCTACTCCACCGGCATGAAGCAGCGGGTCAAGCTCGCCCAGGCCCTGGTGCACGACCCCGACCTGCTGCTGCTCGACGAGCCGACCAACGGCCTCGACCCGGCCGGCCGGGACGCCATGCTCGCCCTCATCCACCGGATCGGCACCGAGTTCGGCATCTCCGTGGTGGTCTGCTCGCACCTGCTCGGCGAGGTCGAGCGGATCTGCGACACGCTGGTCGCCATCGACGGCGGGCGGCTGCTCCGCGCCGACCGGGTCGCCGCGATGACCTCCGCCACCGACGTGCTGGCCGTGGAGGTCAGCGAGGGCACCGACGACCTCGCCACCCGGCTCGCCGGGCTCGGCCTGCCGGTGAGCCGCGAGGGCCGGCTGCTGCTCGTGCCGCTCGCCGACGACGCCACCTACGACCAGATCCTCGGCGCGGTCGCCGAGCTGGACCTCCCGCTGCACCGGCTGGACCAGCGCCGGCACCGGGTGGCCGAACTCTTCGCCACGAGGGAGCCCAGCCATGCCTGAACCGACCGGCGTCATCCACGACATCGGATACCAGCGCTACACCGGTCCCCGGCTGGGCCGCCGGCACGTCTTCGGCGCGCTCTACCTGCACGGCCTGCGGACCGCCTTCGGGCTCGGCCGCTCCGCGAAGGCGAAGATCTTCCCGTGGCTGGTGATGGGCATCGTGCTCATCGTGGCCGCCGGGCTCACCGCCGTACGCACCCAGCTCGGCGAGGTCGTCATGACGTACGCCCAGTTCGCCGACACGATGAGCTGGCTGGTCATCTTCTTCGTCGCGGTGGTCGCACCGGAGCTGGTCTCCCGCGACCTGCTCAGCGGCGTGCTGCCGCTCTACTTCTCCCGGCCGCTGCCGCGCGGCGACTACGCGCTGGCCAAGCTCGGCGCGCTGGCCACCGCGCTCTGGCTGCTGCTCGGTGCGCCGCAACTGCTGATGTTCCTGGGCGCCGCGTTCACCACCGACACCGGCATGCGCGGGGTCTGGAACGAGCTGGGCGACCTGCTGCCCGGCCTGCTCTACGCGGCGCTCTGGGCGGTGGTCTTCGCCTCGATCGGGCTGCTCATCGCCTCGCTCACCGGCAAGCGGGCGTTCGGGGCCGGCGGCATCGTGGCCGTGTTCCTGATGACCACCCCGATCGTCGGCATCCTGTCGATCATGCCGTCCCGGACGGTCAACGAGCTGGCGCTGCTCGGCTCGCCCACCGCCCTGGTCCATGCCGTCGGCCAGTACACCCTCGGCGACCTGCTCGTCCCCGCCGGGCAGAGCGAAAGCGAGATCGGCGGCTTCGGCCCGGTCTACGTGGCCGCCGCCGTGCTGCTGGTGACCGGCTGCGTCGCCCTGTTGCTGCTGCGATACCGGAAGGTGGCCGCCCGATGACCACGATCAGCACGGAGCCGGCGGCCCCGGCCACCCCCGCCTCGACCCTCGACCTCGCCGGCGTGTCCCGCTGGTACGGCAACGTGGTGGCGGTCAACGACGTCACCATGCGGCTCGGCCCCGGGGTGACCGGCCTGCTCGGGCCGAACGGCGCCGGCAAGACCACGCTGCTGCACATGATGGCCGGCTTCCTCGCCCCCTCCCGGGGCGAGGTCACCCTCGACGGGGCGCCGACCTGGCGCAACCCCGACGTCTACCGGTGGCTCGGCCTGGTCAGCGAGCGGGAGGCCGTGCACACCTTCCTCAGCGCGTACGAGTTCGTGCTGGCCAGCGCGAAGCTGCACCGGCTACCCGACCCGGAGGAGGCGGCCCGCCGCGCGATCGCGCTGGTCGAGATGGAGAGCGCGCAGGACCGGAAGATCGGCACCTACTCCAAGGGCATGCGGCAGCGCACCCGGGTCGCCGCCGCGCTGGTGCACGAACCGCGGGTGCTGCTGCTGGACGAGCCGTTCAACGGGATGGACCCACGGCAGCGGCTGCACATGATGGCCCTGCTGCACCGCCTCGGCGACGCCGGCCGGACCATCCTGTTCAGCTCGCACATCCTGGAGGAGGTCGAGCAGGTCTCCGGCACCGTGCAGGTGATGGTCGCCGGCCGGCTCGCCGCCTCCGGCGACTACCGGACCATCCGCCGGCTGATGACCAACCGGCCGCACGTGTTCGCGGTCCGCTCCACCGACGACCGCGCGCTCGCGGTCGCGCTGATCGCCGAGGAGTCGGTGACCGGGGTGGAGCTGGGCCCCGCCGGGCTCACCGTCCGGGCCGGCGACTACGGCGCCTTCACCCGGGCGCTGCCGAAGATCGCGCTGGCCCGGGGGCTCCGGGTCCGGTCGCTGACGCCCGAGGACGAATCGTTGGAGAGCGTCTTCTCCTACCTGGTGGGGAGCTGACCATGTCGACCGTTACCTGGATCACCGCGCGCGGCCTCTTCGGCCGGCGCCGGTTCCTGCTGCTGCTCCCGCTGCCCGCGCTGCTGCTGGCGCTGGCGATCCTCTCCCGCTCGCTCGGCGTCGACCCCGGCCAGTGGGGGCCGGCGGTGCTGGTCGGGCTCGGGCTCGCCGTGGTGCTGCCGGTGGTCTCGCTGATCATCGGCACCGGCGTGCTCGGCGCCGAGATCGACGACGGCACGGTGGTGCACATCCTCACCAAGCCGCTGCCGCGCTGGCAGATCGTGCTGCCCAAGCTGGCGGTGGCCACCGCGGTCAGCGCGGCCACCGTCGCCATCCCGCTCTACGTCGCGGGCGTGCTCGCCCATTCGGTACGCCTCGGCCTGGCGCTCGCCGCCGCGTCGGCGCTCGGCGCGCTGGCCTACTCGGCGCTGTTCCTGGCGCTCAGCCTGCTCACCCGCCGGCCGGTGCTGCTCGGCCTGGTCTACGTGCTGATCTGGGAGGGGCTGCTCGGCCGCTTCGTGGACGGCACCAAGGTGCTCTCCGTCCAGCAGTGGGTGATCGCGCTGGCCGACCGGATGGCTCCCACGGACCTGCTCGGCACCACGGTGTCGGTGCCGGTCGCCGGCGTGCTGACCGCCCTGCTCGCGGCCGGCTGCACGGTGCTGGCCGTCGACCGGCTGCGCTCGTTCAGCGTGGCCGGCGAGACGAGCTGATCCGGGCGACCGCCCACCCTCCCCGGGCGGTCACCGGTCCCCGGAGAGAGTGGCCGTCCACGTCGCGGCGGCCACTCTCTCCGGGGACCCACGCGTTCAGAACGCGCAGGCGACCACCAGCTCGGTGGTGCGGTCCGGCAGCAGGTCGAGCTTGGCGATCCGGCCGGCCGCCCGGACGTCGTCGGCGACCAGGGTGAGCCGTTCCAGCAGGGCGGCCGGGCCGAGCGCCTCGGCCAGCGGCACGTCCGCCTTCATCGACAGCTTTCGCTCCGACTTGGCCCGGCGCACCTGCCCCAGCGCGTCGGCGGCCAGCCGCAGCAGCTCCGGGTCGGCCGGCCCCTGGACGGCCCGGCCCACCTCGTACGTGGTGGGCCAGGTCGACCGGTGCACCGACCCGTACCGCCACCAGGACCAGACCTCCTCGGTGACGAAGGGCAGCACCGGCGCGAAGAGCCGCAACTGCACCGAGAGGGCGGTGGCCAGCGCCGCCCGGGCCGAGTCGGCGCCCGGCCCGGTGCCGTAGGCGCGCTCCTTCACCAGCTCGATGTAGTCGTCGCAGAACCGCCAGAAGAAGGCCTCGGTGGCGATCAGGGCCGCGGTGTGGTCGTACCCCTCGAAGGCCGTGGTCGCGGTGGCGACCACGGCGGACAGTTCGGCGAGCATGGCGGTGTCCAGCGGCGCGGTCACCGGGGCGCGCAACGCGTCGGCGGCGCCCAGCCCCAGCGCGAACTTCGACGCGTTGAGCAGCTTGGTGGCGAGCCGGCGGCCCACCTTGATCTGGGCCGGGTCGAAGGCGAGATCCATCCCGGGCTTGCCGTTGGCCGCCCAGTAGCGCACCGCGTCGGAACCGTGCTGCTCCAGCAGGCCCATCGGGGTGACCACGTTCCCCTTGGACTTCGACATCTTCTTCCGGTCCGGGTCGAGGATCCAGCCGGAGAGCACCGCGTCCCGCCAGGGCAGCTCGCCGTGCTCCAGGTGCGCGCGGACCACCGTGGCGAACAGCCAGGTCCGGATGATCTCCTGGCCCTGCGGGCGCAGGTCCATCGGGAAGACCCGGCGGAACAGCTCCGGGTCGGTCTCCCAGCCGCCCACGATCTGCGGGGTCAGCGACGAGGTGGCCCAGGTGTCCAGCACGTCCGGGTCACCGACGAAGCCGCCGGGCACCCCGCGTTGCGTCTCGTCGAAGCCGGGCGGCGGGTCGCTGGACGGGTCGACCGGCAGTGCCGCCTCGTCCGGTGTGAGAGGGTTGCGGTAGTCCGGCTCGCCAGCGTCGTCGAGCCGGTACCACACCGGCACCGGCACGCCGAAGAAGCGCTGCCGGCTCACCAGCCAGTCCCCGGTCAGGCCGCCCACCCAGTGCTCGTAGCGGTGCCGCATGTGCTCCGGCACCCAACGCAGCTCCCGGCCCCGGGCCAGCAGTTCCTCGCGCAGGCCCAGCTCCCGCCCGCCGTTGCGCAGATACCACTGCCGGGTGGAGACGATCTCCAGCGGCCGGTCGCCGCGCTCGTAGAACTTCACCGGGTGGGTCACCGGGCGCGGCTCGCCCACCAGGTCACCGGCGTCGGCCAGCAGCTCCACGATGGTCCGCCGGGCCCCGTTCACGGTCTGCCCGGCCAGCGCCGCGTACGGCTGGGCCGGCACACCGGCCGGCGGCTCGCGGAGCAGCCGACCGTCCCGGCCGATCACCACCCGGGTGTCCAGCTCCAGGTCCCGCCACCAGGTCACGTCGGCCAGGTCGCCGAAGGTGCAGACCATCGCGATGCCGGTGCCCTTGGTCGGGTCGGCCAGCGAGTGCGCGTGCACCGGCACCTCGACCCCGAACAGCGGGCTGCGCACGGTCCCGCCGACCAGGTCGGCGTGCCGGTCGTCGTCCGGATGGCAGACCAGCGCCACGCAGGCCGGCAGCAGCTCCGGCCGGGTGGTGTCGATCAGCACCTCGCCGCCGTCCGGGCGGTGGAAACGCAGCCGGTGGTACGCGCCCGGCCGCTCCCGGTCCTCCAACTCCGCCTGGGCCACCGCGGTGCCGAATCCGACGTCCCACAGCGTCGGCGCCTCCGCCTGGTACGCCTCGCCCCGGGCCAGGTTGCGCAGGAACGCCCGCTGACTCGTCGCCCGGGCCAGACGGCCGATCGTGGTGTACGTCAGCGACCAGTCCACCGACAGCCCGAGCCGCCGCCACAGCGCCTCGAAGACCTTCTCGTCCTCCGCGGTGAGCAGCTCGCACAGCTCGATGAAGTTGCGGCGGGAGATGGTGACCGAGTCCTTCCGGGCCGCCTCGCTGACCGGCGTGGCCGGCGGCCGCCAGTCCGGGTCGTACGGCAGCGCCGGGTCGGGGCGCACCCCGTACACGTTCTGCACCCGGCGCTCGGTGGGCAGGCCGTTGTCGTCCCAGCCCATCGGGTAGAACACGTTCCGGCCGCGCATCCGCTGGAACCGGGCCACCGTGTCGGTGTGCGTGTAGGAGAAGACGTGCCCCATGTGCAGCTCGCCCGATACGGTCGGCGGCGGGGTGTCGATGGAGTACACGTCCTGCCCACGACCGTCCGGGTCCGGCGCGGCCGACGCCGCGCCCCGATCCCGGACAGCCGGCTTCGAGCGGTCGAACGTGTAGGTCCCGTCCTCCTGCCAGCGGCGCGCCCAGGTCTCCTCGATGCCGTCCAGGGTCGGACGCTCGGGGATGCCGGCGCGGGCCGTCCTCGCCGTATCGGTCATCCGTCGATGCTAGGCCCCGCACCGGGGCCCGGCGACGTCATTCCGGCGCGCCGCCGGTGAGCCGGTCGCGGCTCACCGGCGGCCCCGGTCAGGGTGTGGGCCGGACGTAGAACGGACCCTGGGTGGCCAGGCGCAGCCCGAGTCCGGTCCGCGCGTTGGCCCGGTCGAGGATGGTGGAGACGCCGGCGTAGTGGTTCTGCTCGTTGGGGTTGGTGCATGCGCCGGAGCCGTCGTCGCCGAAGGAGAGGATGCCCAGCGCCTTGCCGTCGGTCTCGGTGAAGAGCGGACCGCCGCTGTCCCCGGGCCGGGCGCAGATCCGTACGTCGATGCCGCCGGTGCTGGTGCCGAGGACCTCGCCGCACCGGGTGCCGGGCAGGTAGCCGGCCCCGGCACCGGAGTCCACGTACACCTCGCCCGACTTCGGGGTGTAGGCGGAGCCGGTCGCGCAGACCACCCAGCCGGCCTTGACCTGGGTCACCGGGACGTACCCGGTGATCGCGACGTCCCGGCTGCCGGTGCAGCGCGGGTTGTCCTTCACGCACCAGTAGTTGACCAGGCTGGGCGTGCCGCCGGTCTTCCGCACCGGGTACGCCCACCCGCGCAGCGCGCCGCTCTGATACGGGATGATCGCGTAGTCGTTCGGGTAGGCGTTCTCGCCGAGCCCCGGGTTGGTCGACTCGAGGCCGACCGGCACCTTCGGCCCGAGGAACTGGTGCCAGGTGCGGTCCTGGTGGGTGTGCGTGCTGCTCAACACGCAGTGTCCGGCGGTCAACATGTAGGCGACGTTGTTCCTGCCCACCACGTTGAAGCCGGTGGTGCAGCCGCCGACCGTGCCGTTGTCCCGGGGCACGTCCAGCCGGATCCCGCCGCGCATCGGAGCCTGGTCGCAGTAGCGCGGGTCGCAGGCCTTCTCGATGGTGCCCGCGGCGATCCGGGTCTGGGCCCGGGCCGGTACGCCGGCCCCGGCGAGCGCGTCGGCCAGCCGGGCGTCGCCGCGGTCGTCGGTGAGCACGACGAGTTCGTTGGCCCGCTGGTCGACCACCACGTCGGTGCCGGCGGTCACGCCGAGGGTGCGGGCGAGCCGGGCCGCCGCGTCGGTGAGCCGCGCCAGCGAGGCGCGCACCGGCACCACCCGCAGGTGGGCCGCGTCGGGGTCGGCCGCCAGGGCCGGGCGGATCGCCTCCGGCCGGGTCGCCCCGATGGTGAGCAGGCCGCCGCCGGCCTGGTCCAGCCACATGCCCCCGTACTCGTCGGGGAAGCGGGCGGCCAGCGTCCCGGCCAGCGGCCCGGAGCGCTCCTGCAACGCCAGCCGGCGGGCCGCCTCGGCCGCCGGGATCCGGTAGCGGTCGGTCAGGTAGGCGACCGAGGCGGGCGCGGCCTGGGCCAGCCCGCTGCTGCTCCGGCCGGCGGCCGATCCGCTGCCGGCGCCGGACCGGGCGGGCCGGCGGTCGCCGGAGGCCGACGGGGCCGCCGATCCGGCCGTGCCGCCGGCCGGGCCGCCGCTCGTCTGGTCCTCGGCCGGCCGGGCCGCGGCGGCCGGCGCGGTGCCCGGATCCGGGGCGCCCGCCCCGGCGGTCAGCGTCGCGACGCCGGCCGACACCGTGGCGACAACCGCCAGCCCGATGATGATCGTTCTTGGTCCTGCGCGCACGCCGCGATCCTCCCCGTGTCCGCGTGCCCGATCGGCATTCAGCGCGGCCGGCACCGCGGTGCGGCAGTCCCGGCGCGGAGGGTGGCCGATCGACGAGCGGCCAGTGTAGCCGGGCCCGGAAGCGCCGGCTGTCCCACCGGGCCCGTCGGCGCTGTCCCACCGGACGTCGCGGGGGCGGGTGTGCCGCCGGAACCGCCGGTGCTGGTGGCGGGACGGCGGTCCGCTCAGATCAGCGAGTCGCGCCATCGCCGGTGCAGCTCGGCGTACCGGCCGCCGGCCGCGGCCAGTTCGGCCGGCGGGCCGTCCTCGACGATCCGGCCGCCGTCGAGGACCAGCACCCGGTCGGCGATCTCCACCGTGGAGAGCCGGTGCGCGATGACCAGCGCGGTGCGGTCCCGCAGCACCGTGTGCAGCGCCCGCTGCACCAGGCGTTCCGTCGGCACGTCTAGCGACGAGGTGGCCTCGTCCAGGATCAGCACCCGCGGGTCGGCCAGGAACGCCCGGGCGAACGCGACGAGCTGCCGCTGCCCGGCCGAGAGCCGGTTGCCGCGGCGGCGCACGTCGGTGGCGTACCCGTCGGGAAGGGCGGCGATGAACTCGTGCGCGCCGATCGCCCGGGCGGCGGCCGCCACCGCGGCGTCGTCGGCGTCCGGGCGGCCGAACCGGATGTTCTCCGCCACCGAGCCGCTGAACAGGTGGGTCTCCTGGGTCACCAGCACCACGGCCCGGCGCAGCTCCGCGTCGGCCAGGTCCCGCAGGTCGACCCCGTCCAGGCTGACCGTGCCGGCGGACGGGTCGTGGAACCGGGCGAGCAGCTTGGCGATGGTCGACTTGCCGGCCCCGGTCGGCCCGATCAGCGCCACGGTCTGCCCGGCCGGCACGGTCAGCTCCAGCCCGGCCAGGATCGGCTCGTCCGGCCGGTACCCGAAGTGGACCGCGTGGAACGCCACCGCGCCCCGCCGCGCCACGGCGGGCAGCGGCACCGGCCGCGCCGGCTCGGCCACGGCCGGCCGTTCGTCGAGCACCCCGGCGAGCTTCTCCAGCGCCGCGGTGGCCGACTGCAACGCGTTGTAGAACTGGCTGAGCTCCTCCATCGGCTCGAAGAAGCGGCGCAGGTAGAGCAGGAACGCGGCGAGCACGCCGACCTCGGCCCGGCCGCCCAGGACCCGGACGCCGCCGTAGGCGAGCACCAGCGCGGCGGTCAGGTTCCCGATCAGCCGGATGCCCGGCGAGTAGACCGCGATGAGCCGGAAGGCGGAGAGGCTGGCCTGCCGGTAGCCGTCGTTGACGGCCCCGAAGATGAGCTGGTTGCGCGGCTCCCGCCGGTACGCCTGCACCACGCGGATGCCCCGCAACGACTCGACGAAGTGCACGATGACCAGGGCCACCGCCTCCCGGGTCCGCCGGTACGCCCCGGCCGAGGCGCGGGCGAACCACCGCGACAGCCAGAACAGGAACGGGAAGGCGGGCAGGGTGACCGCGGCCAGCGGCAGGTCGAGCCAGAGCAGGATGCCGGCCACCGAGAGCACCGACAACGCGGCCATCACCAGCTTGTCGATGCCCCCGTCGACCAGTTCGGCGATCGACTCCACGTCGCTGGTCAGCCGGGACACCATCCGCCCGGACGTGTAGCGCTCGTGGAAGCCGACGTCGAGGCGGAGGAAGTGGCCGTAGACCCGGCCGCGGAGGTCGAGCAGCACGGCCTGGCCGATCCGGGCGGCCACGAAGAGGAAGGCGCGCCGGGCCGCGTACTCGGTGCCGGTGGCCACGGCGAACGCCGCCGCGACGGCGACCAGCGGACCCGCGTCGCCGGACCGCAGCGGGCCGATGCCCCGGTCGATGCCGAGCATGACCAGGTACGGCCCGGCCATGGCGGCGGCGTTCTGGGCCAGCAGCAGGGCCACCGCGAGCGCGAGCCGGCGCCGGTGCGGGCGTAACACCCGGCCGAGCAGGACGCGGCTGCGCGCCCGGAGCCGGGCGACCGCCTCCGGCGCGGAGTCCTCGGCCCGGCTGCGGTCGGCGTCCGGGTCGGTGGCCCGTCCCCGCCACCGCGACAGCTCCGGCTCGCCGGGCTGCCGCGACGGCTCGGGCTCGCCCGGCTGCCGGGACCGGTCGGGCTCGCCGGACTGCCGGGACCGGTCGGGCTCGCCGGGCCGGCGTGCCGGGTCGGAGTCGGGGTCGCCGGGTTCCGGGGGGTGGTCGGGGTCGGGGTCACCGCGCTGCCGGGGGACCCGGGGTCGCCCGGCGGCGGCCTCCGTCACGACCGGACCAGCCCGGCGCCGTCGTGCCGCCGATCCGGCTCGGCGGAGAGCACGGCCCGGTAGGCCGGCACCTCGGCCAGCAGCGCCGAGTGGGTGCCGACGGCGACGATCCGCCCGCCGTCGAGCAGGGCCACCCGGTCGGCGAGCGCCACCGTGGAGGGGCGGTGCACCACGAGCAGCGCGGTGGTGTCCCGCAGCACCCGGCGCAGCGCCGCCTCGACCAGCGCCTCGGTGTGCACGTCGAGCGCGGAGAGCGGGTCGTCGAGGACGAGCAGCGCGGGCCGGCCGAGCACCGCCCGGGCCAGCGCGAGCCGCTGCCGCTGCCCGCCGGAGAGGGAGAGGCCCTGCTCGCCCACCCGGGTGGCCAGCCCCCATGGCAGGTCGTACGCGAACTCCGCCTGGGCCAGCGCGAGCGCGGCGCGGACCTCGTCCTCGCCGGCCTCGGGGCGGCCCAGGGTGAGGTTCTCCCAGACCGACATCGAGAAGAGCGTGGGCTCCTCGAAGGCCACCCCGACCAGTCGGCGCAGCGAGCCCAGGCGCAGGTCGCGCAGGTCGTGCCCGTCCAGGGTGATCCGGCCGGTGGTGACGTCGTGCAGCCGGGGGACCAGCGACAGCAGGGTGCTCTTGCCGCAGCCGGTCGCGCCGACCAGGGCCAGCGTCTCGCCGGGCTCGACGGTCAGCTCGATGTCGCGCAGCACCGGAGCCCCGCCCGGGTAGCGGAAGCCCACCCGTTCGAAGCGCAGCCGGCCGCACACCTCGGCCCGGTCCAGCGCTTGGGCCTGCGGCGCGTCCATGATGGCCGGTGGGGTGTCCAGCACCTCCTGGATCCGGTCGGCGGCGGTCGCCGCCTCCTGGCCGTTGGCGATGATCCAGCCGAGCGACTGCACCGGCCAGATCAGCATCAGCTGGAGGCTGACGAAGGCGACCAGCTCGCCGATGGTGAGCCCGCCCCGGGCCACCGCCGTGGCCCCGGCGACCAGCACCACCCCGAGGGTGAGGTTGCCGACCAGGTCGAACAGCGCCGAGGTGCGGGCCAGCAGCCGGGCCTTGCCGATGCCGGTGTCGTGCAGGGTCCGCGCGCCGGTCGCGAAGCGGGCGACCAACTCCGGCCCTCGCCCGTACGCCCGCGCGGTGCGCAGCCCCAGCGCGGTCTCCTCGACCAGGGTGGCCACGTCGCCCTGCTGGTCCTGCATCCGCCGGGACGCCGCATGGTAGTGCCGGGCGAACCGGCGGCTGATCAGGAACAGCGGCACCGCGCTCGCCGCCACCAGCAGGCCGAGCCACGGGTGCAGCCGGATCAGCAGCACCACCACGGCCGCGTAGGTGACCAGGTTGAGCACCAGGAAGAGCAGGCCGAAGGAGAGGAACCGGCGGATCACCGACAGGTCGCCGGTGATCCGGGAGAGCAGTTGGCCGGACTGCCAGCGGTCGTGGCAGCCGGCCGGGAGGCGTTGCAGGTGCGCGTAGATGTCGGCGCGGATCGCCGCCTCCATGCCGACCGAGGAGGAGGACTGGGTCCACCGGCGGATGAAGATCAGCACCGCCTCGGCCAGGCCGAGCGCGAGGGCGAGGGCGCCGAGCCGGAGCAGCCCGGCCTCGTCGTGCCGGGCCACCGGCCCGTCCACCACCCGCTGCACCACCAGCGGCACCGCCAGGCCGGCCGCGGTGGCGGCCAGCGCCGCGAGCAGCAGCCAGGAGAACTCGGCCGCGTACGGGCGCAGGTAGGGGTGCAGCCGCCAGAGGTTGCGCAGCGGGTGGGGACGGGCGTCGTCACGCACCGCCGGGTTGCCGTCGCTCTGCGCAGGCACTATCCGACGGTAGCGGCCGGGTGCGACACGGTGGCTGTCAGCTAGCCGTCAACCGTCCCTCATGCCCGAGAAGCCAGTTCTTCACGTCCAGGCCCCACCGGTAGCCACCGAGCGTGCCGTCGGTGCGCAGCACCCGGTGGCAGGGCACGAAGAGTGCGGCGGCGTTGCGGGCGCAGGCCGCCGCGGCCGCGCGGACTGCCGCGGGGCGGCCGGCCAGCCCGGCGAACCCGGTATACGTCACCGGCTCGCCCGGCTTCACCTCCCGCAGCACCCGCCAGGCGTGCGCCAGGAAGGCGCCGTCGGTGTGCTGCCGCACCGGGACGGTGTCGATCGCGGTCAGCTCGCCGGCCAGGTACGCCCGGACCGCGGCGGTCACCGGGCCGAGGTCGGCCCGCTCCCGCAGCTCGCCACGCAGGCTCGGGTGCACGAGCGGCGCGAGATCGGCCGGGGCGGCGGTGAAGCCGGCGGCGCGGACCGCCCCGTCCGGTCCGGCGAGGACGCTGAACGGGCCGGCGGGGGTGTCGATGACGGTGCTGTCCAGTGTGTTCATGCCGCTCTCCAGAGTCGGATCACCGCGTACGACCGCCAGGGGCGCCAGCGGTCCGCGTACGCGTGCAGGGTCTTCGGGTCGTCGGGCGCGCCGAGCGCGGTCGCGCCCCGGCGTACGCCCAGGTCGGTGGGAAGGAAGGCGTCCGGGTCGCCGAGGGCGCGCATGGCCACGTAGCCGGCGGTCCACGGGCCGATCCCGGGCAGCGCGGTCAGCCGCCGTACCGTCTCCTCCCGGTCGCCGCCGGGTTCCAGGTCCAGGTCGCCGGCGGCGACCGCCCGGGCGAGCGCGCGCAGCGTCTCGCGCCGGGCGGCCGGCATCCGGAACGCCTGGTCCGGTGCCGCCGCCACCGCCGCCGGGTCCGGGAACGCGACCAGCTCCGGCCGGTCGCCGTCCCCGTCCGGACCGTCACCGCCGTGCCCGGTCGGGCCGCCGCCGGCGACGGCGGCGAGCAGGTGGGTGAGCGTGGTCCGGGCGGACCGGAGCGAGATCTGCTGGGTGGTGACGGCGCGGACGGCCATCTCGAAGCCGTCCACCGCGTGCGGGAGCCGGACCCCGGGCTCGGCCCGCACGGCCGGCCCCAGGACCGGGTCGGCGGCCAGGGTGGCGTCGACCGCCACCGGGTCGGCGTCCAGGTCGAGCAGGCGACGGCAGCGGGCCACCGCCGGCGCCAGGTCGCGCAGGTCGGCCAGGCGCAGGGTGGCGGCCACGTGGCCGTCGGCCGGGGTCAGCGCGACGCTGCCGGGCCCGTGCGGTAACCGCAACCCCCGGTGGTACGTCCCGTCGCGGACCGCCTCCACCCCGGGCAGCGCGCGCAGGGCGAGGAAGTCCAGCAGCGCCGCCGCGTGCAACGGCGGCCGGTACGCCAGCCGCAGCGAGATGGTGCCCGCCCCGCCCGCCACCGGCCGGCCGGCCCGGCTGATCCGCAGGTCGGACGGGGTGGCCGCGTACACCTCGCGGACCGTGTCGTTGAACTGCCGGACGCTGCCGAACCCGGCGGCGAAGGCGATCTCGGCCATGCCCAGCTCGGTGGTCTCGATCAGGATCCGGGCGGTCTGCGCCCGCTGCGCGCGGGCCAGCGCGAGCGGCCCGGCGCCCAGCTCGGCGTGGAGCATCCGGTGCAGGTGCCGCTCGGTGTAGCCGAGCCGGGCGGCCAACCCGGGCACGCCGTCCCGGTCCACCACCCCGTCCGCGATCAGCCGCATCGCCCGGCCCACCACGTCCGCCCGGACGTCCCACTGCGGGGAGCCCGGGGCGGCGTCCGGCCGGCAGCGGCGGCAGGCGCGCAGCCCGGCGCCCTGCGCGGCGGCCGCCGACGGGAAGAACCGGACGTTCTGCCGCTTCGGCGTCATCGCCGGACAGGACGGCCGGCAGTAGATCCCGGTCGACGTCACGCCCGTGTAGAACCACCCGTCGAACCGCTGATCGCGGCTGTCGACGGCCCGGTAGCACCGTTCGAAGTCCAACTCCACGCCATCGATCCTGCCTCGCAGGTCCCGCCGTCGGCTGGCGGGATTCGGACCTGACCGTACGCGCCTCCCCACCCCTCCGCCGGACGCGTCGGCGGGGCGGGCGTGCGGGCCCGCGCCAGCGGTGGCGTGTCGGTGTCCCCGCAGCACCCAGCGGGTCCGTCTGGGCGGGCGTAGGTCTGGGGTGACGCGAGGACGACCGCCGCGCTCAAGTGGTGGGCCGTCTACAACGTGGCCGGCCCTTCGGCCGACCCGAACAGGGAGGGGCGCTGCGGGCCGGAGCGGAGGCTCCGCGGGCTTGGGGGTGTGCGAGCGGCGGCGCTGCCGAGGGCGGGGTGCGGGGGTGCCGGCGGTGCGGTGACGTCGCAGGTCAGGGGCGGGATCCCAGACGTGGCAAGGGATTCCGGCGCGGAAAATGTCGGTAGTGGCCGGTACCGTCCCGCCACCAACTCAAGAAAAGGTGCGGGGAGATGGCGTGCGTGGCCGGGCGAGGTGCCCGCTGATGCGGTCGGGGCGGATACGGCTGGACCGCGCGGTGGTGCAGGGCTTCTACGACCGGATGCGGGTGGTGGCGTCGGCGGCATACGGCGCGATCGAGCGGGACCGGGCCGACGATCCGGGGCGGCCCTTCGCCGAGACCGCGTGCGGCCGGCTCGCCCGTTCGCTCGACCCGGCCGGGCTGCGGGCCCTCGGCATGTGGGCGCACCACTGGTGCATGCGCTTCTATGACGACGACACCCGGGTCGGGGTGCGGCTGGTGCGGCAGATCGCCGGGCGGTCCGGCCTGGGCTGGACCCCGGACGAGGTGCGCTGGCTGCTCGACCAGTCGTACGCCGCCGGCCCGGCCGCCGCGCACCGGTTCATCCTGCCCCGCGCGGCGGCGGCGGAGCTACCGTCCGGCGCCCTGCCCGAGTGGGGCGACGGCGTGCCGGAGCTCCCGCGCCTCCTGGCCGGCTGACCCGCCGCCCCGCCCGGTCCGCGACGGTTCCGCCGGCACCGCCTTCCGTGGTCCGGCCTGCGCTGGCCCGACCGGCGTCGGCCCGGCCAGCGGGGATCGGGGGAGCGGGGGAGGAGCCGTGCGGCGGTCGGGCAGTTGGCCGGCCACCATCGCGGCCACGGCGACCAGGAATCCGGCGAGTTGGAGCGGGCGGAGGGACTGGCCCAGCACCAGCCAGCCGAGCGCGGCGGCGGTCAGCGGGCTGAGCGCGCCGAGCACCGACACCCGGGTGGCCGGCAGCCGGGCCGCGCCCCGGAACCAGAGCGCGTACGCCAGGGCGGTGCCGACCAGCCCGAGCCAGGCGTACCCGAGCAGGGCGGGCCCGTCCGGCGCGGGCGGCGCGCCCTCCACGGCGGCGGCGACCGGCACGATCATGAGACCGCCGGCGACGAGCTGCCAGCTCGTCGCGGCGAGGATGCCGACGCCGGCCGGCCGTCCCCAGCGGCGGGTGAGCACCAGGCCGGCGGCCATCGCGGCGGTGCCGGCGAGGCCGGCTGCGACGCCGAGCGGGTCGAGGCCGGCGCCGCCGCGCAGCACCACCAGGGCGACGCCGGCCGGCGCGGCGAGCGCGGCGAGCAGGGCCCGGCGGCCGGGCCGTTCCCCGAGGGCCGCCACGCCGAGCGCCGCGACGAGCAGCGGCTGGGCCGCCCCCAGCACCGCGGCGGTGCCGCCGGGCAGCCGGTACGCGGCGACGAAGAGCAGCGGGAAGAAGGCGCCGATGTTCAGCGCGCCGAGCACCGCGGCCCGCCACCACCAGTCGCCGGCCGGCCGGCGCCGGGTCAGGGCGAGCAGCAGCAGCCCGGCCGGCAGGGCACGCAGCGCGCCGGACCAGAGCGGCCGGTCGGCCGGCAGCAGCTCCGCGGTGACCAGGTAGGTGGTGCCCCAGGTGGCGGGGGCGGCGGCGGTGAGCGCGACGTCGGTCCAGCGGCGATCCACGACGACCTCTTTCCTCGACAGCAAGTAGCTTAGTGCTAAGCTAACGAGTGTCGAGCGAAAGGGGAGGTGGGAGGTGCGGCACAATCCCTGCGTGGCAACGGACGAGGTGGACCTGATCGTCGAGCAGTGGCGGCGGGAGCGGGCCGGGCTGCGGCCCGAGCCGATGGCCGTCTTCGGCCGCATCTACCGGCTGGCCCGGCTGGTCGGCGACGGTCAGGAACGGGTGTACGCCAACTGGGGGATCGGCCGCGGTGAGTTCGACGTGCTGGCCGCGCTGCGCCGCTCCGGCGCGCCCTACACGCTCGCCCCGAAGGCGCTCACCGCCGCCCTGATGCTCACCTCCGGCGGGATGACCGGCCGGCTCGACCGGTTGGAACGGGCCGGCCTGGTCCGGCGCGCCCCCGACCCCGCCGACCGGCGCGCCCTGCGGGTCACCCTCACCGACGACGGCCGCCGGGTCGTCGAGGAGTCGGTCGAGGCCGGCCTCGAGGTGCAGCGGCGGATCCTCGACGCGCTGCCCGCCGCCGACCAGCAGCGGCTGGCGGACCTGCTCCGTACGCTGCTCGCCGCCGCCGAGGCGGACCGGCCCGATCGGGCAGGATGATCCCGACCCGTCCCCGACCGGAAGGACCACCGTGCCCGCCAGCGAACCCACCATCGTCGCCACCAGCATGGGCTTCAGCGGCCGCCGCCGGGGCCCCTGGGACGCCCAGCCCGGACCGGTCTTCGACCTGATGGCCGAGCTGGCGCAGGCCGGCGAGGCGCCGAAGATCTGCTACCTGAACCAGGCGGTCGGCGACCAGCCCACCTCGTTCACCCTGTTCCACGGCGCGTTCGCCGGCACCCGCTACCGCGCCTCCCACCTGGCGCTCTTTCCGATGCCCAACGTCGACGACATCCGGGCCCACCTGCTCGACCAGGACATCATCTGGGTCGGTGGCGGCAGCGTGGCCAACCTCTGCGCGGTCTGGCGGGTGCACGGCCTGCCGGACATCCTGCACGAGTGCTGGCAGGCCGGGGTGGTGCTGGGCGGGGTTTCCGCCGGGTCGATCTGCTGGCACCTGGGTGGCGCCACCGACAGCTTCGGCCCGACCCTGCGGGCGTTCACCGACGGGCTCGGCTGGCTCCCCTACGGCAACGGCGTGCACTACGACAGCGAGGAGCAGCGCCGACCGCTGATGCACCGGCTGGTCGGCGACGGCACGCTCCCCACCAGCCACTGCACCGACGACGGGGTCGGGCTCGTCTACCGGGGCACCCGGCTCGCCGAGGCGGTCGCGGACCGGGAGGGGGTGGCCGCGTACGAGGTGAGCCGGGCCGACGACGGCAGCGTCCAGGAGACCCGGATCGAGCCGCGGCTGCTGACCCGGCCGGCCTGAACCCGGCGGCCGGGACCCGCCGGTCGCGCCGGCTCCGGCAGGCGGGTTCCCGGTGACCCGGGTCCCTTTTCCCGGTCGCCGTGGACCTGCCTGCCCGGGACCGCGGGCGAACCGCGTAAGCTGGCTCGTCGTGAGTCTCACCATCGGCATCGTCGGCCTGCCCAACGTGGGCAAGAGCACCCTGTTCAACGCGCTGACCAAGAACGACGTGCTCGCCGCGAACTACCCGTTCGCCACCATCGAGCCGAACGTCGGCGTGGTCGGGCTCCCCGACGAGCGGCTGGCCGAGCTCGCCGAGATCTTCTCCTCGCAGAAGGTGCTGCCCGCGCCGGTGTCGTTCGTCGACATCGCCGGCCTGGTCCGGGGCGCCTCCAAGGGCCAGGGGCGGGGCAACGCGTTCCTGGCGAACATCCGGGACGCCTCGGCAATCTGCCAGGTGGTGCGCGCCTTCTCCGACCCGAACGTGGTGCACGTCGACGGCAAGGTCTCCCCGGCCGACGACATCGAGACGATCAACACCGAGTTGATCCTCGCCGACCTCCAGACGCTGGAGAAGGCGCTGCCCCGGCTGGAGAAGGAGGCCAAGCTCCGCAAGGACCGGGCCGCCGCCGTCGAGGCCGCCAAGAAGGCCGTCGAGGTCCTGGACGGCGGCACCACCCTGTACACGGGCGCGGCCGCCGCCAAGATCGAGCTGGAGCACCTGCGCGAGCTGCACCTGCTCACCACCAAGCCGTTCCTGTACGTCTTCAACGTCGACGAGGCCGAGCTGGCCAACGCCGAGTTCCTCGACGAGCTGCGGGCCCTGGTGGCCCCGGCCGAAGCCGTGTTCATGGACGCCAAGATCGAATCCGAGCTGGTGGACCTGCCCGAGGAGGAGGCCCGCGAGCTGTTGGAGTCCATCGGGCAGTCCGAGCCCGGCCTGAACCAGCTGGTCCGGGTCGGCTTCCGCACGCTCGGGCTCCAGACGTACCTGACGGCCGGCCCCAAGGAGGCGCGGGCCTGGACCATCCCGGTCGGCGCGACCGCGCCGGAGGCCGCCGGGGTCATCCACAGCGACTTCCAGCGCGGCTTCATCAAGGCCGAGGTGGTCTCCTACGCCGACCTGGTCCAGGCCGGATCGATGGCGGCGGCCAAGGCCGCCGGCAAGGTCCGGATCGAGGGCAAGGATTACGTCATGCAGGACGGCGACGTGGTGGAGTTCCGCTTCAACGTCTGACTCCGGCCCGTTCCCGCAGCTCAGAAGCGGTCACGCCGTAGTGCTCGATCAACTCCCGCCGGCTGGGTAGCTTGGCACCCGGCGGGAACTCGCCGTTGGCGATGCGTTGGGCGCTCGCCGAGATCGGGCCAGGTCTGGGACGCCCGCTGGTCGACACGGTGCAGGGTTCGAGGGGCCCGGTCTACGCTTCGCCCGTCAGTCCGAGGTCCGGATCTGCGCCAGGTACGTCAGAGGTTCCCGGAGGTACTCCACGAGCTCCCGCAGCGCGTCCTTCTCCGCCGTGGTGATCACGACGTCCTCCTCCGACAGGGCGCCGACGAGCTCCGTGATCGCCAGGTCCCAGGCCCCGGCGCCGGCGGCGGTCAGGATGAACGGCCGGTGATTCGGGCTGATCCTGGGTGCGAGCTGGTCGGTGATCCGGCGGCTGCGCCGGTAGTAATCGTTGACTTCCATGGGTCTCCCGTGGGTTCGGTGGCTAGGCCGGTGGGTTGGTGGTGACGCCCTCGCCGCTGACGGGAAAGCCGCCGGAGATGCTGCCGTCCTTGTCCAGGATAACGATGCAGGTGATGCCGTCGCGGGTGCCGGTGACGCGCCAGCCGTCGCCGTGGGGACGCGCCTGAGGGCGGCTGTCGGGGTTGGTAGCGATGCTCTTGAACCAGTCCTCGACCTGCGCCTTGGTGGTGCCGGGCGGGAAGAGCGTCTTGCCGGGCTCGGTGGACGAGGGCTTGTGGTTGCCATTGCCCAGGCCGTCGCCGTCCCAGATCTTGTCCATCGCCCCGTCGCCCATCTGCCCGAAACGGCGCATGTCGTACATGGCCTCGGTGAACTCGGGGTCGTCCCAGGGGTTGGTCCTCTTGGGCGCCTCGGGCTCGGATGTGTCGGCGCCCTTCGGGCGGCCCTCCTCGGCGCGTTTGATGCCGTGCTGCTGGGCTGCTCCCACGCGCTTGGGCATCATGCCGGGGTTGAACTTGGGACGCTTGGGGCCCTCGCCGTCACCGCCGTGCGGTGGGGTGGGGCCTGAGGGGTGCTTGTTGTGGAGGCCCGCCACAGCGAACAGGACCACCAGGACGGCGGTGGTCCGCAGAGCCGCCATGAGTTGTCGCATCGAGGGCCGCCTAGACGTCGAGGAGTGCGCGGAGGGCGGAGAGGCTGGTGATCAGGCCCATCAGCCAGCCGAAGATGCGGCCGGTCCAGCGGACGACGGCGATCGCGAGCTGGGAGGCGACCAGCGGTGTGGCGACGCCGAGAGAGAAGACCTCCTCGGCCAGCCACACCACGACCTTGGCGATGCAGTCGGCGATGAAGGCGCGCACGAACTCCCGCACGATCTGCACCAGGGTTCCCGCGCCACGGGTCGCGGCACCTATGCCGGCGGCCGTGCCCGCGAAGATCCCGGCGACGTCGATGTTGATGGCGAGGATGTCGCGGTAGGCGTCGGCGGCGGCGCCCTGCCATCCGTCGAGGTCGCCGACCAGCCGCGCCTTGAGGTCCTCGGCGATGGAGAACAGCTCATTGGCCATGTTGTCCCAGGTCATGGCGTGCGTCTCGATGGTCTCGGGATCACCGGCGAGCCAGTCGAGTGCCTGCTTCAGTGGCTCGACCTGCTCGATGGCCCACTCGATGCCCATCGACAGGAGCGTGCTGAACGGGTCGATGGCGATGGACGCCACGTCGAGAGCGGCGCCCATGCCCGCGATTGAGCCGTCGATCCAGCTGCCGGAGTCGATGGCGTCCTTGATGCCCTTGTAGTCGTCGGCGAGCGGCAGGCCGGTCCAGCCGTCGCGGTGCGCGGCGCTGGTCGAAGGGATGTCGGAGATCGTGGCGACCAGTGGGTTGCTCATGAGAGGACGCCGGGCTCAGGCCGCGGAGTGGAAGGAGTTGAAGCCGTCGGTGGTCGACTCCTCGGCCCGCTGGTAGGCCTCGGCGGTTTTCTTGATTCCCGCGGCGAGCAGCGCGATGTTCTCGGCGAGCATCGCCACGCCTCTGTCCTGGTCCCGGTGGCGTCCCTCCAGGATGGGCGGGAAGAACTGGCAGAGCTGCCCGTAGGCATCGTCGGCCTGGAAGATGGTGCCGCTCGCGGCCTTGACGGCGGCGAAGCGGTCGTGAATGGCCCACATGGCCGTGGCGTGTGCGCGCAGGGCCTCGATGTCGACCTCGAACCCTCCGTGCATCAGTAACGCCCCTCTTCGTCCTCGGTGTCGGCGGTCCGGAATCCGGCCAGCAGGGCCCGGCCGGTCGCCGAGTCGGCGCCGACCGTCTCCCGCACGACCTCGGCGGCGGCCTCGGCGAGCTTGACCCGCGCGTTGCGATAGGCGCCCATGATCGCCTGCTGCGTCTGCTCCAGGCTCAGGCGCTGCACCCGAGCAGAGAGCCGGACGTCGGCCATCGCCCCCGTGGAGTCGACGGTGACCTCGACGGTCCCGTAGGCGTCGGCGGCCGTGACCCGCAGCGCGCGCAAGCCGGCACCGGCGGCCTGCGTGTCGGCGGCCCGGCGCGAGGCATTGGCCTGCCATGCCTCCAGGCGTTCCCGCGCATCCTCGGCGTCCAACAGCGGATTACCCATCGCGCCTCCGTTTCCGTTGCCGAGCAGGGGATTGAGAGGCGTCAGTGTAGCCACGGCCCGCAAAACCAAGATTGTCGAGCGAATGCGGCGTGATCTGGTCAATCTGGAGCTAGGCGACGTGGCTGACCAGTGTCCTCCGATCCGGTTCGAGCCACGAGAGAAGGTGCCGGCCGTGCCAGCAATGTGGGCTCACGACCTGCGGTATGGATCGACGACGCGTTGACGCCGGAGGCGCGTGCCTGGGCCGAGAGCCGTAAGGCACCGACGCTGCTGGTTGGTGTCGATCCAGCCAAGAGAGCCGCAGGCATCGGCGCCGTGATTGTCGCCCTGAGGGCAAGAAGTCCTTGGTGGCCTAGCGGTAGCCGAGCAGCGCCATCGCGGCGCGATTGTCGGGCCGCGACCAGAAGAGCCGATGGAGATCGTCTGAGAGCTCGTCGAGATGCGTGCCCCGCTGTCCTCGTCGAAAAAACCCTGGGTCGATGGTGTGTAATTCCTCGAACGATGGAATGCCCACGTCGGCCCGGGGCGTGATTCCGGGCAACAGCAGTTCCGCGATCACCCGCTCGACGGATGTTCTCGGCTCGCGTACGAGGTCTTCGTACCTGAGCATGGCCCGGTGGGGTGCCGGTGGCAGCAGCCAGCTCAGCACGTTCTGTCCCCAACTCCCGGTTCCGACGATGTCCTCCCGGTTGATCATTGCTCGTAGCTCGGTCTCGAATTCGCGGTCCTTCCCTTCGCTGTTGAGCCGAGCCCATGAGACCAGGGAGTCTCTGCCGTCGCGGACGAGGCAGATGGCCCGGTCCGACTCGTCGACGTCGTCATCGCGCTGCCTGTGCGTCTTGACGAAGTGCACCTGCTCGTCAGTCCGCATCGCGCGGATCGCTGCCGGCCGTTCCTCGAATCCGACCAGGGCCGCGCCCAAGCGTGTGGCGACGCCGTCCACGTCGTACACAACGGACGTTCGTACACCGTAGAGGCGGTGCAGCAGGATGCGGAGGAACGTGTTTCCCGAGCGTGGAAACGAGGACACCCAAACGATCATGGTCTAACCCTAGGCGCGGCAGTCGTGGTTCCGCGTCAACGTGTGGTTCCGGTCCACCTCGACCGCCCACGCTCGACCCCATGGTGCGGCTGAGAGCGTCGGCCACGCGCTGGCACTCATCGAGAAGGCCCGGTCATCACGGCGCTGAACATCACGGGTCACCGCGCCGACGTCGACCGGCCAGGGTCCCGTCCCGGTGCTCCCGCCGTGCCAGGATTCCTGATGTGAAGCTTGCTGATCTCGCGCGTCAGGTCAATGCCAGGTCCCGCCTCACCGGGGAGTTCGTCCTGCGCTCCGGACGGGTCGCGACCGAGTACTTCGACAAGTATCAGTTCGAGGCGGCTCCGGCCCTGCTGGACGCGCTCGCGGAGCAGTTGGTCGCCCTGGTGCCCGCCGGGACCGAGGTGCTGGCCGGCCTGGAGATGGGCGGCATCGCCGTGGTGACGGCACTCGGTCGGCACACCGGGCTGCCCTGCGCGTTCGTGCGCAAGGCCGCGAAGCCGTACGGCACAGCCCGGCTGGCCGAGGGGGCGGCGGTGGCCGGGCGGAGGGTGCTCGTTGTCGAAGACGTGGTGACCTCTGGCGGGCAGGTGGTGCTGTCGACCAGGGAGCTACGGAACCTGGGTGCGCGGATCGACGCCGCCGTCTGCGTGATCGACCGCCAGGAGGGCGGCAGCGAGGCGTTGGCGGCCGAGGGCATCACCCTGCGCGCGCTCCTCACCCGTGCCGATCTCGGGGCGCCCAACGGACGGACGACACCTTGAGACGTCGTCCGGCAGCGAGCATCCACCGCGGCCCGAGCAGGTGACACGGCGACCGCCGGCCCGGTGGGGGCCGGCGGCCGCCGGACGTGCCAGGGTCAGGCGTTGGCCCGGCGGATGGCCACCATCCCCCCGAGCCCGGCCACCGCGGCCAGCAGGGCGGGCCAGCCCACCAGCAGGCTGGCCTGGTGCTGGCTGCTCAGCCACTGCCAGATGTCGCCGTACCAGCCCTGCCAGGTGATCAGCGCGATCAGCAGGCCGAGCACCAGGATCGCGACCGCGCCGGTGGCGAACAGGCCGTTGGTGCCGAACCGGACGTACCAGACGGCCACGAAGATGGCGAGGAAGTTCAGGAACAGGAACGGCACCGCGTAGACGGCGATCTGCAACAGGCCGTTGGAGACGTCGACGTACGGCACCCGGAAGAAGCGCAGCTGGATCCCGAAGCCGTTGGTGGCGCCCTCGACCAGGTTGAGCAGGTAGAGCAGGACGCCGTAGGCGACCGCCTGCACCACGTTGACGAGCGTGGTGGCGAGGTAGAAGGTGCGCCGGGTGACGCCCATGCCGAGCGCGAACGGGAACACCTGGGTGATCGAGGCGGCGGCGACGAGGGCGCAGACGATGTAGAGGCTGGCCAGGCCGCCGGTGGTGTTCTTGCCCGGCGCCGCCTCGTCGATCGAGGCGAAGATCAGCAGGTTGGTGCCCAGCGAGATGCCCATGATGGCCCAGGGCCAGGCCAGTTGGCCGAGCCAGGCCACCGTGTGCATCCGGGCGACGTCGAGGATGCGAGTCATCGGGGGTGGTCCCTTCCGCGGTCAGGCGCACGACGGCCTGCTGGAGCGACACCGGCGCGAGATCGATGCCGAGCTTCTTGGCGCGCATCCGTTCGGCGTTGTCGAACGACCCGCGCAGCGTGGTCCGGGCCGTGCCGCCGAGCTGCTCGCGGTGCAGCGCCCGGTGCGCGGTCGCGAACCCGTCCACCGCCTCGGCGGGCCCGGACGCCTCCATCACCTGGCCGCGCAGCTCTTCGCTCGGCGCGTCGAGCAGCAGCTTGCCGTGGTCGAGCAGCAGCACGTGCTCGATCAGGTCGGCCACCTCGTCGATGAGGTGGGTGGAGAGGACGACCGTGCGTGGATTCTCGGCGTAGTCGGCCAGCAGCCGGTCGTAGAAGAGCTGCCGGGCGACCGCGTCGAGGCCGAGGTACGGCTCGTCGAAGAACGTCAGCGGCGCCCGCGCGGCCAGGCCGATCGTCACGCCGAGCGCCGACGTCATGCCGCGGGACAGCTTGCGCACAGTGCGCTTGCGGGGCAGCTCGAACTCGTCCACGAGGGACTGTGCGAAGTCCTCGTCCCAGTGGGGAAAGAGGCGGCTGGCCAGGCTCAGCACGTGCCGGACCTGGTAGGCGGCCGGGTACTTCTGGCTCTCCTTGATGAAGACCACCTGCGTGAGCGCCCGGTCGTTCTCGAACGGGCGCTCACCGAAGAGCGTCAGGTCGCCGACGGTGACGCTGTTCTGGCCGGTGATCAGCTGCATCAGCGTGGTCTTGCCGGCGCCGTTGCGGCCGAGGAGTCCGTAGATCCTGTTTTCGGTCAGGGTGAAGGTGACGTCGTTCAGAGCGGTAACGTCGCCGAACCGCTTCGTGAGGCCGGCGGCCGCCACGACGCTCATCGCTGTTCCTCCCATGTCTCGATGAGCTTCTTCAGCTCTTCGGTGCCGATGCCGAGCTTGCGGGCCTCCTCGATGAGGGGACGCACGTACTGGTCGGAGAAGTCGAGCCGGCGACGTTCCCGAAGTGTTTCGCTGGCCCCCGTTGCCACGAACATTCCGATCCCCCGGCGCTTGTAGAGAATGCCGTCATCGACCAGGCGGTTGATCCCCTTGGCGGCGGTCGCCGGATTGATCCGGTGAAATGCGGCCAACTCGTTGGTGGACGGCACCTGGGTCTCCTCCGCGAGCGTTCCGTCGATGATGGAGTTTTCGATCAGCTCGGCGATCTGGACGAAGATCGGCCGATCGTCATCCATCCCGGCTCTTTGGTTCATTACTCATGTAGCTAACCATGGCACCAATGATCTCGGGCGTCAAGTGCCGTCGAGGAGGCTCGGGGCCCGATGGAGCGCAGGGGAGTACCTCGCTCAGGACAGGTTCGACTGCGACGGGTGACCGCCGGCGGGCGCACCGGCCCGGCCCGGGTCGTTCGTCGTGCTCTGGTGCGGCAGGTGGTCAGCGCGGCCGCCGGCCCGGCCGGTCGTCGTGCTCTGGTGCGGCAGGGGTCAGCGCCGCCGCCACGCGGCGGCCGGCCGGGTCAGGCCGTCGCGGGCAGCCAGGGCTCGATCGGCGTCGGGTCGGCGACGGCGGACTCGACCTCACGCCGCTCCGGACCGGTCAGGTTGAGTTGCCGGAGCCGGCCGCCCCACTCCGGCACCCGATCCAGCTCGTCCAGCGCCGTCGACAGCTCGATGAGCAGGGCCAGCGCCACCGCCTGCTGCACGGCCGGTGCGCCGTCGCCGTGCCGGCGCAGCCCGGAGTTGAGGGCCCGGAAGGCGGCCCGGTCGTCGTTCTTGAACTCGCGCAGGATCCGCGCGTTGTCCAGCACCCGGGCCAGCCCGTCCAGCCGCTTGGCGCCGCCGTACTCGACCTCGGTCGGTTCGTCCCGCTGGATGAAGATGATGGAGTTCCCCGACGGGTCCGTGACGGTGAACCGTGAGGCGCCGGGCCGGTACCGGGTGATCCGGGGCTGCCCCTTGGCGAGCACCTTCCCGTAGGTGCGGCGCATCGCCTCGGTGAACGCCGCGTGGTACGGCGCCACCGTGTCGACCATGACCAGGCACCCGCCGGTGATCTCCGCGCGGTCGGGACCGCCGGACCCGCGCCCGTAGTGCAGGTCGAGTCCGCGCCACCGGAACGCCAGGTACAGGTAGGGCCTGGTCTGTTCGTAGGTCACCGTGAAGCCCAACGCGCGCCAGAAGGCCAGCGTCTCCTCGGGTGCCACGCAGGGCAGCAGTGGGATGGCGGTTTCGTTGGGCCGCACCGTCTCGTCGAGCATCGTCAGCACCTCCGTCGGCGGCCGGGCGGAGCCAGCAGTCTGCCAAATCCGCGGCCGGCGCGCACATACCAGCAGTCGGCCGGCTACCGTGCGTGACGGGCTGGGCCGGGTCGCCGCCGAGGTGCCGGTCAGGGCTCATCCGGGGCGGTCACGGGTATCGGCCCCGGGCGTGTCTGCTGCTACGGTCGACATGTGATCGTCGAGGAACACTGGTGGAACGGGGACGCGTCCCCACGGGGACGTCGTGACGTCTACATCCGCACCGATGGTCAGCGCTGGGAAGTGCAGGCACAGATCGGTGGCGCACAGGGCCGCTCCAAGGTGCTCGAGTGCACCAGCCGTACCTCGGCGAGCATCCTCGCCGGGGCCTGGCGCGGGGCCAACCCGGGCTGGCGCGAGCTGACCCGCTGACCACCCCGACCGGCGGACCGGGCCAACGTCCGGTCCCGCTGGTCGCTACCCCGCTCGGCCACCAGCCCGCCCCACGGCGGGCCGTCCGGCCGTACCCGACCGGTTCATGCGGTCAGGCCCGCTCGCCGCGGCCATGCGGTCAGGCCGCGTCCGACCGGGCCAACCGGTGCAGGACGTCCCGGCAGCGGAGCAGCATCACGGTGATCTCGTCGAACATCGCCGCGTCGGTCCGCGCGCCCGGCCGCCACATGGCCCGCAGGGCGGCCTGGCTCACCGCGAGCTGGGTGCCGGCACCCTCGACCGCACCGACGTACTCCTGACGGTCCGCCGGTGGCACCCTTCCGGCGGCCGCACGGGCGGCCCGCAGCGCCGCCCCAGGCTGCGCGAAGACCGCCTCGGCGGTGGCGTCCGGGCCGGCGCCGATCGCGGCCAGCGTGTGCTCCAACTCGGTCGCCGCGACGGTCATCCGCCCGACCGCCGTCAGCGTGTCCCCGGCCAGTTTCACCACGGACCGACCCTACTGCCGGCCGGCAGGGCCGAGCCAGCCAGCGGCGGCCCGGGCGGGCCGCTCAGCCGGCGCGCAGCGCGTCCTCCACGCCGGTCTCGTGCCGTCCGAGGTGGACCGGGTCGCGCCCGGAGAGCGCGTCCACCGCCGCCTTCACGCAGGCGCCGTACTCCCGGGTGGCGCTGATCCGCCACGGGCGGGCGTACCGGCGGACGGTGTCGTCGCCGACCCCGTCGGCCTCGATGCCGAGGTGCCGGCAGAGCGTGACGGCCCGGGGCAGGTGGTAGGACTGGGTGACCACGATCGCCCGGCGTACCCCGAAGATCCGCCGGGCCCGGGCGCACGAGTCGTACGTGTCGAACCCGGCGTGGTCCAGCACCACCTTCCAGTCCGGCACGCCCCGCTCGACCAGCCAGTGCCGCATCGCGTCGGGCTCGTCGTAGTCGACGTTCATGTGGTCGCCGGAGACCAGGATGGCCCGGACCTTGCCGGCGGCGAGGAGCCGCTGCGCGATGGCCAGCCGGGCGGCGAGGAACGGCGAGGGCGTGCCGTCCGGGTTCACCTGGGCACCGAGCACCAGGGCGACCGGCGCCGCCGGCACGTCGGCCTCGGCGAAGACGTGCCCGTCGGCGCCGGTGCGGACCCAGGCCACGCTGGCCACCGTGGCGGCGGCGAGCAGCGCCACGCCGACCACGGCGGCGACGAGCACGCGGCGTAGACCCCGCTGGTGCCGCCGGCACCACCGCCTGACGACCGCCAACCGCTTCCGCATGCGAGGGATTATCCCCGGCTCGTGCCGACCGCGACGTCCCGCGGACCCGCTCCGGGACGCTGCCCGCGCGAGGCTCGCCGGCTAGCCCGCACCGTCGGCGGGGATGGGTGCGGGACGGCTCACGGCGCGGTCACGGCCCGGACCGCGTCCTCGATCCGGGCGGCGAGGAGGACCTCGCCCTCGGTGAGCGGGTCGCCGTCGCCGTGGCCCACCCTGATCTGGGTACGGCCGGCGCGGCGGCTGATCTCGGGGCGCAGGCGCAGCGCGTCGGCGACCACCGCGACCCGCTCGGTCAGCGCGGCGTGCTGGGTGTCGTCCAGGGCGAGCGTCCGGCGGATCTGCTCACCCTCACGGGTCCACCCGGACAGCAGGGCGAGGGCGTCGTTGAGGTAGTCATGCTTCTGGCGGCTGTTGAACAGCACGCGCATCACCGCACCTCCCAGGCGTCGTTGCCGGCTTGTGGCCAAATCGTCGCCATCCCGTGTCCTCGTCGACGCCCTCTAGTCTGTCGCCGCCCCGGTGGCGTGTCCACGCCCACACTTCCGTGTTCTGTTGGCCTGACGGCGGCGTCAGCTACCCAAACCGCCGATTGATCTGGCACGCTGGACGGCCGTGCGGACCGAACGGGTTAGCGGTGGCCGGCAGGCCGACCGGCGTGAGCCGAGGGTCGTGGTCGGGGCGGCGATCATCTCCGACGGCAGGGTGTTGGCGTGCGCGCGTGCCGCGCCGCCCGAGGTCGCCGGCCGCTGGGAGTTCCCGGGCGGCAAGGTGGAGCCCGGGGAGGCGGAGACCGCCGCGCTGGCCCGCGAGTGCGCCGAGGAGCTCGGCGTCCGCGTCGAGATCGGCGCCCGGGTCGGCCGCGACGTACGGATGGCCCACGGCCGCTCCGTGCTGCGGGTGTACGTGGCTCGCCTCCTCCATGGTGACCAGCCGGAGGCCCTGGAGCACTCCGACCTGCGTTGGCTCTCCGCCGGCGAACTCGACACCGTCGACTGGCTCCCCGCCGACGAGCCGGTGGTCGCCGCGCTGCGTCCCCTGCTCACCAACGGCTGAGCCGGGAAACCGGAAACGGGGGCGGAAAAGCGACGGGGGCCGGCGGCATCCGCCGCGGCCCCCGTCATGGTAGGTGTGCTGCTCAGTGCTTCGGCTCGTCCTGCTGCGGGTGGGCGAAGTTGAGGTGCTCGGGCGGCAGCGGGAAGGTGACGTCGTCGCCGAACGGCGACGGGGCCGCCGCCCGGTCGAAGGTCAGCTCGGTCAGCGGCAGCTTGCCGTTGACGTCGACCGCCGGGGCGGTCGGGTGCGGCACCTCGCGGTGCCAGTTGACGCCCTGCTGCGCCTCGCGCTCGGCCTGCGCGTCGTGCGAACCGCCCGCGTGCGAGTGCAGCCCGCCGTGGGTGGGGTCGCCGGTCACGGCACCGCTGGAATGCCCGCTGGTCACGCTGGTCTGAGGCACCTGACCCCTCCGGAAGATCTTGCTACCAAGCCACACGAGGGGATCGTACCTGCGGTCGACGACGCGTTCCTTCATGGGGATGATCCCGTTGTCGGTGATCTTGATGTGTTCGGGGCAGACCTCGGTGCAGCACTTGGTGATGTTGCAGAAGCCGAGCCCCATTTCGGCCTGCGCGTACTCCTTGCGGTCGGTCCGCGCGTCGAGCGGGTGCATGTCCAGCTCGGCGGCCCGGATGAAGAACCGCGGTCCGGAGAAGGCCGGCTTGTTCTCCTCGTGGTCCCGGATCACGTGGCAGACGTTCTGGCAGAGGAAGCACTCGATGCACTTGCGGAACTCCTGCGAGCGCTCGACGTCCACCTGCTGCATCCGGTAGTCACCGGGCGCGACGTCGGCCGGCGGCGCGAACGCCGGCGTCTCCCGGGCCTTCTCGTAGTTGAACGAGACGTCGGTGACCAGGTCCCGGATCACCGGGAAGGTGCGCAGCGGGGTGACCGTGACGGTCTCCGCCTCGTCGAACGTCGACATCCGGGTCATGCAGCTCAGCCGCGGCTTGCCGTTGATCTCCATGGAGCAGGAGCCGCACTTGCCGGCCTTGCAGTTCCACCGGCAGGCCAGGTCCGGCGCGTCGGTGGCCTGGAGGCGGTGGATCACGTCGAGGACGACCTCGCCCTCGTTGACCTCGACCTGGTAGTCCTGGAGGTCGCCGCCGGTCTCGTCGCCCCGCCAGATGCGGAACTGTCGCTTCGCGCCCGGCTTGCCGGTCGCCTGCTTCGGTTCAGTGCCCATTCCTCAGCGCTCCTCCTCGGCGAGGGCGTCGAACTCGACGAGTTCCTCGTCAGTCAGGTACTTGGCCAGCTCGGCGCGGTCGAACAGCGAGATCAGCTCGGGTCGCATCGCCGGCAGCGGCTTCTGGGTCAGCCGCACGACGTCGCCGTCCAGCGCGCAGACCAGGTTCACCCGCCGCCACTTCGGGTCCATGCCGGGGTGGTCCTCCCGGGTGTGCCCGCCGCGCGACTCCTGCCGCTCCAGGGCGGCCTTCGCGGTGCACTCCGAGACCACCAGCATGTTGCGCAGGTCCAGCGCCAGGTGCCAGCCCGGGTTGTAGCGCCGGCCGCCGGCCGCGCTCACCTTGGCCACCCGCTCGCGCAGCTCCGCCAGTCGGGCCAGCGCGTCGACCAGTTCGCCCTCCCGGCGGATGATGCCGACCAGATCACCCATCACGGCCTGGAGGTCCTGCTGCAGGGTGTACGGGCTCTCCCCGGTGTCCCGCTGCAGGGGCGCCAGCGCCGTCTCCACCGCGGCCTCCACGGCCGCCACCGCCACCTTGGGGCGCGCGGTGAGCTGGTCGGCGTACGAGGCGGCGTGCCCGCCGGCCCGCTTGCCGAAGACCAGCAGGTCCGACAGGGAGTTGCCGCCGAGCCGGTTCGAGCCGTGCATGCCACCGGAGACCTCACCGGCGGCGAAGAGCCCGCGCACGGTGCCGTACGCGGCACCGGAGTCCGGGTCCACCTCGACGCCACCCATGACGTAGTGGCAGGTCGGGCCGACCTCCATCGGCTCCTTGGTGATGTCGACGTCGGCCAGTTCCTTGAACTGGTGGTACATCGACGGCAGCCGGCGCCGGATCTCCTCGGCCGGCAGCCGGGAGGCGATGTCCAGGTAGACGCCGCCGGCCGGCGTACCCCGACCCTCCTTGACCTCGCTGTTGATCGCCCGGGCGACCTCGTCGCGGGGGAGCAGCTCCGGCGGGCGCCGGTTGTTGTCCGGGTCCTTGTACCAGCGGTCCGCCTCGGCCTCATTGTCCGCGTACTGCTTGCGGAAGACGTCCGGGACGTAGTTGAACATGAACCGCTTGCCCTCGGAGTTCTTCAGCACCCCGCCGTCGCCGCGGACCGACTCGGTGACCAGGATGCCCTTCACCGAGGGCGGCCAGACCATGCCGGTCGGGTGGAACTGGAGGAACTCCATGTTGATCAGGGTCGCCCCGGCGCGCAGCGCCAGCGCGTGACCGTCGCCGGTGTACTCCCAGGAGTTCGAGGTGACCTTGTAGGAGCGGCCGACGCCGCCGGTGGCCAGCACCACGGCCGGCGCCTCGAAGAGGACGAACTCGCCGGACTCCCGGTAGTAGCCGAACGCGCCGGCGACCCGGTCGCCGTCGAGCAGCAGCTCGGTGATGGTGGTCTCGGCGAAGACCTTGATCCGGGCCTCGTAGTCGCCGTGCTCCCGCTTGTCCTCCTGCTGCAGGGAGACGATCTTCTGCTGGAGGGTGCGGATCAGCTCCAGACCGGTCCGGTCGCCGACGTGCGCGAGCCGGGGGTACTCGTGGCCGCCGAAGTTGCGCTGGGAGATCTTCCCGTCCTTGGTGCGGTCGAAGAGCGCGCCGTACGTCTCCAGCTCCCAGATCCGCTGCGGGGCCTCCTTCGCGTGCAGCTCCGCCATCCGGAAGTTGTTGAGGAACTTGCCGCCGCGCATGGTGTCCCGGAAGTGCACCTGCCAGTTGTCCCGGGCGTTCACATTGCCCATCGCGGCCGCCGCGCCGCCCTCGGCCATCACCGTGTGCGCCTTGCCGAAGAGCGACTTCGAGATGATCGCGGTCTTCTTGCCGGCCAGCCGGGCCTCGATCGCCGCGCGCAGGCCGGCCCCGCCGGCCCCGATCACGACGACGTCGTAGTGGTGTCGTTCGATTCGCGTCTCAGTCATGTCCAGGCTTTCAGTTGATGAACCGCAGGTCGGGGAACCAGTCGGCGGCGATGGCCATGACGTAGAAGTCGGTGACCGCCAGGGTGCCGAGCGTGATCCAGGCGAGCTGCATGTGCCGGACGTTCAGCCAGGAGATGAAGGTCCAGGCCTTGTAGCGCAGCGGGTGCTTGGAGAAGTGCTTGAGCCGCCCGCCGATGATGTGCCGGCAGGAGTGGCAGGAGATGGTGTACGCCCAGAGCATCACCACGTTGCCGAGCAGGATGAGGTTGCCGAGCCCGAAGCCGAAGCCCTTCGGCGAGTGGAAGGCGTAGATGGCGTCGTACGTGTTGATCAGCGAGATGATCGCGGCGAGGTAGAAGAAGTAGCGGTGCAGGTTCTGGCCCAGCAGCGGGAAGCGGGTCTCGCCGCTGTACGCCTGGTGCCCGTCCGGGACCGCGCAGGCCGGCGGGGACAGCCAGAACGACCGGTAGTACGCCTTGCGGTAGTAGTAGCAGGTGAGCCGGAACAGCAGCAGGAACGGCAGGGTCAGCGCCGCGTCCGGGATGATCCACCAGCCGGGCAGGAACGAGCCGAAGTGCGAGGAGCCCTCGACGCACCGCTCGGTCACGCACGGGGAGTAGAACGGCGTCAGGTAGTGGTACTGGTCCACCCAGTACCACTTGTGCATGAAGACCCGGACCGTCGCGTAGATGACCCAGGCGCTGAGCCCGACGACGGTGATCAGTGGCGCGAACCACCAGCGGTCGGTTCGCAACGTCTTGGCAGCTATCGCGGCGCGTGCTCGCGCCCCTCGCGGCTGCGGTCTCGGCGTCGTCGCCGACGTTGATGTCATTCCAGTCGTCTCCCTGACGGTGCCCTCGCGGGGGCGGCGGATCACCTTTCGTACCGGCCAGCGGACCGGCGAGACCGCATCCACTGCCACGTCTTGCGCACGCATACGGCCGCGCCGGTGAACCGGCGCAGCTAAATGACACACGTTACGCCGATCTTCGCGGCCCGGCCGCGCAACGCAGTGTCCCGTGTGTCCCGCAGGTTGGAAAGACCCACGCCAAGATCAATGCTGCCGGTGCGGTGAACGGTGCGCCGACCGGTGCGTCAGCCGCGGTCGGCGGTGCGCTGACGGGGTGGGCGGCCGCGGCTCAGCCGGACGCCCCGCCGGTGAAGTGCCACGAGGCCAGCCGCAGCGGCGGCGCCTCCCACCACGCGCCGTCCACCCGGTCCGGCTGGCGCACCGGCGTCCGGCCCACGCCGAGCACCCGCGCCGGCCCCAGGGCCTGCGGATAGGACTCGGTGAAGCGGAAGTCGCGCACCGCCCGGGTCGGCACGCCGTCCTCGACCAGCCAGACCCCGTTGCGGGTCAGTCCGGTGATGACCAGGCGCTTCGGATCGAGCACCCGGGTGTACCAGAAGTCGGTGACCAGCAGCCCGCGCGCCATCCCGCCGACCAGCGCGGCGGTGTCCGGGTCGGCGACCGCCCCGGTCACTCCGCCGCTCAACTGCCCCGCCGCCGGGCCCGGCCGGTCCACGGCCGGCAGCAGGCGCAGGTTGTGCGGGATCGGGCCGAACGTCGACCCGCCGGGCATCCCGTGCCCGGTGGACCCGGTGCCCGCCTCGGCGCCGCTGCGCCGGTCGTGCGCCACCGCGCGGGTGGTGCCCGCCTCGACCAGGGGCAGCGGCCGTCGCGGCGTGCCCTCCAGGTCGTACGGCAGCCCCGAACCGTGCGTCGGATCGTCCACCAGGGTCACCGCCGGGTCGAACTGGGCGACACCCGGCTCGGCGAAGGACTGCCGCTCGAGGTACCGCTTGCCGTTGAAACCGAACCAGGCGAGGTTCTGCAGCACGTCGCCGACGGCGGCCGGTTCGAGCACCACCTCGTAGTGCCCCGGGGGCAGCTCGACCGGATCGGCCGCGGCCCGCGCCTTGGCCGCCGCCCGGGCGCCGAGCGCCGCGCCGTCGATCTCGGCGAGTCGGTCGGCGCAGAGCCGGGCCACCCCGTCGGACCCGCCGGTCCGCGCGATGCCGTCCATCGCCGCCTCGGCGGTACGCCCCACCGCCGAGTGCCCGGCCGAGTTGACGAACGCCCCCGACCGGTACGCCGTCCGGCAGTAGCCGGCCGCGGCCAGCCCTTCGACCGCGTCCACGAAGGCGCGTACCCGGGCGGCCCGTTCGTCGGGCGACGCCTCGGCGGTGGCCTCGTCGAAGACGGCCGGCGGCACCGGCGCCGCCGGGGCGAGCCCCGGCCAGGCCGGGTCGGGCGGGCAGAGCCGCGCCGCCGCCACGGTCCGCTCGACCAGCGTGGCCAGCCCGTCGGGGTCGACCAGGCTGCCGCCGCCCGCGGCGGTCCGCCCGTCCAGGTGCAGCCGGAGCCGCACCGTGGTGGCCGACTCGGCGACGTTCTGGTGGATGAACGAGTTGGCGAACCGGGTGAGCGCCAGGTCGGCCCGGGTCACGGTCACCTCGGCCTGCGCGTGCGGCCCGGCGAGCCGGCGGACCAGCTCCACCACCTGGCCGGCGAGGTCCAGTTCGCTCATGCCGACGCCTCGCTTCGCTCGGCCTCGGCATGAGGCACCAGCGGACTGTGTCGATGATTCGCTCGCTGACGCTCGGTCATGCCCGTACCCCCACTCGGACGTTGCGGAAGCGGGCCGGGGCGGCCGGGTGGCCGGTGTGCCCGGTCTGGCCGGGCTGCCCCTTGCCGCAGTTCGGCGTCCCCCACGGGACGATCTCCGAGGAGAGCATGTCCATCGAGCGCCAGAAGACCGGGCCGATCCCGGTGTAGGTGGGGTTGCGCAGCATCCGCCCCCGCCGGCCCTTCTTCACCTCCCAGCCGACCTCGCAGCCGAACTGGAAGTTGAGCCGCTTGTCGTCGATCGACCAGGACCGGTTGAGGTCCATCAGCACCCCGTCGTCGGTGCCGTCGATGATCTCGTCGAGGGTGTGCGGGCCCGGTTCGAGGCCCACGTTGGTCATCCGCACCATCGGCAACCGGGCCCAGCCGTCGGCCCGTACGCTGCCGCCGTAATCGAGACCGGCGACGGCGCCCGAGTCGCGGCCGGCGAGCACCCCCACCCAGCGGCCGGCGCGGACGGCGTCCCGCTTGACCGCCGGGGAGCCCTCGTCGTCGTAGCCGAAGCTGCCCAGCGCGCCGGGGATGGTCGGGTCGATGGTGATGTTCATCAGCTCGGAGCCGTAGCGGAGCGTGCCGAGCTGGGCCAGGTCCAGCCAGGAGGTGCCGGCGAAGGCGGCTTCCCAGCCGAGGATCCGGTCCAGCTCGATGGCGTGCCCGACCGACTCGTGGATCTGCAGGGCCAGCTGTTCGCCGCCGAGGATCAGGTCGGTCTCGCCGGCCGGGCACTCGGGGGCGGTGAGCAGCTCCCGGGACTCCTCGGCGATCCGCGCCGCGTGCGCGGCGAGGTCGAGCGAGGTGACCAGCTCCCAGCCGGTGGTGCCGTACTGGCCGCGGTAGCTCGGGTAGGACCGGCGCTGGGTCTCGCCGTCGCCGATGGAGGTGGCGGAGATGCCGCCGCCGCACTCCCGGATGCGCTGGTCGATCCGGTGCCCCTCGCTGGAGACGAACCACTTCGCGGTGTCCCAGACCTGGTAGAGCCCTTCGGCCAGGTCGGCGCCGTGCTCGCGCGCCGTCGCGGTGGCCCGGACCAGCAGGTCGCCCTTGTCGGAGAGCGGCACGCCGAGCGGGTCGACCTGGCAGGCCGAGGACCAGCTCGCCACGATGGCCTCGGCGGGGACCAGGTCGATCGGCGGGCCGGGCACCCGCGCGCTCGCGGCGGCGGTCGCCGCGGCGCGCCGGCCGGCTCCGCGGGCCGCGGTGTCGGACAGCTCGGGTACGGCGTGGAAGCCCCAACTCGACCCGACCAGCGCCCGGACGCCGAGGCCGATGCTCTCGTCCTGGGTCAGTTCCTCGATGTCGCCGTTGCGGGCCGACATCGACTCGTAGCGGCGGTGCATCACCCGGGCGTCCGCGTACCGCGCCCCGGCGTCGAGGGCGGCCTGGACAGCGGCGGTGGCCGCGTCGAATCCGGTCATGCGCCCGACCCTAGGCGACCAGGCCGACATCCGTCAGGGGACGAGATCCTCCGGCCGGATCGTCGCCCGGACGGGCTCGGTCAGCTCCAGCGAGTCGCCGGGTTTGGTCACCGAGTCTTCGCTGTAGTGCCGACCGTGCCGGCGGTAGAGGTGCAGGGTCCCGTTCTCCTGCTCGACGAGCAGGTACCACTCGATGCCCGCGGCAGCGTAGTAATGCATCTTGAGCACCTTGTCGGTGGCCGCGTTGCTCGGCGAGATGATCTCGCAGACCAGCCGGACGTCCTGCGCCTCGATCATCGGTTCGTCAAAGTCGATCGGCTGGGTGACGACCAGGTCGGGGATGGGGATCCGGCCCGGCTTGAGTCGAACGTTGACCGTCTCCAGCAGTTCCAGCCCGGCGCCGCGCGCCGCCTGCTCGAGGATGTTGCCGAGGTTTCGCTGGATGCGTTGGTGCCGTGGGGTGGGCGCTGGCGTCACGTGGAGGCTCCCGTCGAAGAGTTCGACGCGTTGCTGCGTCTCGCCGAGGGCGAGGTACTCCTCTTCGCTCCACGGGCCGTCGTGGTCGAACACCGCCGCGGTCATCCTCACCTCCACCTCGTACCGGCGCGAATCCTCCCTGGATCACCACCGCCATGGTCGCACCTCACGTGCGACAACGCGGCGGCGTTGCCCAGTCGCAACCATGAATGTCCAGGTGAGGGCTGTTCAGGTGGGAAACCCAGTCGTTACGCTCTGGCCGCTGACAGGCCGCGTTCTGTAGCTTATTTTCGCCTCCAGAAGTTTGTTGTAAGTTCTCTTCGTCACAGAGGGAGGCGGTCATGGGCAGGTCGGAGACAACGCCGTCCGGGGAGCCGGACCGCCCCGAGGTGCCGGCGCAGCGCACCGGCGAGGACGGCCCCTATCTGCGGGTCAAGGACCTTCGCGTGCGGTTCGAGACCGAGGACGGCGTGGTGCGGGCCGTCGACGGGGTCTCGTTCGCCGTCGAGCGCGGCCGGACGCTCGGCATCGTGGGCGAGTCCGGTTCGGGCAAGAGCGTCACCTCGCTGGCGATCCTCGGCCTGCACAACACCAAGCGGGCCACCATCACCGGGGAGATCTCCGTGGGCGGCCGCCAACTGGTCGGCCTGCCGGAGGAGCAGGTACGCCGGCTGCGCGGCCGGGACATGGCGATGATCTTCCAGGACCCGCTGTCGGCGCTGCACCCGTACTACACGGTGGGCCGGCAGATCGCCGAGGCGTACCGGGTGCACCATCCGCGGGCCGGTAAGCGGGAGGCGCGCACCCGGGCCGTGGACATGCTGGGCCGGGTCGGCATCCCGCAGCCGGCGAAGCGGTTCGACCAGTACCCGCACGAGTTCTCCGGCGGCATGCGACAACGGGCGATGATCGCGATGGCCCTGGTCAACGACCCGGACCTGGTGATCGCCGACGAGCCGACCACGGCGCTGGACGTGACCGTGCAGGCCCAGATCCTGGACCTGCTCAGCGACCTCCAGGACGAGTTCCGGTCGGCGATCATCCTGATCACCCACGACCTCGGGGTGGTCTCCCAGGTGGCCGACGACGTCCTGGTCATGTACGGCGGCCGGGCCGTCGAGCACGGCAGCGTGGAGCAGGTGCTGCGGCGGCCGCAGCACCCGTACACCTGGGGGTTGCTGTCGAGCGTGCCGTCGCTGCACGGCGACGCCGACGCGGACCTGGTGCCGATCAAGGGCAACCCGCCGTCGCTGATCAACCTGCCGTCGGGGTGCGCCTTCCACCCGCGCTGCCGCTACGCGGACCGCAACGGCGACCGGTCCCGGACCGAGGTGCCGGAGCTGCGGTCGGCCGGGGAGGCGGGCCACCTGGTCGCCTGCCACCTGCCGGCCGAGGAGCGCACCCGGCTCTACCAGCAGGACATCGCGCAGGTGGGAGTGGCCCGATGAGCACCGAGACCGAACCGCTGCTGCGCGTGCGCGGGCTGACCAAGCACTTCCCGGTCCGCGACGGGTTCCGCTCCCCGGGTGCCGTGCGCGCGGTCGACGGGCTGGACTTCGACGTCCGCCCGGGCGAGACGCTGGGCCTGGTCGGGGAGTCCGGCTGCGGCAAGACCACCACCGGCCGGATGCTGGTACGGCTGCTCGAACCGACCTCCGGCACCATCGAGTTCGCCGGGCGGGACATCACCCACGCCCGGCGCCGGGAGCTGCGGCCGCTGCGGCAGGACCTCCAGATCATCTTCCAGGACCCGTACGCCTCGCTGAACCCACGGCACACCGTCGGCCGGATCGTGGCCATGCCGTTGCAGGTCAACGGCATCGACCCGCCGGGCGGGACGAAGAAGCGGGTGCAGGAACTGCTGGAACTCGTCGGGTTGAACCCGGAGCACTACAACCGCTACCCGCACGAGTTCTCCGGCGGCCAGCGGCAGCGCATCGGCATCGCCCGCGCGCTGGCGCTGCGACCCAAGCTGATCGTCGCCGACGAGCCGGTCAGCGCGCTGGACGTCTCGATCCAGGCGCAGGTCATCAACCTGCTGCGCGACCTGCAACGCGAACTCGACCTGGCGTTCGTGTTCATCGCCCACGACCTGGCGGTGATCCGGCACTTCTGCCACCGGGTCGCGGTGATGTACCTCGGCAAGATCGTCGAGATCGGCGACCGCGACGACATCTACGAGCGGCCGCAGCACCCGTACACCCGGGCGCTGCTGTCGGCGATCCCGGACGTGACGGCGCTCGGCCCGGCCGGGCGGATCCGGCTCACCGGCGACGTGCCGACCCCGCTCAACCCGCCCTCGGGCTGCCGGTTCCGGACCCGCTGCTGGAAGGCGCAGGAGCGGTGCGCCGAGGAGGAGCCGGCCCTGATCGCCCGCGACGGTGGTCCCCAGGTCACCGCCTGCCACTTCCCCGAGCAGGGAACGATCGCCGCTGGTCCGGCGCAGGGGTCGGGCGGCGCCGGGAACAGCGAGGCCGTGGCGGTGTCGCCCGTGAGCGCGCAGTCGCGAACTGAGGAGGCAGGGTGAGCGCGAGGAGCGAGCCGGTTTTGCGAGCCCCGCAGTCGCGAACTGAGGAGACACCGTGAGCCTGTCACCGGTCGAGAGCACGGCGCGGGCCGAGATCGAGCCGGCGGCCGACACCGTCAAGCCCGACGAGCGGGCCTTTGTCGGCCGGTCGCCGGGCCAGCTCGCCTGGGCCCGGCTGCGCCGGGACCGCACCGCGATGGTCAGTGGTGTGGTGCTGGTCTTCTTCATCGTGCTGGCACTGGCCGCGCCGTTGGTCTCCAGGCTGTACGGGGTCGGCCCGAACGAGCAGTTCCAGCAGTTGTTGGACGGCAACGGGATGCCGCTGGGCTACGTCGGCGGGATCACCGGCGACCACTGGTTCGGGCTGGAGCCGCGGCTGGGCCGGGACATCTTCATCCGGATGGTCTACGGCATGCGGACGTCGCTGTTCATTGCGTTCGCCGCTGCCCTGGTGACCACGGCGATCGGCGTGGTGGCCGGCATCATCGCCGGTTATCTGGGCGGGATCGTCGACACGGTGATCAGTTGGATCACCGACGTGGCGCTGGCCCTGCCGTTCCTCATCTTCGCCCTCGCCGTGGTGCCGACCGTGGCGCTGCGCTTCTACGGCCCGCGTGAGGAGGTGCCGCCGTCGTTCCAGGTGGCCGTGCTCATCGGGATCTTCGCCGCGTTCGGCTGGACGAGCACCGCCCGGCTGGTCCGTGGCCAGGTCATCTCGCTGCGCGAACGGGAGTTCGTGGAGGCGGCGCGGGCCAGTGGCGCCGGGCTGGGACACATGCTCTTCCGGCAACTCCTGCCCAACCTCTGGGCGCCGATCCTGGTCGCCTTCTCGCTCGCTGTGCCGCAGTACATCACCGGTGAGGCGGCGCTCTCCTTCCTCGGCATCGGCATCCTCGAACCGACCGCCGACTTCGGCCGGATGATCTTCCAGAGCATCCCGTACCTGCAGACCGACGCGGCGTACGTGTTCTTCCCCGGCGTCACGATCTTCATCCTCGTGCTCGCCTTCAACCTGCTCGGCGACGCGTTGCGTGACGCGCTCGACCCGAAGTCGTCCCGGTAGGGGTGGATGCGATGAGCGCGCGGAGTGCGGCGGGGCGGAGCCCCGCAGTCGCGAGTGAAGGAAAGTTCTGATGACCCGATTCCTGGTACGCCGGCTGCTCACCGCGGTGCTCACCCTCTTCGCGGTGAGCGTGCTCAGCTTCCTGATGTTCTTCGGCCTGCCCCGGGACCCGGTCAGCGGCATGTGCCCGAAGAACTGCAACGCGGAGCGGCTCGAGCGGGTCCGCGAGGAGTTGGGCCTGCGCGATCCGCTGCCCGAGCAGTACGCCAATTACATGAAGGGCATCGTCACGGGCCGGGATCTGGGCAGTTCCCAGGGCGGTCGGTGCGACGCCCCGTGCCTCGGCTACTCGTACGTCAACAGCGAGGCGGTGACCGATACGCTCGCCCGGGTGCTCCCGGTGACGCTCAGTATCGTCCTCCCGGCCGCGGTGCTCTGGCTGGTGCTCGGCGTCGGGCTCGGCATGATCTCGGCACTGCGGCGGGGCACGGTGCTGGACCGGCTGGCCATCGGCTTCTCGCTGGCCGGCGCCTCGATGCAGCTCTACTTCGTCGGCGCGGTACTGCTACTGATCTTCACCTACAACCTGCGGATCACCCCGACGCCGGGCTACACCTCCATCTTCGACAACCCGGTGAAGTGGGCCAGCGGGCTCGTGCTGGCCTGGGTGTGCCTGGCCTTCCTCTTCTCCGCGGTCTACGCCCGGCTGTCCCGGGCCCAGATGCTGGAGACCCTGTCAGAGGACTTCGTCCGCACCGCGCGGGCCAAGGGCCTGGCCAAACCCAAGGTGTACGGCCGGCACGCACTGCGCGCGGCGATCACCCCGATCGTCACCATCGCCGGCCTGGACGTGGGCAGCGCGCTCGGCGGCACGGTGATCACCGAGACCACCTTCGGCATCCAGGGCCTGGGCCGGACGGCGGTGGATGCGGTCCGGTCGGGCGACCTGCCGACCATCATGGCCACCGTGCTGATCTCGGCGGTCTTCATCGTGGTCGCCAACATCGTGGTCGACGTGCTCTACGCCGCCATCGACCCCCGGGTCCGGTTGCGATAGCGCAACGGCCCCGGGCAGGGCATGGAGAAATCCACCGCTCTCTGTTACACAAACCGTAGTTTTCCTACGTCGTCTGACGAGGCTCCAGATAGGGAGGTGGCGCAGATGCGCCTGAAGAGGGCAGCCGCCGCCGGCGGCGCGCTCGCACTGCTCGCGGTGATGGGTGCGTGCAGCGAGAACAAGGGCACCGACGGCGACACCGGTGCCGACCGGGTGCAGAGCGGCTCGATCGCCACCGACCCGAAGGACTCGATGGGTCCGGCCGCCGAGGTCCCGGGCGCCGCCAAGGGCGGCACCTTCCGGGTGATCCGGGAGACCAAGATCTCGCACATCGACCCGCAGCGGGTCTACTCGTTCGCCGGCCTGATGAACGCCCCGCTCTACAGTCGATTCCTGACCACGTTCAAGGACGACGGCTCGGGCAAGGTGACCCTGGTCGGCGACCTGGCCGAGACCCCGGGCACGGACGTGAACAAGGACTGCAAGGTCTGGGAATTCAAGATCAAGGACGGGGTGAAGTTCGAGGACGGCAGCCCGATCACCGCCAAGGAGATCGCGTACGGCATCGCCCGCTCCTTCGACCCCGACCTCACCGGCGGCCCCACCTACCTGCAGGAGTGGCTCGCCAACGACCCGCAGTACGACACCAAGTGGAACTTCAAGGCCAACAAGACCTCGCTGCCGCCGGGGCTCACCACCCCGGACGCGAAGACGCTGAAGTTCGAGTTCGCCAAGCCGCACTGCGACCTGCCGTTCGCCGCGTCGCTGCCGTACACCGCGCCGCTGAAGCCGGAGAAGGACACCGGCGTCAACCTGGACAACCAGCCGTTCTCCTCCGGGCCCTACAAGATCACCAAGAACACGGCCGGGGTCGAGCTGGTGATGGAGCGGAACGAGAACTGGGACCCGAAGACCGACCCGGTGCGCCACGCGTACCCGGACAAGATCGTCTGGACCTTCGGCCCGGACTCAGAGGCGGGCGCCAACCGGGTGATCGCCGACAACGGCGACGACCAGGCGGCGCTGGGCTGGAACGGTGTGCCCTCGGCGCTGGTGGCCCGGGTCACCGGCGACCCGGCACTCAAGGACCGCTCGGTGCGCGGCCAGACCCCGAGCATGTGGCGGCTCGACATCAACACGCAGCGGGTCACCGACCTGGCGGTGCGGCAGGCGCTGAACTACGCGATCGACCGGGACGGCTTCGTCAAGGCGTACGGCGGTGAGGCGTCGGCCAAGGCGGTCACCACTCTGATGCCGCCGTCGACCATCGGCTGGGAGAACTACGACGCCTACCCGGCCGGCCCGAGCGGCAACGCCGACAAGGCCAAGGAGCTGCTCGCCGGCAAGACCCCGGAGCTGGTGCTCGGCATCAGCGACGACTCGCCGGAGCTGGCCACCCAGCTCAAGAGCAACCTGGAGAAGGCCGGCTTCAAGATCACCGTGAAGACCATTCCGACCGACGCCAAGCTCGACGAGGTCGGCAAGAAGAACAACCCGTACGACCTCTACATCAGCCAGTGGGCCGCCGACTGGCCCAGCGGCGCGGCGATCCTGCCGGTGCTCTTCGACGGCCGCACCATCAAGGCGGAGAACAACAGCGACACCTCGTACGTGAACAGCGACGAGATCAACAAGGAGTTCGACCGGGTTCTCGCCATGCCCGCCGCCGACCAGGGCAAGGAGTGGGCCAAGCTGGACAAGCGGATCATGACCGAGCTGGCCCCGGTCGTGCCGCTCTTCGTCGAGCAGGGCTACTACCTGCACGGCTCCAAGGTGGGCGGGATCTACCTGTCCAGCATCTTCGGGTACCCCGCGCTGATCAACGCGTACGTCACGCAGTAACCGCTTGATCGAAGGGGCCCTTGCCCGACACCCCGGTGTCGGGCAAGGGCCCCTTTCCGGTCGGTTGGCGGCGCGGCCCGGCCCCGGCGCCAC
Organism: Micromonospora sp. NPDC050495; assembly: GCF_040655175.1. NCBI lineage: Bacteria > Bacillati > Actinomycetota > Actinomycetes > Micromonosporales > Micromonosporaceae > Micromonospora > Micromonospora sp. NPDC050495. Next base: position 65,143 of record NZ_JBFAJK010000003.1, on the reverse strand, counting down.
CGCAGGCGTTGAGCGCGCCCGGCCTCACAGGTGGCGGCGGAGGAAGTCCAGCTCCAGCCGGAGCAGGCGCTCGGCGACACCGCCGGCGGCCATGTGGCTGGCCCCGGTCAGCGGGAGCACCGCGTGCGGGCGGCCGGCGGACAGCAGCGCGGCCGACAGCCGCAGCGTGTGCGCGGCCACCACGTTGTCGTCGACCAGGCCGTGCACCAGCAGCATCGGCCGGGCCTGCGCCGGATCGCCGACCGGCTCGGCGGCCAGCTCCACCAGCGAGTGGTGGGCGTAGACGTCCATCCCGTCCTCCGGCAGGCCCAGGTAGCGCTCGGTGTACGCGGTGTCGTACAGCGTCCAGTCGGTGACCGGGGCGCCGACGATCGCGCAGCGGAACAGCTCCGGGTGGCGCAGCACCGCCAGCCCGGCCAGCCAGCCCCCGAACGACCAGCCGCGCACCGCCACCCGGGCCAGGTCCAGGTCCGGGTGCTTGCCGGCGAGCGCGGTCAGCGCGTCCACCTGGTCGGTGAGGATGACGTCGGCCAGCCGGCGGTGGACCGCCTTCTCGAACGACGGGGCGATGCCCGGGGTGCCCCGGTTGTCGATCGTCACCACCGCGAAGCCCTGCTCGGCCCACCACTGCCGTTCCAGCCAGGCGGACCGGGCGGCGATCACCTCCTGGTGACCCGGGCCGCCGTAGATGTCCAGCAGCACCGGCAGCTTCGTGCCCTTGACGTGCTCGCCCGGGTAGAGCACCGCGCTGGGCAGCCGCCGGTCGGTCACCCGCACCATCGTCGGCCGGGGCGCGTACGGCGGGGTGGCGGCCAGCGAGCGCAGCTCGCCGACCTCCCGGTCGCCGTGCCACACCCGCCAGCGCACCCCCGGATGCTCCAGCGAGGCGATGCCGACCACCAGCGTGCTCCCGCCGATCGTCGCGGTGTGCCAGCCCGGGTCGGAGCCCATCCGCCGGGCGTCCACCCCACCGCCGATCACCGTCCGGACCCGGTACAGGTGGCGCTGGCTCGGCTCGCCCTCGCTCGCCTCCACCAGCAGGTCGGCCGGGGCGCCCGCGCCGGCGGGCAGCCGCCCCACCACCCGTCGGACGTAGAGCGAGGGCGGGGTGAGCAGGGTGCCGTCGGCGAACAGGCAGCGGGCGTCGTACCCGTCGTGGGCCAGCTCGCCGCCGACCAGCACCCGGCCGTCCGGCAGGTGCGCCGGGGTGCCCGGGATCGGCTCCACCCAGCGCGGGTCGGCCAGCTCCGCGTGCACCTGGGTCTCCCCGGTCCGCGGGTCCACCGCGAGCACCAGCCCGTGCTGCTGGGAGCGGCGCAGCACGGTGATCAGCGGCCCGCCGTCGGCCCAGTCGACCGAGGTGAGGTACGGGTAGGTCTCCCGGTCCCAGTGCACGTCGACCCAGCCGCCGTCGAGGTCGAGCAGGTGCAGGCTGACCTGCGCGTTCGGCCCGCCCGCCCGGGGGTACGCGACGGTCGTCGGCGGGCTCGCCGGGTCGGCCGGGTCGTGCAGGTGCCAGCGGTCCAGCCGGGACTCGTCGACCCGCGCGGCCAGCACCGAGCGCCCGTCCGGGGACCACCAGTAGCCCCGGTACCGGTGGAACTCCTCGGCGGCGATGTGTTCGGCCAGCCCCCAGCTCACCCCGCTGTCCTCGCCGGCCAGCAGGTTGTCGGTGCCGTCCGGCTCGACCACCCGCAACTGGCCCCGGCGCACCCCCTCGGCGGCGTCCGTGACGTACGCCAGCCGGGTGCCGGTCGGGTCCGGCCGCGGGTCGATCACCGGGCCGACGGCGGCCACCTCGACCACGTCGCCGTGCACCAGGTCGGCCCGGAACAGCCGGCCGGCCAGCGCGAACGTGGCCACCCGGCCGGCGCCGTCCAGGGCGTACGAGCCGATGCCGGAGACGGCCAGCCGCAGCCGCTCGCGCAGCGCGCGCTCGCCAGGGGAGAGGGCGCCGGGGTCGGCGTCCGCGCCGAGCAGCACCGCCGGGTCGGCGACCAGCCGCTCCTCGCCGGAGGCGACGTCGAGCAGCCAGAGCGCGTCCGCCGGGTCCTCCGGTCCGGAGGAGCGCAGGAAGATGACCCGGGAGCCGTCGTCCGCGACGGAGACGGCGCGCGGCGCCCCGTGGCTGAACCGACGGGTACGGGCGGCCAGCTCGGGAAAGTCCACGCCTCGGATGGTAGGCGCGCGTTCCGGGTGATGTGGCCGACCTGCGCGGACGCGTAGGCCTCGGTGGGACAGGACCGCCGGTTAGAGTGACGGGCGTGACGACGCTGCCCGACCGACGACTTCTGCTGGTCCACGCGCACCCCGATGACGAGTCCATCGGCACCGGCTCGACGATGGCGCACTACGCCGCCGCCGGCGCCCACGTCACCCTGGTGACCTGCACGCTGGGCGAGGAGGGCGAGATCCACGTGCCGGCGCTGGCCCAGCTCGCCGCGGCCGGGGCCGACCAGCTCGGCGGGTACCGGGTCGGCGAGCTGGCCGCCGCCTGCGCGGCGCTCGGCGTCACCGACCACCGCTTCCTCGGCGGCGCCGGCCGCTACCGCGACTCGGGCATGATGGGCCTGGCCACCAACGAGCACCCGCGGGCGTTCTGGCAGGCCGACCTCGACGAGGCCGCCGGGTACCTGCTGGAGGTCATCCGCGAGGTCCGGCCGCAGGTCATGATCACGTACGACCCGAACGGCTTCTACGGCCACCCGGACCACATCCAGGCGCACCGGGTGGCGATGCGGGCGCGGGAGCTGGCCGACCTCGAGGGGATCGCCCCGGCCAAGGTCTACTGGACGGCGATGCCGCGCAGCGTGCTGGAGGCCGGCCTGGACGCGTTCACCGAGAGCGCGGACAACCCCTTCGCCGGCATCGACAGCATCGAGGAGCTGCCGTTCGGCACCCCCGATCCGGAGATCGCCGCGCGGATCGACGCCACCGAGCGGCACGCCGCCAAGGAGGCGGCGATGCGGGCGCACGCCACCCAGATCCCGGCCAACTCCTGGCTCTACTCGATCGCCGGCAACTTCGGCGCCGAGTTCATGGGCGTGGAGTACTTCACCCTCGCGGTCGGCGAGCGGGGCCCGGGCACGGGCCCGTACGGCTGGGAGGACGACCTCTTCGCCGGGCTGCCGCTGGACGGCGTGGACCGGTCCCCGGTCGCGGCGGCCGGCCTCCGGTGACGCTGCCGGCCGTTCCGATGTCGCTCGCCGCCGAGCCCGACCCCACCGCGCCACCGGCCCGGCCGGCCCGCTCCGCCGACCTCGCGCTGCGGGTGGCCGGCGGTGTGGTGACGGTCTGGGCCGGGGTGCTCCTGGCGCTGCTCGAACTGCTCTACGCCACATGGTCCTGGGAGCTGGTGCAGGGGCCGCCCGGCGGGCTGCCGGCGGCGCTGGTCGGGATCGTGGCCGGGGTCGGCGGCATCGCCGTGGCGGTGCTGGTGACGGTCCTGGTGGGCTGGTTCGCGCACGCCGCCGTGGGGACCCGCTGGGCGGCGGCGCTGGCCGCGCTGCCGTGGTTCGTGCTGATCGTCGCCGGTGGCTTCCGGACCGCCGAGGGCGACCTCGCGCTCACCGGCGACAACGTGCTCGGCCTCGGGCTGGTGGTGGCCGGCGCGGTCACCTTCGCGGTGTTGGGTTTCCGGCAACTGGTGCTGCCCCCCGCGCATCGCTGAGGGTGCTGACGCGACACCGGTGGCGGTGGTAGACATTCCTGCCAGGAGCCCGCCGTGGGGGCGGGCGTACGGCGGGAGGCGTGCGATGAGGGAGCGGTGGCGCGCGATCGGCGTGCTGGCGGCGGCGCTGTTCTTGGTCAACGTGGTGGCGCGGCTGGTCATCAGGTTCGGTTTCCCGGACGACGATGCCGCCTCGGACCGGGTCTCCTGGCTGATGTTCCTGGTCATCGGGCTGATCCTGGCCGTGCTGGCGTTCCGCTGGGGGCAGGACCGGCCGGTCGGCCGGTGGTCGGCCGACCTGGCCGGCGCGGTCGCGGTGGCCCTGGCGCTGACCGTCTTCGTCGGGCCGCTGCTGGTCGGGGAGAACCCGTTCGGTGGGGGCGCCGGGCTCTTCTTCGCCCAGATCTGGCTCTACCTGGCCGCCGTGGCGGCCGGGGTGGCGGTCGGCTACCTCATCCTCACCGCGCTCGGCCGCGACCACCGGTCCCGCCAGCTCAAGCGGTACGCCGAGCTGAAGGCCGCCAAGCCGCGCCGGGTGGTACGCCGCTGACCCCGGCGCCGGCTCAGGCCGGGGCGACCCGGGTGAGGTAGGTGTGGTGGGTGGTGAAGCCGAGCCGCTGGTAGAGCGCGACCGCCCCGGTGTTGTGCTGCTCCACCTGGAGGAAGGCGCGGGTGGCGCCCTCGGTCCGTGCCCAGTCGGCCAGGGCCCGGATCACCGCGCCCGCGTAGCCGCGCCGGCGGGCCTGCGGCAGCACCTCGATCAGGCTGAGGCCGAGCCAGCGCCCGTCGCCGGCGACCGTGCCCCGGCCGACCGCCAGCAGTTCGCCGTCGACGCGCAGGTGGGCGAAGCGGACCTGGTCCACGGCGGTGAGCACGTGCCGGGCCGCGTCGGGCAGCCCGCCCTTGCGGCCGGCGGCGATCGCCAGCCACTCCTCCGACGGGGTGGCGGCGAGGCCGACCGCGGGCAGCTCGGGCCGGCCGGGCGGGAGCGCGGCCAGCGCCGCGGTCTGCACCAGCACCGGTGGCCGGGCCGACCAGCCCCGGGCGTCCAGTTCGGCGCCGACCGGGCCGGCCAGCGGCAGCGGGGTGTTCACCAGGGCCGGCAGGCCCTGCGCGGCGTACCAGCGCACGACCGCGTCCAGCGCGGCGGGCAGCGGGCGGTCCGGGTCGCCGACCGGCAGCGCCGAGTTGGCCCGGCCGGTCCAGCCCGCCGCGCCGCGCAGCAGCCAGTCGCCGAGCCGGGCGCGTACCGGGGCGGGCCACGCCTCGTCGGCGGCCAGTTCGAGGGCGATCACCGCGGCGGCGGTCGGCCGGCGGGCCGGCGGTACGCGCCGGGCGCGGTGCACCTCGCCGACGGGCACCCGGAGCCGGCCGGTGTCGGTGGCGAGCGTGATATGGGTCTCGCTCAGCTCGACGAGCTCGCCGAGGGCGTCGCTGAACAGCGGTCGGCCTTCGCGAATCCCCACAATCCGCCGGACCACGATCCGGTGTCCCACATCCTGCTGTCGGAGCACGATCGACCTCCTCCCCGGCGAGATACTAGGCTCTTACCGTCGCGGGTGATCGCGACGAGTCTTGCGGAGGAGAAGACCGGTGACCTACATCATCGCCGAGCCGTGCGTGGATGTGCTCGACAAGGCATGCATCGAGGAGTGCCCGGTCGACTGCATCTACGAGGGCAACCGGATGCTCTACATCCACCCCGACGAGTGCGTCGACTGTGGTGCCTGTGAGCCGGTCTGCCCGGTTGAGGCGATCTTCTACGAGGACGACGTCCCGGAGCAGTGGAAGGACTACACCGGGGCGAACTACGAGTTCTTCGAGGACCTGGGCTCGCCCGGTGGCGCCTCCAAGATCGGCAAGGTGGAGAAGGACGCCACGTTCGTGGCCGCCCAGCCGCCGCGCGGAGAGGGCCACTGAACCGGCCCGCGCCGGTCTCGTCGCGGCTGCCCGACTTCACCTGGGACACCCTGGACGCCGCGGCCGCGACGGCCGCGGCGCACCCGGACGGTCTGATCAACCTCTCGATGGGCACGCCCGTCGACCCGGTGCCCGCGCTGATCCGGCAGGCGCTCGCCGACGCGTCCGACGCGCCGGGCTACCCGCTCACCGCCGGCACCCCGGCGCTGCGGGACGCCATCGCGGCCTGGGTCTCCCGGGCCTGCGGCGCGGGCGTGGACGGGCTCGGCGTGCTGCCGACGATCGGCTCCAAGGAGCTGGTGGCCTGGCTGCCCACGCTGCTCGGCGCCGGCCCGGGTGACGTGGTGGTGGTGCCGTCGGTGGCCTACCCGACGTACGAGGACGGGGCCCGGCTGGCCGGCGCCACCACGGTACGCACCGACTCGCTGACCGCGCTGGGCCCGACCCCCCGGGTGCGCCTGGTCTGGGTCAACTCGCCGGGCAACCCGACCGGCCGGGTGCTGCCCGCGCGCCACCTGCGCAAGGTGGTCGACTGGGCGCGCGAGCGCGGCGCGGTGGTCGCCAGCGACGAGTGCTACCTGCCGCTGGGCTGGGACGCCGAGCCGGTCTCGATCCTCGCGCCGGAGGTCTGCGGCGGCTCGTACGAGGGCGTGCTCGCGGTGCACTCGCTCTCCAAGCGCTCCAACCTGGCCGGCTACCGGGCCGGTTTCGTGGCCGGCGATCCGGCGCTGGTGGCCGAGCTGCTCAAGATCCGTAAGCACGCGGGCATGATCGTGCCCGCCCCGGTGCAGGCCGCCATGGTGGCCGCGCTGGGCGACCAGGCGCACGCCGACGAGCAGCGGGAGCGCTACCGGGCCCGGCGGGAGCGGCTGCGCGCCGCGTTCACCGCGGCCGGCTTCACCATCGAGCACTCCGAGGCGGGGCTCTACCTCTGGATGACCCGGGACGAGGACTGCTGGGACACCGTCGACTGGCTGGCCCGCCGGGGCATCCTGGTCGCCGCCGGCGTGTTCTACGGTCCGGCCGGCGCCCGGCACGTCCGGGTGGCGTTGACCGAGTCCGACGAACACGTCGCAGCCGTCGCCGACCGGCTGCGGGACTGACCTCGGGCGGCGGCGGTGACCGGCGACGCGACCGGGCGGGACGGCCCGGCCTCCGGCGACCGACCGGTGGCCGCGGTGCGGGCCGCCGTGGTCGGCACCGGGCTGATCGGCGGCTCGTTGCTGCTGCGGCTGCGCGACGCCGGGCTGGACGTCGCCGGCTGGGATCCCGACCCGGACGTGCGGGCCCACACCCGCCGGTGGGGCGTCCCGGCGCCGGACCCGGTCGAGGCGGCGGTGGCCGGCCGCGACGTGGTGTTTCTCTGCGGCCCGCTGCCCACCCTGCCCGGCATGCTGACCCGGGTGGCCGCGGCCACCGGTGAACACTGCGTGCTCACCGACGTGGGGAGCACGAAGGCGGAGGTGGCGGCGGCCGCCACCGGGCAGGGTCTCGGGCACCGGTTCGTGCCCGGCCACCCGATGGCCGGCGCCGACCGGGCCGGTCCGGCCGCCGCGGACGCCGGGCTGCTCCTCGACGCCGCCTGGGTGCTCTGCCCCGGCCCGAACGGGATGGCCGCGTTCCGCCGGCTCGCGGCGCTGCTCATCGAGGTGTTCCGGGCCCGGGTGGTGCCGATGTCCGCCCCCGAGCACGACCGGGCGGCCGCGCTCAGCTCGCACCTGCCGCACCTGCTGGCCGGCGCGCTCGCCGGGGCGGTGCAGCGCTCGGCGCTGCGCGACGCCGTGCTCGCCCTCGCCGCCGGCAGCTTCGCCGACGGCACCCGGGTGGCCGGCGGCCCGCCCCCGCGCACCGCCAACATGCTGCTCGGCAACCGGGGTCCGGTGCTGGCCGGACTGGAGTCCGTCCGCGCGGTCCTCGACGAGTTCGCCGCCGCGCTGCGCGACGGTGACCCGGCCGCGCTGACCGCCCGGCTCGACGAGGGGCGGGCCGCCCGCGCGGCGCTGGCGGAGCGCACCTTCGACCGCCACGAGCGGGAGTTCCTGGCCGGCGTCGACCACGCGGGGGAGCTGGCCTACCTGCGCGAGCTGGGCGCGGCGGGCGGCCACCTGACCGGTTGCCGGCTGACGGCCGGCGCGGTGACCTACACGGGACACCTGCCCCGCCGGCCCGCCGCGGGCTGAGCCGGGCGGCCGGCACCGCGCTGAGGAAGGTTCTAGGGTGGTGGGCATGGCGGAGGCACCGGTCGTGGTGGTACGCGGTGAGGCGTACCGGGAGGTCGCTCCCGAGCTGGCCCGCTTCACGGTGACCGCGACCGCCCGGGACCGCGACCGGGAGGCCACCCTGGCCCGGCTGGCCGAGCGGGCGGCCGCCGTGCGGGTGCTGCTCGACGGGGCCGAGCCGGCGGTGGCGCGGCGGGAGACCGACCAGCTGCGGGTCTGGCCGGAGACCAAGCGGTCGAGCGAGCGGGTGGTGGCGTACCACGGCAGCGTGAGCACCACCGTCACGGTCGCCGACTTCACCGCGCTCGGCGAGCTGATGCTCCGCCTGGCCGACCAGGACCAGGTCGAGGTGGCCGGCCCGTGGTGGTTGCTGCGGCCGGACAGCCCGGCGTACCGGGAGGCGCGGCACGCCGCGGTGGCCGACGCGCTGGCCCGCGCCCGCGAGTACGCGGAGGCGCTCGGCGCCCGGGTGACCGGGCTGCTGGAGCTGGCCGACACCGGTCCGGGCGCGCAACCGATGGTCCTCCGGGCGGTCATGAAGGGTGGTCCGGGCGGCGAGGCCCCGCCCGAGCTGGAGCTGGATCCGCGCCCGCAGCCGGTGCAGGCGTCCGTGGAGGCCCGGTTCCGGATCAGCGAACCGGTGCTCGGCTGATGCCGGCGGCGCGGGTGCTCCCGCTCGACGAGCTGGTGGCCCGGGCGCGTGCCCTGGCCGACGCCGGCCCGCGGCAGCTGCTCGGCATCGCTGGCGCGCCCGGGGCGGGCAAGTCCACCCTGGCCGAGCGGATCGCCGCCGAGGTGGGCCCGGCGGCCCGGCTGGTGCCGATGGACGGGTTCCACCTGGCCCAGTCGGCGCTGGCCCGGCTGGGGCGGGCCGGGCGCAAGGGCGCCCCGGACACCTTCGACGTCAACGGGTACGTCTCCACCCTGCGCCGGCTGCGGCGGCTGGAACCGACCTCGGTCTGGGCGCCGGAGTTCCGCCGGGACCTGGAGGAGCCGGTCGCCGGGGCGATCGAGGTGCCGCCCGAGGTGCGGCTGGTGGTGACCGAGGGCAACTACCTGCTGCTGCGGGACGACCCGTGGGAGGAGGTGCGCACGCTGCTGCACGAGGCCTGGTTCCTGGATCTCGACGCCGAGCTGCGGGTGCGCCGGCTGGTCGCCCGGCACGAGGCGTACGGGAAGTCCCCGGCGGAGGCGCGGGCCTGGGCGTTGGGCAGCGACGAGACGAACGCCGCCCGGGTCGCCGGCACCGCCGGGCACGCCGACCTGGTGGTCCGGCTAGCCGACCCGCTGCCGGGGTGACGGGATGCTGCGGCGCAGCAGCCGGGCGACCACGGCCCGTTCCCGAGTGAACTCCGGCGCGTCCGGGTAGCCGCTGTGGTTGCGGATCGGCGGGTCGGCGACCTCGCCGCCGCTCGGGTGCAGGGCCTCCGGGTCGGCGACCGGCACGTCGCGTTCCCCGGCGGTGACCGGCCAGCCCAGCGGGTCGGTGCCGCGCCAGAAGTTGGTCCAGGTGACGTGCCCGGGTTCCCAGCTCAGCGCCCGGGCCAGGGCCCGTAGCCGGGGCGGCCCGAAGTAGGCGGGGAAGACCCGGCCGTAGAGGCGGGTGAGCTGGCAGCCGTACGAGAAGAACCAGATCCGCCGGCGCCAGCGGCGGGGCATCTGCAGGAGCACGGCGGCGCAGATGACCGCGCCCTGGCTGTGCCCGGAGAGGATCACCCCGGCCATCCGGTCGGGGTGGTGCGGGGGGAGCGCCAGCAGGCCGGCGATCCGGGTCTGGAGCTCCGGCACGGCCCGTTCGGCGTAGCTGGGCGGGGCGAGCGGGTGCGCGGCGCGCGGCCAGAACGTGCCGATGTCCCAGACGACGCCGACCGAGCGTCGCACCGTGTCGTTGCGGTAGACCAGCAGCCCGAGGGCGCCCACCACGAGCGGCAGCCAGCCGAGCAGCATGTCGCCGAGGTTGGCGGTCCAGTGGATGACCACCTGCCAGCCGGCCGGCGACTGCGGGCTGGGCCGGTTGCGGGAGAGCGCGGCCGCGCAGCAGAGCGTCACCAGCACGAGGGAGACGGTGGCGTAGCAGCCGACCAGCCGGATCGCCCGCTCGCCGACCAGGCGGTGCAGCGCCCGGAACGTGCTGACGTCCCGGCAACGGCGCAACTCGTGCGCGGAGAGCGCCGGGGCCGCCGCGGTCAGGGCCGCGTACTCGGCCCGGCGCAGGGACCGGAACAGCAGGCCGGCCCGGACCAGCAGCCCGAGCAGCGCGATCAGGGCGACCATGCAGGCCAGCCCGGCCCAGAACACCGCGAGCGGGGGCACCACCCGGCTCGCGCCGCTCGGGTCGGCCTGGTCGTCGAGCCGGTCGCTGACCCAGTAGAGCAGGCCGGCGCAGTAGGCGATGGCCATCATCCAGCCGAAGCCGGCGATGATCGCCGGGCCGCGGCCGCCCCAGGCGAGGTCGGTGTGCGGGCCGAGGGGCTGCTCGGGTACGGCGGGCCGGGTCCGGGGCAGCAGCAGCCCGATGACGGCCACCGCGATCGCCGGTACGGCGAGCAGCCAGGTCCGCGACCCGTCCGGCGCCGGGGGGAGGCCCGGCAGCCCCCACTCGGTCCAGAGCGCGCCGAGGGGGAGCAGTACGGCGCCGGCCAGCGGGGCGATCAGCCCTCGGCGGCCGGACCGGTTCACCGCGCCGATCGTGACCAGCAGCAGCATCTGGCAGGTGGCGAGCCAGGCGACGGCGGTGTCGTATCCGGGCAGGGACCGGTCGGTCCGGCAGCCGGCGATGCCCGGGTCGGTGACGCAGCCGATCGGCGGGCGGTAGCTGGCCAGCGGCCGCCCGGCGGGGCCGTCCGGGAGCAGGAGCAGCAGCAGGGTGCCGGCCACGCCGAGGCCGGCCAGCAGCGCCACGGCGGCGCTCCACGGACCGAGCGGGATGTTCCCCTGCCGACGGGTCAGCGCCGGCCGGCCCAGCGCGACCACGGCGATGGCCAGCACCGCCGCGAGCGCCACCACGGTGGGCCAGGCGATCGCGGCCCGCAGGCCACGGGGTGGGTCCATGATGACAACCCCGGCCAGCGGTACGGCCGCGGCGACCACCGCTCCGGCGCTGAGGTGCAGCACGGCCGCCCGGCGTAGTTGCCCCTCCCCGCACCAGAAGCTCGGGTGCTGCAGCGGGTTCTCCGGTGGTTCGGCCCGCCCGGTGGGCGGGAGGGCGTCCGGCGTACCGTCCACGCCCGCCGGCGGGACCTGGGGTTCGGCGGGCATCTGCGCCTCGTACTGGTAGGTGCGCCAGGCCAGGCCGCCGAGGGCGAGCAGCAGGAGCAGCGGCAGCAGCAGGCCGATGCTGAGCGCCCGGGTGTCCTGGCGCCACCACTCGTTGCCCAGCCACTCCCACGGTCCGGGGAGTTGGCGCAGGCAGTCCTGGCCGACGCACTGCCAGCCGATCAGGTCCACGCCGACCCCGGTCACCGTGATCACCAGGGTGCCGGTGAGGCTCAGGCAGAAGAGCCGGATCAGCCAGGCGGTGATGCCGGATCTGCTGGCCCAGCGTTCCGAGTGCAGGTCGGGCGGGATGCCGGCGCGGGCGAAGTGCGCCACGTTGGCCAGCGTGAACGGCAGCAGCAGCGTCCAGAGGGCCCGCTCGACGTCCCGCGCGGTCCGCGCCCCGGAGGTCAACTGCCCCCAGCTGTACGCCTCGACGGTGAGCGGGTCGTCCCGCCCGGCGGCGCTGGACCGGTAGAAGCCGGTGACCTCGCCGCCGGCGACGAGCCGGCTGTACGGTCCGCCGTCGCCGGGGGCGGAGCGCAGGCCGAGCAGTTGGGCGGGCGGGGTGTTGGACACCCCGTGCACCCGCAGTTCCAGCACGCGTTCCATGATCCGCTCCCCAGGCCGGACGTTCACTACCCAGAGTGCATCCTTCGGCACGGTTTTGCATCTGAACGAAACGATGTTTTTGCAGGTAGAACGGCTAGTCGAGGGTTCGTACGGGTCGAGCGGGGTTACCCAACGCGACCACATTGGGGGGTAGGTCCCTGGTCACCACCGCGCCCGCGCCGACCACTGTGTTCGCCCCGATGGTCACCCCGGGCAGCACGATGACCCCGCCGCCGAGCCAGACGTTGTCCTCGATGGTGATCGGTTTCGCGGACTCCCACTTCGCCCGGCGGGCCTCCGCCTCGATTGGGTGGGTGGCGGTGAGGAGTTGCACGTTCGGTCCGATCTGGACGTCCGCGCCGATGGTGATCCGGGCGACGTCGAGGAAGACCGCGTTGAAGTTGACGAAGGTGCGCGGCCCGACGTGGGTCTGCCAGCCGTAGTCGCAGTGCAACGGTGGCCGGATCCAGGCGTCCTCGCCGAGCGAGCCGAGCAGGTCGCGCAGCGCGGCGAGCCGGGCCGCGGGGTCGGCGGCGGGGCTGGTGTTGAAGCGTTCGGTGCGCCGTGCCGCCCGGTCCAGGTCGGCCTCGATCTCCGGGCCTTCGGCGCGGTACGGCTCGCCGGCGAGCATCCGGTCCTTCATGGAGGTCATCGGACGATTCTGCCCGTTCCGGCCGGGATTCAGTCGGCTTGCCGACTTCCTTATGCATACCAGGTATGTAATCCTGGCGATTCGCATCGATGCCTCTCTCATCGATGAAGACGCTCCGAAGGAGGAATGCGTTGCGCCGAACGAGAAGAAAACTGACCGCCGCCGGCCTCGCCGCCGCCCTGGTGCTCGGCACGCCGGGCTGGGCCGCCGCGGCGCCCGAGGCGCGGCGTACCGGCCCCGCCGCCCGGCCCGCCGCACCGGCCGGTGCCCGTCCGGTCACCGTCACCCTGCTCACCGGTGACCGGATCACCGTCACCGGCGGCGACCGGGCCGCGGTCCGTCCGGGCCCCGGGCGGGACGGCATCGGGTTCCTGGTCGGCCGGGACCGGGGCCACCTCTCCGTGGTGCCGCGCGACGCGCTGCCGCTGATCCGGGCCGGCCGGGTCGACCGGCGGCTCTTCGACGTCACCGAGCTGATCGCGTCCGGCTACGACGACGCCCGGCGGGACAGCCTCCCGCTGCTGGTGTCGTACCCCGAGGGGCTTGCCCGGCGCGGCACCGCCGCACCGGCCGGCACCCGGGTGACCCGCGACCTGCCGGCGATCCGCGGCGCGGCGCTCACCGCGCCGAAGGCGGAGGCCGGGACGGCCTGGCGGGCCCTCACGGCCGGGCGCGCCGGTGCCCGGGTCGAGGCGGCGGGGGGCGTCGACCGGATCTGGCTGGACGGGAAACGGAAGATCACCCTGGACCACAGCGTGCCGCAGATCGGCACGCCGGCCGCCTGGGCCGCCGGGTTCACCGGTCGGGGCGTCACCGTGGCCGTCCTCGACACCGGCGTCGACGCCACCCACCCGGACCTGGCCGGCCGGGTCGCCGACGCGCGCAACTTCAGCGCCGCGCCGGACGCGGACGACACCGTCGGGCACGGCACCCACGTCGCGTCGATCATCGGCGGCAGCGGCGCGGCCTCCGGTGGGCGGTACCGGGGCGTGGCCCCGGACGCCACCCTGCTCTCCGGCAAGGTCTGCGAGGACGAGGGCTGCGCCGACTCGGCGATCCTGGCCGGCATGGAGTGGGCCGCCGTCGAGAAGCGCGCCACCGTGGTCAACATGAGCCTCAGCGGCTGGGACACCCCCGAGGTGGACCCGCTGGAGCAGGCCGTGCAGACGCTCACCGCGCAGACCGGCGCGCTCTTCGTCACCGCCGCCGGAAACGACGGCATGGACGGCTCGGTCGGCTCACCGGCCAGCGCCGACGCGGCGCTCGCCGTGGGCGCCGTCGACCGCGACGACAACCTCGCCGACTTCTCCAGCCGGGGACCACGGATCGGCGACGACGGCCTGAAGCCGGACCTCACCGCGCCCGGCGTGGAGATCGTCGCGGCCCGCGCCGCGCACGGCCGGATCGGCGACCCGGTGGGGGAGCGGTACGTCTCGCTCTCCGGCACCTCGATGGCCACCCCGCACGTGGTCGGCGCCGCGGCCCTGCTGGCCCAGCAACACCCGGGCTGGGCGGCCGGCCAGCTCAAGGCGACCCTGATGGCCTCGGCGAAGCCGCACCCGGAGCAGACCGCGTACCAGCAGGGCGCCGGCCGGGTCGACGTGGCGCGCGCGATCACCGAGCAGGTCACCAGCGACCCGGTCGGGGTCTCCTTCGGGCTGGCCGTCTGGCCGCACGCCGACGATCAACCGATCACCCGGACGGTCACCTACCGCAACGCCGGGGCCGCCCCGCTCACCCTCGACCTGAGCACCGAGGCGATCGGGCCGGCCGGGCAGCCGGCGCCCGCCGGCATGTTCACCCTCGGCGTGTCCCGGCTGACCGTGCCGGCCGGCGGCACCGCCCAGGTGACGGTCACGGCGGACACCCGCGCCGGTGCCGTCGACGGGTACTGGACCGGGCGGATCGTCGCCCGCTCCGGCGACACCGTGGCGGTCACCCCGCTGGCGGTGAACCGTGAGGTGGAGAGCTACAACCTGACGCTCCGGCACCGGGACCGGGCCGGAGCCCGCACCGGCGACTACCTCACCAGCCTGGTCGACCTCGCCGGCTTCGCCTTCCCCCGGGACGTCTACGACCCGGACGGCGACGCCACGGTCCGGGTGCCCAAGGGCCGGTACGGGGTCAACAGCCTGATCTTCCGGGCCGACGAGGAGGGCAACTGGACCCAGACCACCATGCTGGCCCGGCCCGAGCTGGTGGTGGACCGCGACCAGGTGCTCAACCTGGACGCCCGGGTGGGCAAGCCGATCCGCACCACCGTGCCCCGGCGCGGGGCCACCCCACTGCTGATCGATCTCTCCGCCACCTACTTCGGCCAGGACGTGAGCTACGGGTTCGGGCTCTGGACGGACCGCTTCGACGGGCTGTACAGCGGCCAGCTCGGCGCCGCCGTCTCCGCCGACCGGTTCGTCGCCGCCCTGGCCAGCCAGTGGACCGACGGCAGACCCGACAGCCCCTACCTGTACGCGCTGAACGAACTCTTCCCCGGCCGGATGCCGGCCGGGTTCGTCCGGCACTACCGGCAGCGGGACCTGGCCACCGTGGCGCACACGTTCCGCGGCGGCTACGCCGGGCTGGAGGCCGAACGGTCGGTCTTCCCGGAGTCGGACTACAACATCGGCGGCTCCGCGCTCATCCTGCCGACCGCGGTGCCCGGCCGGCGGACCGAGTACCACAGCACCGCCCGCACCGGCTGGAGCAGCGAGCTGTACTTCGGCACCCGGGACGAGGACGGCTGGCTGAACGCGCAGGCCCTTCTCGAGTCGGTGCCGACCCGGTACCGGGCCGGCCGCACCTACCGGGAGAGCTGGAACTCGGCGCCGTACGGGCCGTCCTTCCCGCAGCCCCGCTGGCCGGAGCAGGGCATCACCCGCAACGGCGACACCCTGCTGGTCGTGCTGCCGCTGTTCAGCGACGCGGCCGGGCACCCGGGCGGATCGCTCGCCGACACCGAGCGGACCGCGCTCTACCGGAACGGGACGCTGCTCGGCGAGCAGCCGTCCGGGGGGTACGCCGAGTTCGAGGTGCCGTCGGGGGCGGCGACCTACCGGGTGGAGACCTCCGCCACCCGCAGCTTCACCGACCTGAGCACCGAGGTCGCGGCCAGCTGGACCTTCCGGTCCCGGCACGTGCCGGGCGAGGACTGGGCCCGGCTGCCCGCCATGGCGGTCCGGTTCGCCCCGCCGCTGAGCGTGACGAACAGCGCCCCCGCCGGCCGCTCCTTCACCATCCCGGTGACGGTGCAACGCCAGCCCGGCGCGCCGGCCGCCCGGGTCACCCGGCTCACCGTCGACGTCTCCTACGACGGCGGGCGGACCTGGCAGAAGGCGGACCTGCGCCGGCAGGGTGACGGCTGGGCGGCGACCGTCCGGCATCCGGCCGGCCCGGGCCACGTCTCGCTGCGCGCCAGCGCCCGGGACAGCGCCGGCAACACGGTCACCCAACGGATCATCCAGGCGTACCGCCTGCGGTGAGCCACCGGCGGCTCCGGGGCCGGGCGTCCGACGCTCCCGCCCCGGAGCTGCCGACGGCGCCGCTGCGGGCCCGCGGTCTCCCCGCCGTGGGCCCGGAACGCGGGCGGGCCGGGGGAATCCTGCCCCCGGCCCGCCCCACGTCCGCCGTCAGTCGTTGGCGTGCAGCGCCGCGTTCAGCTCGATGCCCCGGCCGGTGCGCGGCTTCGCCTCCAGCGCGCCGGTCACCGAGTTGCGCCAGAACAGCAGCCCGGCCACGCCGGACAGCTCGCGGGCCTTGACCACCCGCCCGTCCGGCAGGGTGATCTTCGAGGCGGCGGTGATGTAGCACCCCGCCTCCACCACGCAGTCGTCGCCGAGCGTGATGCCGACGCCGGCGTTCGCGCCGACCAGGCTCCGCTCGCCGATCCGCACCTTCTCCGTGCCGCCGCCGGAGAGCGTGCCCATGATCGAGGCGCCACCGCCGATGTCCGAGCCGTCGCCGACCACCACGCCCTGCACGATCCGCCCCTCCACCATGGAGCCGCCGAGCGTGCCGGCGTTGAAGTTGACGAAGCCTTCGTGCATCACGGTGGTGCCGGCGGCCAGGTGGGCGCCGAGCCGGACCCGGTCCGCGTCGGCGATCCGCACGCCGGAGGGGACCACGTAGTCGGTCATCCGGGGGAACTTGTCCACCCCGTACACGGCCAGGTGGCGGCCGGCGCCGCGCTCGATGACCCGCAGCTCGTCGACCCGCTCCGGCGGGCACGGCCCGGCCGAGGTCCAGGCCACGTTGGCCAGCTTGCCGAAGATGCCGTCGAGGTTCAGCTCGTTGGGCCGCACCAGGCGGTGGGAGAGCAGGTGCAACCGGAGGTACGCGTCGGCGGCGTCCTTGATCGGGTCGTCCAGCGAGCCGATCACGGTGACCACCTGGACCGTACGCAGGCCGGGCAGCGCCCGCTCGCCGATCGCGCCGGGCGGCAGGTCGAGCACGTCGGCCTGGTCTTCCCCGGGCACCAGGGGCAGCTCGCCGAGCCCCAGCTTGCCGGTCGGGTACCAGGTGTCCAGCACCTGGTCGTCCGCGGTGACCGTGGCCAGGCCGATGCCCCAGGCGGATTGTGCGGTCGTCACAGCTGTCCCTTCGTTAGCGGCTGCGGGGCTCGCAAGCTCTCCTCGCATTCCCGCGCGGCCGCGTCCCACGCGGGGCGTCCGGGAACGCGTCCTCATCGCGCTCACCGTTGCTGACGGTACCGTGCGAGACATGCAGAACCCGTTGACCCCCGAGGTCCTGGCCGATCCGGTGGCGCTGACCCGCGCCCTGGTGGACATCGAGTCCGTCTCCCTCAACGAGAAGGCGATCGCCGACTGCGTCGAGGAGGTGCTGCGGGGGGTGCCGCACCTCACCACCTACCGGCACTCCAACACCGTGATGGCCCGTACCGACCTGGGTCGGGCCTCCCGGGTGGTGCTCGCCGGCCACCTCGACACCGTGCCGCTCAACGACAACTTCCCGTCGACCATGCGCGGCGACCTGATGTACGGCTGCGGAACCTCGGACATGAAGTCGGGGGTGGCCTTCGCGCTGCACCTCGCGGTGACGCTGCCCGACCCGCGCTACGACGTGACGTACTTCTTCTACGAGGCCGAGGAGATCGAGTCCCGGTACAACGGGCTCACCCTGGTCTCCCAGGCCCACCCGGAATGGCTCCAGGCCGACTTCGCGCTGCTGCTCGAACCCACCTACGGCATCGTGGAGGCCGGCTGCCAGGGCACCATGCGGGCGATCGTCACCACGCACGGCGAGCGGGCCCACGCGGCGCGCTCCTGGCACGGGGTGAACGCCATCCACGGCGCCGGCGAGGTGCTGCGCCGGCTGGGCGCGTACGAGGCGCGCCGGGTCACCATCGAGGGCTGCGACTACCGCGAGGGCCTGAACGCGGTGCGGATCACCGGCGGGGTGGCCGGCAACGTCATCCCGGACCGCTGCGAGATCGAGGTCAACTACCGGTACGCCCCGGACCGCGACCCGGCGGCGGCCGAGGCGCACCTGCGCGAGGTCTTCGCCGGCTTCGACCTGGCGGTCACCGACGCGGCGGCCGGCGCGGCCCCGGGGCTGGACAACCCGCCGGCCCAGGAGTTCCTGGCCGCGGTGGGCGCGGCGCCGATCGGCAAGCTGGGCTGGACCGACGTGGCCCGCTTCGCGGCCATGGGCATCCCGGCGCTGAACTTCGGCCCCGGCGACCCGAACCTGGCCCACCACAAGGACGAGCACGTCGAGCTGACCAAGATCCGGGACGGCGCGGCCACCCTGCACCGCTGGCTCGCCTCGGCCTGAGCCGCCCCCGGGCCCCGCAGACGCGACCGGGGGGCCCGCGTCGGTGACGCGGGCCCCCCGGGCCGGTGACGGCGGGCCGTCAGGCGGTCGTGGTCAGCGGGGACTCCGTCTCGCTGGACCCGCCGGTGAGGTCGGTGTGGTGGGCTTCCATCATCCGGGCGCGGCGGCGCTCGGCCACCACGTCGCGGATCCGCCGCTGCATCTGTCGGCGGATCCGGATCATCTCGGTGCTGCTGATCAACGCCTGCTCCTCCCCCGAAGGCAACGCGCCGGGGCATACCCCGTATGTGAATAGTAAGACGTACGAGCGACCGAATTCGTTGCCCAAGATCCCGAAGAATTTCTCCGGCCCGCCGGCCTGCGCACCCGGCCGGCCCGGCTCCACTACGGTGGCTGCATGAGTCAGAGCAACGGGCGGCAGCCCGGTCGCGGCCCGGGCGGGGAGCGGCACCGGGGTGCCGTGACGCTGCGCAACCGGGCGATCCCGACCAGCACCGCGGACCAGCGGCTGCTGGACTCCCGGGGCCGGGGCGACTGGAAGACCAAGGACGCCTGGCGGGCGCTGCGCATCCTGTCCGAGTTCGTCGAGGGCTTCGACACCCTCGCCGACCTGCCGCCCGCGGTCAGCGTCTTCGGTTCCGCCCGCAGCCTGCCGGACAGCCCGGAGTGCCGGCTGGCCGAGGAGTTGGGCGGCGCGCTGGCCCGGGCCGGGTTTGCGGTGATCACCGGCGGCGGCCCCGGCGTGATGGAGGCGGCCAACCGGGGTGCCGGCGAGGCGGGCGGGCTCTCCGTCGGGCTCGGCATCGAGTTGCCGTTCGAGCAGGGCCTCAACGACTGGGTCGACCTGGCCATCGACTTCCGCTACTTCTTCGCCCGCAAGACCATGTTCGTCAAGTACGCCCAGGCCTTCGTGGTGCTGCCTGGCGGCTTCGGCACGATGGACGAGCTGTTCGAGGCGCTCACCCTGGTGCAGACCGGCAAGGTCACCCGGTTCCCGGTGGTGCTGATGGGCGTCGACTACTGGCGCGGGCTGCTCGACTGGCTGCGCGACACGATGGCGGTTGAGGGCAAGATCGGCCCGACGGACCTGGACCTGATCTGCCTCACCGACGACGTCAACGAGGCGGTGCGGCACATCGTCGAGGCCGAGGCGGTGCTCTCCGCCGAGCAGGAGGCGGTCCGCGAGGAGGCGGTCGCCCGGGTCGCCGCCGACCAGCAGGCCGCCGCCGAGGCCGGGCCGGAAGGGCCCGGGGCGCGGCGCGCCGGGGAGCGCTGAGGCGTGGCCGCCGTCTGCGTGTTCTGCGCGTCGTCCCGTACCCTCGACGCCCGCTGGCTCGAGCTGGCCGCCCAGACCGGCGCCGAGCTGGCCCGGCGCGGTCACGTGCTGGTCAGCGGCGGCGGCTGCGTGGGGATGATGGGCGCGGTGGCCGACGGCGCGCGGAGCGCCGGTGGGCGCACCCTCGGGGTGATCCCGCAGGCGCTGGTCGACCTGGAGGTCGCCGACCTGGCCTCGGACGAACTGCTGGTGACCGACGGGATGGCCAGCCGCAAGACCCTCATGATCGAGAAGTCGGACGCCTTCGTGGCGCTGCCCGGCGGCCTGGGCACCCTGGACGAGCTGTTCGAGGTCTGGACCACCGCCACGCTGGCCCTGCACGACAAGCCGATGGTGCTGGTCGATGCCGACGGCTTCTACCGCCCGCTGCTGGACTGGCTGCGTACGCTGGCCGACCGCAACTTCCTCAAGCCCGCCGGCCTCGGCCTGCTCATGGTCGCCCCGACCGTCCCGGCGGCCCTCGACCTGCTCGACACCCACCTCGGCTGACCGTCGCCCGATCCCGCGGTCGACGGCGTGCTGGAGCTCCGCCACCGGCCCGACCCTCCTGATCGGCGGGAACCGGGGCACCACGGGGGTGGTGGGTGGTTCCCGCTGTCGTACCGGCGTGGTGGGATGTCCGTGATGCAGGCGTTCCGGTTGGTGCGCCGGTCCGGCGGGGTGGGGACGGGGGTCGTCCACTCCGGCGGGGCGGGGCAGGGGGGTGGCCGGTCCGAGGGGCCGGCCGGTGCGGAGCCGCGATCCGGGGGGTCGGCGGTCGATGCCGCACACCCGCGTCGCCCCGACCCGGTGCAGGCCGAGGTCGTCGCGCACACCGCCGGGCCGATGCTGGTCGTCGGCGGTCCCGGCACCGGCAAGACCAGCACCCTGGTCGAGGCGGTCGCCGCCCGGGTCGCCGAGGGCGTCGACCCGGAACGGGTCCTGGTGCTCACCTTCGGCCGGCGCGGCGCCACCGAGCTGCGGCACCGGATCGAGGCGCGGATCGCCGGCGACGGGCACCGGGTGGTCCGCGAGCCGCTGGTGCGGACCTTCCCGGCGTACGCGTTCGGCCTGCTGCGCCGGGCCGCCGCCGAGCGTGGCGAGCCGTCGCCCCGGCTGCTCACCGGCCCCGAGCAGGACCTCATCATCCGCGAGCTGCTCGACGTGGTGGGCGAGGAGCCCGGCGACGACCCGGTCGGCTGGCCGGAGGACCTGCGCCCCGCGCTGCGCACCCGGGCGTTCGCCCAGCAACTGCGCGACCTGCTGATGCGCGCCGCCGAGCGGGGCGTCGGCCCGGTGGAGCTGGCCCGGCTGGGCGAGAAGCTGGGCCGGGAGGACTGGCCGGCCGCCGCCCGCTTCCTGCGCGAGTACGTCGCCGTGCTCGCCCTGCGCGACGTCAGCAACCGCGGCTCCATCGCGTACGACCCGGCCGAGCTGGTCCGCGCCGCCACCGGCATGCTGCGCGACGATCCGGAGCTGCTGGCGGCGGAGCGCCGCCGGCTGGCCCACGTCTACGTCGACGAGCTGGCCGACACCGACCCCGCCCAGCTCGACCTGCTCGCCGTCATCGCCGGCGGGGGCAAGCCCCTGGTCGCCTTCGCCGACCCGGACTCCTCCACGTACGCGTTCCGCGGCGCCGACCCGGCCGGGGTGGGCACCTTCCCGCACCGGTTCCGGACCGCCTCCGGGGCGCCGGCCGCCCAGGTCACGCTGACCACCTCCTACCGGACCGGGCCGGTGCTGCTGGCGGCGACCGCGCGGCTGGCCCGCCGGCTGCGCGGCCCGGCGGCGCACCGGCGACTGCGCCCCCTGCCGGACGCCCCGCCCGGCGCCGTCGAGGTCCGCACCTTCCGCTCCGCCACCAGCGAGTCCGCCTGGCTGGCCCATGCCCTGCGCGAGGCGCACCTGCTCGACGGGGTGCCCTGGTCGCGGATGGCGGTGCTGGTCCGCTCCACCGGCCGGCAGCTGCCGTCGCTGCAACGCGCCCTGCACACCGCCGGGGTGCCGACCGTGGTGCACGGCGAGGACCTGCCGCTGCACCTCCAACCCGGGGTGGCGCCGCTGCTGCTCCTGCTGCGCTGCGCCCTCGAACCCGACCGGCTGGACGAGGAGGCGGCGGTCGCGCTGCTGCACTCGCCGCTCGGCGGCGCCGACCCGCTCGCCGAGCGCCGGCTGCGCCAAGGGCTGCGCGCGCTCGCGCTGGCCGCCGGCGACCGCCGCCCCTCCGGCGAGCTGATCGTCGAGGCGCTGCGCGACCCCGCCGACCTGGACACCGTGCAGCGGCGCTGGGCCGCGCCGGCCCAGGCGGTGGCCCGGCTGCTCGCCACCGCCCGGACGGCCGCGGCGACCCCGGGGGCCACCGCCGAGGACGTGCTCTGGGCGGTGTGGCGGGACAGCGGCCTGGCCGAACGCTGGGCCGGCGCGATCACCCGGGGCCGGGAGGCCACCGGGGAGCACGAGACCGCGCAGCGCTGGCGGGCCGAGGCCGCCGACCGGGACCTCGACGCGGTGCTGGTCCTCTTCGACGCGGCGGCCCGCTTCACCGACCGGCTGCCCGGCGCCCGGACCGAGGTCTTCCTCGACCACGTGCTCGGCCAGGACCTGCCGGCGGACACCCTGGCCGCCGGCGCCGACCGAGGCGACGCGGTCCGCCTGCTCACCGCGCACGCCGCGAAGGGCCTGGAGTGGGACCTCGTGGCGGTCGCCGGGGTGCAGGAGGGCGTCTGGCCGGACCTGCGGCTGCGCGGCAGCCTGCTCGGCTCGGAACGGCTGGTCGACGTGCTCGCCGGCCGGGCCGACGGCACCGGCGTACGGGCCAGCCTGGTCGGGCAGACCTCGGCCCTGCTCGACGAGGAGCGCCGGCTCTTCCACGTCGCGGTCAGCCGGGCCCGGCACCGGCTGCTGGTCAGCGCGGTCGCCTCGGCCGCGGTCGGTGGCGACGACCACGAGGAGCAGCCCAGCCGCTTCCTGCACGAGCTGGCCGCCACCGACCCGCCCGCCGTGGGCGGGGGTGGTGGCCCGGTCCCGCCCGGCCCCGTCCCGCCCGGCCCCGGCGACGGTGCCGCGCTGGCCGTGTCGCCGCCGCAGCCGACGGAGGGGCCGGTGCCGACCGGCGACGACGATCCGCAGGACGGGCTGCCCGGCGCGCTTCCGGTGACCCTGCCGCCGCGCGGGCTCACCCTCTCCGCGCTGGTGGCGGAGCTGCGTACCGCGGTCACCGACCCGGCGGCACCGATCACCCGGCGGCGCGCCGCGGCGGCCGAGCTGGCCCGGCTGGCCGCCGCCGGGGTGCCCGGCGCGCACCCGGACGACTGGTGGGGGCTGCGCGGCCTCTCCGACGACCGGCCGCTGGTCGACGAGGGCGAGCCGGTGAAGGTCACCCCGTCGGCGATGGAGAGCGCGCTCCGGTGCAGCCTGCGCTGGCTGCTGGAACGGCACGGCGGCAGCGCGCCGGCCAGCGCCGCGCAGGGCGTCGGCAACCTGGTGCACGCCGCCGCGATGCTGGCCGAGGACGCCAGCGTCGACCGGGGCACCCTGCTGGAATACGTGGCCGCCCGGTTCGACGCGATCGAGCTGGCCGCCCGCTGGATGGTCGGCCCGGAACGGCAGCGGGCCGAGGCCATGGTGGACAAGCTGCTGCGCTGGCTGGCCGGCAACCCGCGCCGGCTGCTCGCCATCGAGCACGAGTTCGCCGTCCGGCTGGACGACCCGGCCCGGCCGGTGGAGCTGACCGGGCGGGTGGACCGGCTGGAGGTGGACGAGGACGGCCGGCTCGTGGTGATCGACCTGAAGACCGGCAAGTCGACGGCGGTCACCGAGCGGGAGGTCGCCGAGCACCCGCAGCTCGGGGCGTACCAGGCGGCGGTGGAGGCGGGCGCGTTCGCCGAGTTCGGCGACGAGCCCGGCGGTGCCGCCCTGGTGCAGCTCGGCACCGGGGCGAAGGACGCCCGGGAGCAGACCCAGGCCGCCGCCGGGGAGGGGCCCGAGGCCGGCTGGGCCACCGCGCTGGTCCGGCGCACCGCCGATACGATGGCCGCCGCGACCTTCGCGGCGGTCGCCAACTCGAAGTGCCGGGTCTGCCCGGTCCGGACCAGTTGCCCGGTCTCCGGCCAGGGCCGCCAGGTGGTCGAGCCACCGACGGAGCAGCCGTGACCGAGCCGGACCTGCGAGCCCCGCAGCCGCGAACCGGGAAGGCGCCGTGACGACCCAGCCCACCCTGTTCGGCAGCGCCGCCCCGGCGCCGCGCGCCGCCGACGCCGGCCCCCGCTACACGCCGGTCGAACTGGCGAAGCTGCTGCGGCTGCCGGCGCCCACCCGGGAGCAGGCGGCGATCATCGCGGCCCCGGTCGAGCCGCTGCTGGTGGTCGCGGGCGCGGGTTCGGGCAAGACCGAGACGATGGCGGCCCGGGTGGTCTGGCTGGTCGCCAACTCCTACGTCCGGCCCGAGCAGGTGCTCGGCCTCACCTTCACCCGCAAGGCCGCCGGCGAGCTGGCGCACCGGGTACGCACCCGGCTCGACCAGCTCATCCGCCGGCTCGGCCGGGCCGGACGGGACCCGCACGACGACCCCCTGGCGGGCGAGCCGACCGTCTCCACCTACCACTCCTACGCCGGGCGGATCGTCACCGAGCACGGGCTGCGCGCCGGGTACGAGCCGACCACCCGGCTGCTCACCGAGGCGTCCCGCTGGCAGCTCGTCGACCTGCTGGTACGCAACTACGACGGGGACATGTCCGAGGTGGACCGGATGCCGTCGACCATCACCGACGCCGTGCTGGCACTCGCCGGCGAGCTGGACGAGCACCTGGTCGACCCGGACGACCTGGCCGCCTGGACCGGCCGGTTCTTCGCCGACGTGCAGTCCCGCCCCGGCCGGGTCTACGCCGACGTCCGGAAGGCGTTGCAGCTCCAGCGGACCCGGCTCAAGCTGCTCCCGCTGGTCCGCGCGTACGCCCGGCGCAAGGACGACTTCGAGGCGATGGACTTCGCCGACCAGCTCGCCCGGGCGGCCCGGGTGGCCCGTGACCACCCCGGCGTCGGGGTGATCGAGCGGGACCGGTTCCGGGTGGTGCTGCTCGACGAGTACCAGGACACCAGCCACGCCCAGGTGGTGCTCCTCAACGCGCTCTTCGGCGGCGGGCACCCGGTCACCGCGGTGGGCGACCCCTGCCAGTCCATCTACGGCTGGCGGGGGGCCAGCGCCGGCACGCTCGACCGGTTCCCCACCGAGTTCGCTCGCGCCGACGGCACCCCGGCGCAGGTGCTCGGCCTCACCACGAGCTGGCGCAACCGGCCGGAGATCCTCGGCGTCGCCAACGCGCTGTCGGTGCCGCTGCGGGCGGCCGGCGCGCGGGTGCCGGAGCTGCACGCGGCGCTGAGCGTCCGCGAACCGATCCCGCACCGCAGCCCCGGCGGCCGGGCCGCCGGCACCGTGCACTGCGCGCTGCTGGAGACGTACGCCGACGAGGCCGAGTGGATCGCCGACAGCGTGCTGGCCGTCTGGCGCGGCGCGGCCAGGATGCCCGGCGCGCTGCCCGAGCACATCCCGGTACCGCAGCGCCCCACCACCGCCGTGCTGGTCCGGTTGCGCAGCCAGATCCCGGCGATCGAGTCCGCGCTGCGCGCCCGGGGGCTGCCGGTCGACGTGGTGGGACTGGGCGGCCTGCTGGACACCCCCGAGGTCCGGGACGTGGTCTGCACGCTGCGGGTGCTCGCCGACCCCACCGACGGGGCGGCCCTGCTGCGGCTGCTCACCGGGGCGCGTTGGCGGATCGGTCCGCGTGACCTGGTCGCCCTGCACCGGCGGGCGAAGGCGACCGCCCGGGCCCGCCGCGAGCTGACCGCCGACGACGGTCCGGAGATCACCGTGGACGCGCTCGACGAGGCGACGCTGGTCGAGGCGCTGGCCGATCCAGGCCCGCCGCAGGCGTACTCGGCGGAGGGGTACGCGCGGCTGCGCGCGTACGGGATGGAACTGGCGCTGCTGCGCTACCGGCTGGACCAGTCCCTGCCGGAGCTGATCGCCGACATCGAGCGGACCATCGGCCTGGACGTGGAGGTGGCGGTCCGGGCCGGCCGGGACGGCACCGGCGACGCCGGCCTGGCCCGCGGCCACCTGGACGCGCTCGGCGACGTGGCGGCCCGGTTCTCCGGCGAGACGCCGGGCGCGACCCTGGCCGGCTTTCTCGCCTACCTGGCCGCCGCCGAGGACGAGGAGCGCGGCCTCACCCCCGGCGAGGTCGAGGTGGTGGAGGGCGCCGTGCAGATCCTCACCGC
The DNA here is from genome assembly GCF_040655175.1 of Micromonospora sp. NPDC050495. Lineage (NCBI taxonomy): Bacteria > Bacillati > Actinomycetota > Actinomycetes > Micromonosporales > Micromonosporaceae > Micromonospora > Micromonospora sp. NPDC050495. Next base: position 39,437 of record NZ_JBFAJK010000003.1, on the reverse strand, counting down.
GCACGCCGCCAAGGGCCTGGAGTGGGACGTGGTGTCGGTGGCGGGGCTCACCCGGGGCGTCTGGCCGGGGCCGGTGCGCAACTCCGACCACTGGCTGGGTGGGCTGGGCGTGCTGCCGTTCCCGCTGCGTGGTGACGTCGACGGGCTGCCCGAGCTGGGCCTGGCCGGGGCCGAGGACCAGCGCGGGGTGGCCCGGGCGCTGGAGGACTTCACCGACGCCTGGCGGGCGCACGACGAGCGGGAGGAGCGCCGGCTGGCGTACGTGGCGGTGACCCGCCCCCGGCGGCTGCTGCTCTGTTCCGGCTACTGGTGGGGGGAGGGGACCAGGAAGTTCCGTGGCCCGTCGGTGTTCCTGCGGGAGGTGCACGACGCCTGCCTGGACGGCGGGGCCGGGCACCTGGTCGACGGGTGGGCCCCGGAGCCGGCCGGCGACGCGGTGAACCCGACCACCGAGGTGGTGCTCCGGGCCGAGTGGCCGGCCGACCCGCTCGGCGCCCGCCGCCCGGTGCTGACCGGGGCCGCCGCCCTGGTCCGCCGCTACCTCGCCGACCCGGACGCGGCCCGCCGCGAGGAGGCGCTGTTGTCAGCCGCCCCCGCGCCCCGGCCCGACGCCCCGCCCGGCCACGCCGTGGCACCGGACGGCCCGCCGGTCCAGTCCGCTGAGCCGGACGGCGGGCCGGGCCAGGCCGCTGAGCCGGCCGGCGGGCCCGGCCAGGCCGCTGAGCCGGACGGCAGGCCCGGGGGTGATCCCGAGGTGGCGCGCTGGCGGCGGGAGGCGGACCTGCTGCTCGCCGAACGCGCCGAGCTGCTGCGCGTGGCCGAGGCGGTCGAGGTGCCGCTGCCCGGCCACCTGTCGGTGACCCAGCTGGTGGCGCTGCGCCGCGACCCGGAGGCGCTGGCCCGGGCGCTGCGCCGCCCGATGCCCGCCGAGCCCAGCCCGTACGCCCGCCGGGGCACCGCCTTCCACGCCTGGCTGGAGCAGCGCTTCGGCGCGGACCGGCTGCTCGACGTGGACGAGTTGCCCGGCGCGGCGGACGACGACGCGGCGCCGGACGAGGCCCTCGTCGAGCTGCAGGAGCGCTTCCTGGCCAGCGAGTGGGCCGACCGGATGCCGGTGGAGGTGGAAGTGCCCTTCGCCACAGTGATCGCCGGCGTGGTGGTCCGGGGCCGGATGGACGCCGTCTTCGCCCGCCCCGGCGGCCGGTACGACGTGGTCGACTGGAAGACCGGCCGGCAGCCCACCGGTCCGGCGGCCGAGGCGGCGGCCGTGCAGCTGGCCGTCTACCGGCTGGCCTGGGCCGAGCTGGCCGGGGTGCCGGTGGAGCGGGTGGGCGCGGCGTTCCACTACGTCCGGGAGGGGGCCACCGTGCGGCCGGCGGACCTGCTCGACGCCGGTGGGCTGACCGCGTTGATCGCCGGCGTGCCGGAAAGTTCCCCGAACCGCCCCGCGCCGCGTGATCTGTGGTAGGTTAAGCACGTTGCAGTTTTGGTTTCCAGAGACTCTGTGTGCGCCTGGCGGATTGTAGCCCCAGGCGCACTTTGTTGTGTCCGGAGTTCTCCGGACGGGGCGACCAGCAGCGACAAGCACCCGCGCGATCCCCGCGCGGCGTGCTCCTCTCCCGGTCCCGCAACAGGTGCGGGACCGACCGTTCCGTCAAGGAGACGAAACACATGGCAATTGGCACCGTCAAGTGGTTCAACGCTGACAAGGGCTTCGGCTTCATCACCCCGGACGGCGGCGGCGCCGACGTCTTCGCCCACTTCTCGGCGATCCAGTCCTCCGGCTACCGGAGCCTGGACGAGAACCAGCGGGTCGAGTTCGAGGTGACCCAGGGCCAGAAGGGCCCGCAGGCGGAGAACATCCGCCCGCTCTGATCTTCGGATCACCCAGCACCATCCACCGCGCCCCTCAGGGCGCGGTGACGGGTCCGGTCCGCCGCGCCGCCCCCGCTCCGGCGGGTGGCGCGCGGCGGCGGGCCGGCCCGTACCCCCTTCGGTTCGTGCTTGTGAGTCCCGGCGGACGAGTCCGCCGGTCGACAGCGCCGCTTCCGGCGCCTCCCTCGACACGTGCCGCGTCGAGGAAGGCATTTCTGCATGACCATGACCGTTCCCACGTTCGCCGCGACGGGCCTGGCACCCGCGCTGCTCGCCGAGCTGTCGGCGCAGGGCATCACCGAGCCGTTCCCGATCCAGGCGGCCACCCTGCCGGACTCGCTGGCCGGCCGGGACGTGCTCGGCCGAGGTCGTACCGGCTCGGGCAAGACCCTCGCGTTCGGGTTGCCGCTGCTGTCCCGTACCGCCGGCCGCCGGGCCCGCCCGGGCCGCCCGCTGGCCCTCGTGCTGGTGCCGACCCGTGAGCTGGCCCAGCAGGTGACCACCGCGCTCGCCCCGTACGCCCGTGCGGTCGGGCTGCGCTGCGCGACCGTCGTGGGCGGCCTGTCGCTGCAACGGCAGGCGGACGCGCTGCGGGCCGGCGCCGAGGTGGTCGTGGCCACCCCCGGCCGGCTGCACGACCTGATCAACCGCGGTGACGCCCGGCTGGGCGAGGTGGCGATCACCGTGCTCGACGAGGCCGACCAGATGGCCGACATGGGCTTCCTGCCGCAGGTCACCAAGCTGCTGGAGCAGGTCGCGCCGGACGGCCAGCGGATGCTCTTCTCCGCCACCCTGGACGGTGGCGTGGACAAGCTGGTCCGCCGCTTCCTGACCCGGCCGGTGTCGCACTCGGTCGATCCCGGCACCGCGACGGTGACCGCGATGACCCACCACGTGCTGCACGTCGACGCGGTCGACAAGCCGGCGGCGCTGACCCAGATCGCCGCCCGGGAGGGCCGCACCATCCTCTTCATGGGGACCAAGCACCGCGCCGACCGGCTCGCCCGCCAGTTGCTCGCCAAGGGCGTACGCGCCGCCGCGCTGCACGGTGGCAAGTCGCAGCCGCAGCGCACCCGGATCCTGGAGCAGTTCCGGACCGGTCAGGTGACCGCGCTGGTGGCCACCGACGTGGCGGCCCGGGGCATCCACGTGGACGGGCTGGACATGGTGGTCAACGTGGACCCGCCGACCGAGGCGAAGGATTACCTGCACCGGGGCGGGCGTACCGCGCGGGCCGGGGAGTCCGGCACCGTGGTCACGCTGGTCCTGCCGGAGCAGCGCCGGGACGTCTCGCGGCTGATGACCGTGGCCGGGATCAGCCCGCGGACCGCGCAGGTGCGGCCGGGCGACGCGGAGCTGGCCCGGGTCACCGGGGCGCGGGAGCCGTCCGGCGTGCCGGTCACGATCGTGGCCGCTGCGGCCGCGCCCGCCGGTCGGTCCGGGGCGCCCCGGGGGCGTCGGGCGGCCGGCAACGGCGGCCGGGTCAGCACCGGCTCGGGTCGGGTAGCCGTTCCCGGCCCGGGTGCCGAGGCGACCGACGCCACCCCGCGTCCGGCGCACCGGCCGTCCGGGCGGCGTCGTCGCCCGGCGCGGCCGCGTACCGCCTGAGCCGGGTGCCACCGGCCGCGTACCGCCTGAGCCGGGTGCCACCGGCCGCGCCGCCACGGTGAACTGAGTCGGCAATCAGCGGCGGTCGGGTCCGATGGGCGACTGTCCCCGGGCTCGACCCCGTCGATTCTGGACCCGGGGGAACGTGGTCGGGCCGGGGGGCCGGACCCGGGAGGGGTGGGCATGACGGGGGATGCCGGCTCGGCGGCGCTGCGTGAACTGCTGCTGGTCGTCGCGGTCGCCATGGTCGGGCTGTTGCTCGCGGTGGTGGCGGCGTTCGGCCCCTGGCCCGCGGACTCCGGGGGCGGCGCGCCGCGGGCCGGGCTCGTCGAGGTGCACAGCCCGGCCGGCGGGGCCGACGAGCCGACCCGGAGCTGACCGGACGGCGTCGACCGGGCCGCGTCGCACCCACGGCCCGATCCCGCCCGCTCAGGGCGCGGCGGTCCCGGTTCAGGGCGCACCGGTCCCGGCTCAGGGCGCGGCGGTCCCGGTTCAGGGCGCACCGGTCCCGGCTCAGGGCGCGGCGGTCCGGTCCCGCAGCAGGTCGGCCAGGCTGGTCCGGTCGACCACCAGGGCGACCGCGCCGTCGACCGCCAGCCACACGTCGTGCAGCCCGGTCGCCACGCCGTGGTAGCCGGCGCGGTCCAGCGGCAGACCTCGGACGCTGGTCAGCGCCCCGCCGACCGCGCGCAGGACGTCCCCGACGCTGATCTCCCCGGCCGGGCGGCTGAGGGCGTAGCCGCCCTCGGTGCCGCGATGGCTGTGCAGCAGCCCGGCCCGGCGCAGGTCGAGCAGGATGCCCTGAAGGAAGCTGAGCGGGATGTCCTGGCTCTCGGCCAGGCTGCCGGCCTTGACCAGCTCGCCGCCGGACCCCCCGGCGCCGGCAGATCCTGCGCCGGCAGATCCTGCGCCGGCAGATCCTGCGCCGGCAGATCCTGCGCCGGCAGATCCGGCGGCGGGAGATCCGGCGGCGACGGCGAGCATGGCCCGCAGCGCGTAGTCGGCCCGCGCGGAGACGTACACGGGTCAGGAACCGCCCTGGTCCAGCACGCCCCACCGGCGGCGGATCGCCTTGTCGGCCGCGCCGAAGGCGGCGTCCACCAGCAGCCCCACCACCAGGATGACGATCATGGTGCCGAGCAGCCACGGCGCGTCGGACAGCTCGCGGGCGTAGGTCAGCTGGGCGCCCAGCGAGCTGGTCGAGATGCCCACCACGATCAGCTCACCGGCCATCAGGCTGCGCCAGGAGAACGCCCAGCCCTGCTTGAGTCCGGCCACGATGGCCGGTAGCGCGGCCGGCGCGATGACGTACCGGTAGAGGTTCAGGCCGCGGGCGCCGAGGTTGCGGCCGGCCCGCACCAGCAGCGGCGGGACGTAGTCGACGCCGCTGATCACCCCGTTGGCGATGGACGGGGCGGCGCCGAGCACCACCACGAAGAAGATCGCCTTCTCGCTCAGCTCGAAGAGCAGGATGGCCAGCGGGAACCAGGCGATGGAGGGCATCGTCTGCAACGCCGTGATCATCGAGCCGATGGCCGCGCGCAGCACCCGGGACCGGGCCACCGCGAGTCCGATCAGCAGGCCGACGCCGACCGAGAAGAGGTACCCGACGGCGGCGCGGCGCAGCGTGGTGGCGATGCCCTGCCAGAGCTGGTCGGTGCCGGCCTGGCGGAGCAGTTCCTGCCCGACGGTGACCGGGCCGGGCAGGGAGTACTCCGGCTTCCAGCCGCTCCAGACCACCAGCTGCCACGCGCCGAGCGCGATGGCCAGCGCGGCCAGCTTCGGCCAGGTGGCCGACCAGAGCCGGGCGGCCCGGGTGGTTGTCTTCTGCCGGCCGGCGATCTCCAGGGCGTCCAGGCCGGAGAGTTCCGCGTCGGTACGGGGGGCGCCGCTGAGCGTGTCACTGGCCATGGCGGCCCACCTCCGTACGCAACCGGTCGGTGACCTCGGCGGCGATGGTCGCGACCTCCGGGGAGTCGATCCGCCGGGGCCGGGGCACGTCGACCCGGGTGGACCAGATGATCCGGCCGGGCCGGCTGGAGAGCAGGATGATCCGGTCGGCGAGCCGGGCCGCCTCGCGCACGTTGTGGGTCACGAAGAGCACGGTGAGCTTCCGCTCGGACCAGATCCGTTCCAGCTCGTCGTGGAGGATGTCCCGGGTCATCGCGTCGAGCGCGCCGAACGGCTCGTCCATCAGCAGGACCGGGGTGTCCAGGGCGAGGGTGCGGGCCAGCGCGACGCGCTGCCGCATGCCGCCGGAGAGCTGGTGCGGGCGCTTGCGCCCGAAGTCGGCCAGGTGGACCGTACGCAGCAGCTCGGCGACCTTGGCCCGGCGCTCGGCCCGGGGCAGCTGGCGCAGCCGGAGCGGCACCTCGACGTTGGCCTCGACGGTGAGCCACGGGAAGAGGGCGGACTCCTGGAACATCAGGCCCGGGTTGACGCCGTCGCCCAGCTCGATCCGGCCACCGCTGACCCGGTCCAGCCCGGCGACCAGGTTGAGCAGGGTGCTCTTGCCGCAGCCGGAGGCGCCGACGAGGCAGACGAACTCGCCCGGCTCGACGTCGAGCGACACCTCGTCCAGCGCCAGGACGGCCTGGTCGCCCTGGCCGTACACCTTGGTGACGCCGCGGAGCGCGACCGAGCCGGTCGCGCTGCGCGGTGCCGTCGTGGTCGACGTCATGGCTGGGTGACCTCGGGCCGGCCCCGGGCCTTGAGCACGTCGTTGAGGTACGTCAGGTCGTACAGCCCGTCGAGGTCGACCGGCTGGGTCAGCCCGACCGCGACCGCGTGGTCCAGGCCGGTCTTCAGCGACAACGCGATCGGGTCGTTGGTGAATTCCAACGTCGGCCAGGCCTGCTTGATCAGCTTGAGGTCCAGCGGCTTGCCGGTGATCTTGCCGATGTGGTCGGAGATGGCCTGCTGCGCCTCGTCCGGCTTGGTGTTGACGAACTCGTTCGCCGCGACCTGTCCCTCGACCAGCTTCTTCACCACGTCCGGGTGCGCCTTGAGGAACGCGGTGCTGACCAGCAGGTTGGTGATGACGAACTTCTTGTCCGGCCAGAGGTCGCGCTCGTCGACCAGCACCTTGCCGCCGGCGTTGAGCAGCCGGGAGACGAACGGCTCGGGCACCCAGGCGCCGTCGATGGCGCCGCTGCCGAAGGTCTCGACGGTCTGCGCGTTCTCCTGCGGGACGACCTTGACGTCGCCACCGCCCTCCTTGGTGGTCCGCAGGCCCTTCTCCTTGAGCCAGAAGCGCAGCGCCACGTCCTGGGTGTTGCCGAGCTGCGGGGTGGCGATCTTCTTGCCGCGCAGCTGCTCCACCGAGGTGATCTCGGGCTTCACCACCAGCGCGACGCCGCCGGACGCGGCGCCGGAGATGACCCGGACGGCCTCGCCCTTGGACTTGGAGAAGGCGTTCACGGTCGGGTTCGGACCGATGTACGTGGCGTCGAGCGCGCCGGAGAAGACCGCCTCGATGGCGGCCGGGCCGGCGTTGAACGTCTTGGTCTCCAGCGTGACGTCGCTGCCGAGCTGCTGGGCGAAGATGCCCTTCTCGACGCCGACCAGCGCGGGCGCGTGGGTGATGTTCGGGAAGTAGCCGAGGCGCAGCGTCACCGGGCCGGCGTCACCACCGGCGTCGTCGCCGCAGGCCGCGCTGGTGCCCAGGGTGGCCGCGCCGACCACGGCGAGGGTGGCGAGGGAGACCAGCCGGCGGAACGGAAGCTGTCTCATCATGATTCCAATCCACAGTATTCCTACTTAGTTGGTAGGAAGAGTGGGACAGTTGGTGAGCGGCGTCAAGACCCATCCACGATCCGGGACAGCGGCCCTGGGAAATCTCGGCAATTCCCACCTGATTAGTGGAGTAAGCGGCCTCGGTCGGGCCGCCGCCGGCCGGGCCGGACCGGGCACCCGGGCACACCGCCGGTGCGGCCGGTGCCGGCGCGTTAGGGTCGAGGACGTGCCGACGCGGAGAGCCAGCATTCCAGCGACGAAATACCCGGTCGAGCGGTTCACCCTCGACAACGGCCTGCGGGTGGTGCTCACCCCCGACCGCAGCGCCCCGGTCATCGGAGTGGCGGTGGTCTACGACGTCGGCATCCGCTCCGAACCCGAGGGGCGCACCGGCTTCGCCCACCTCTTCGAGCACCTGATGTTCCAGGGCTCGGAGAACCTGGAGAAGCTCGCCCACTTCCGCCACGTCCAGGGCGCCGGCGGCACCTTCAACGGCTCCACCCACCTGGACTACACCGACTACTTCGAGACGCTGCCGAGCAACGCCCTGGAACGGGCGCTCTTCCTGGAGGCCGACCGGATGCGCGGCCCCCGGCTGACCGAGGAGAACCTGCGCAACCAGGTCGACGTGGTCAAGGAGGAGATCCGGGTCAACGTGCTCAACCGCCCGTACGGCGGCTTCCCCTGGCTGACCCTGCCGCCGGTGATGTTCGACACCTTCCCCAACGCCCACGACGGCTACGGCTCGTTCGACGACCTGGAGTCGGCCACCGTGGCCGACGCCGCCGACTTCTTCCGCCGCTACTACGCCAGCGGCAACGCGGTCCTCGCGGTCAGCGGCGACATCGACGTGACCGAGGCGACCGGGCTGATCGAGCGGCACTTCGGGGACGTGCCGGCCCGCCCCGCGCCGCGGCGGCCCGACTTCGCCGAGCCCGACCTCACCGCCGAGCGGCGGCACTCGTACACCGACCGGCTGGCGCCGCTGCCCGCGGTGGCCGGCGCCTGGCGGGTGCCCGACCCGGTGACCGACTTCGCCGGCTACCTGCCCTACGTGGTGCTGGCCGAGGTGCTCACCGACGGGGACGCGTCCCGGCTGGTCGAACGGCTGGTCCAGCGGGACCGCACGGTCACCAGCCTCGGCGGCTACCTGGGCTTCATGGGTGACCCGTTCGACGTCCGCGACCCCACCGCGCTGCTGCTCCAGGCCCACCTGCCACCCGGCGGCGACGTGGACAAGGTGCTGCGTACCGTCGACGAGGAACTGGACCGGCTGGCCAGCGACGGGCTCACCGAGGGGGAACTGGCCCGCACCCAGGCCCGGATGGCCACCCACCTGCTGCGGGACACCGACGCGGTGCTCGGCCGGGCGCTCCGGATGGCCGTGCTGGAACAGCAACGCGGGGAGCCGGGCCTGCTCAACGACCTGCCCCGGCTGGTCGGCGAGGTGACCGAGGAACAGGTCCGCGCCGCCGCCGCGACCCTGCGGCCGCAGCGCCGCGCCGCCATCGAGGTCATCGCCGGAGGTGCGCGGTGAGCGCGAGGAGTGAGCCGGGTTTGCGAGCCCCGCAGTCGCGAACGAAAGGCGGCACGGTGAGCGCGAGGAGTGAGCCGGGTTTGCGAGCCCCGCAGTCGCGAACGAAAGGCGGCACGGTGAGCGCGAGGAGTGAGCCGGGTTTGCGAGCCC